>NZ_BCRE01000112.1 GCF_001552435.1 Kribbia dieselivorans NBRC 106261
CGTGGGCGCGCGAGTCCGGCCACGGACGCAGGTTGACGTCGGCGATCGCGGCGGTGACGGGGTCGGCGTCGACCGCGTGCACCGTGACGCCGAGCGCGGACAGGGCGATCGCGTCCGCACCGATGCCGCAGCCGAGGTCGTACACCTGGGCGGTGGACGCCTTCGCGAACCGCCCGCCGTGCTGGGCCGCGAGCTGCAGTCGGGTGGCCTGCTCGAGTCCGTCGGCGGTGAAGAGCATGCCCTCGGCGAACTCACCGAACTTG
This sequence comes from Kribbia dieselivorans NBRC 106261, assembly GCF_001552435.1. Lineage (GTDB taxonomy): Bacteria > Actinomycetota > Actinomycetes > Actinomycetales > Dermatophilaceae > Kribbia > Kribbia dieselivorans. The sequence goes on from NZ_BCRE01000112.1 coordinate 264, forward strand.
TCCTGTGCCCGTTCGCGCAGTCGCTTCTGGGTCAGGGTGGCGGCGACCTGGTCGGCGTCCAGACCGGCCTCGCGCAGCCCGCTCGTCAAGGCGAACACATCGGAGTCGCGATAATCGGGGAGAGCGGAAAGGACACCTTGGCCTTCGGTTGAGGCCAGCCATCGCACCGTTTCCACCTTCACCGCGGCATTGTCTCCCGACTGCGCTCCGCAACACGAGTTGGCACTCAGGTTGACCGAGTGCCAATCGCGGCATAGATTCGTACTTGGCACTCGCACCATGTGAGTGCCAATGGTCAGGACCAGGTCGACCCCCGCGACGGCGACCACCCGTCCAGGCCACCAAACCCGGACATTTCCATGGGGCACGGCATGAGGCCGGGTCCCATCCCACGAGGGAAGGAGTCATCGTGTCGGTTTCCATCAAGCCGCTCGAGGACCGTATCGTCGTCAAGCTGGTCGAGGCCGAGCAGACCACTGCTTCCGGTCTGGTCATCCCGGACACCGCCAAGGAGAAGCCGCAGGAGGGCGAGGTCCTCGCTGTCGGCCCCGGCCGCTTCGGCGAGGAGGGTGACCGCATCCCGATGGACATCTCCGTCGGCGACCGCGTCATCTACTCCAAGTACGGCGGCACCGAGGTCAAGGTCGGTGGCGAGGAGTACCTGATCCTCTCCGCCCGCGACGTGCTCGCCATCGTCGGCTGAGCATCGCACCTTCCGCACGCGCAAGCGTTTGACGACGCCCCGGGTGGCGGCCCGAGTGGGCTCCCCGGGGCGTCGTTCCCTTCACCACCCCTGACACGCAAGGACACACCATGGCCAAGGAACTGGAGTTCAACGACTCCGCCCGCGACGCCCTCCAGCGAGGCGTCGACCAGCTCGCCAACGCCGTCAAGGTCACGCTCGGCCCCAAGGGCCGCAACGTGGTCATCAACAAGGCGTGGGGCGCCCCGACGATCACCAACGACGGTGTGACGATCGCCCGCGAGATCGAGCTCGAGGACCCGTACGAGAACCTCGGCGCCCAGCTCGCCAAGGAGGTCGCCACCAAGACCAACGACGTCGCCGGTGACGGCACGACCACCGCGACCGTCCTGGCCCAGGCCATGGTCAAGGAGGGCCTGCGCAACGTGGCTGCCGGCGCCGCTCCGTCCGCGCTCAAGCGCGGTATCGACACCGCCGTCCAGGCCGTCAACGACCGTCTTCTCGAGACCGCCCGCGAGGTGGCCGGCAAGGACGAGATCTCCTCCGTCGCCGCCCTCTCCGCCCAGGACGCCGGTGTCGGCGCGACCATTGCCGAGGCCTTCGACAAGGTCGGCAAGGACGGCGTCATCACCGTCGAGGAGTCCTCGACCGCCGAGACCGCGCTCGACTTCACCGAGGGCATGCAGTTCGACAAGGGCTACATCTCCGGCTACTTCGTCACCGACACCGAGCGGATGGAAGCGGTCCTCGACGACCCGTACATCCTCATCAACCAGGGCAAGATCTCCTCTATCCAGGACCTGCTCCCGGTGCTCGAGAAGGTCGTCCAGGCCGGCAAGCCGCTGGTCATCATCGCCGAGGACGTCGAGGGAGAGGCCCTCTCGACCCTGGTCGTCAACAAGATCCGCGGCACGTTCAACGTCGCCGCCGTCAAGGCGCCCGGCTTCGGTGACCGTCGCAAGGCGATGCTCCAGGACATGGCCATCCTCACCGGCGGTCAGGTCATCGCCGAGGAGGTCGGCCTGACCCTGGCGCAGGCGAACCTCGAGGACCTCGGTCGCGCCCGCCGCGTCGTCATCACCAAGGACGCCACGACCATCGTCGACGGCCAGGGTGAGCACCAGGCCGTGACCGACCGCGTCGCGCAGCTGCGCGCCGAGGTCGAGCGCACCGACTCCGACTGGGACCGCGAGAAGCTCCAGGAGCGCATCGCCAAGCTCGCCGGTGGCGTCTGCGTCATCAAGGTCGGTGCCCACACCGAGGTCGAGCTCAAGGAGAAGAAGCACCGCATCGAGGACGCGATCTCCGCGACCCGCGCGGCCATCGAGGAGGGCATCGTCGCCGGTGGTGGCACCGCGCTCCTGCACGCCGTCGAGGTGCTCGACTCGCTCTCGCTCGAGGGTGACGAGGCCGTGGGTGCGAACATCGTGCGCAAGGCCGCGGCCGAGCCGCTGCGCTGGATCGCCGAGAACGCCGGCCTCGAGGGCTACGTCGCGGTCTCCAAGGTCAGCGAGCTGCCGCTGGGTCAGGGCCTCAACGCCGCGACCGGCGAGTACGGCGACCTCATCGGCGCCGGCGTCATCGACCCGGTCAAGGTCACCCGCTCCGCGCTGCGCAACGCCGCCTCGATCGCCTCGATGGTCCTGACCACCGAGACCCTCGTCGTGGACAAGAAGGAAGACGAGGAGCCGGCCGCCGCCGGTCACGGTCACTCCCACTGATCCGCGCTGATCGGGTCGGCTGACGACTCGATACCCGCGCCCCCGATCGACCCCGTCTCGCTCGCGCGAGGCGGGGTCGGTCACATTTTCGGCCCCGGCGCCCCATGCCGGAAGTGCGGGCCCTACCCTGTGGTCCATGCGACTTCTCGGGGTTCTCGGTGGGATGAGTTGGACCAGCACGGCGGAGTACTACCGCCTGCTCAACGAATCCGTGGGCCAGCGCCTGGGTGGCCTGCACACCGCGCGGCTGCTCATCCACAGCGTCGACTTCGCCGAGGTCGACGCGATGGCCCGTGACGAGAACTGGGCCGGCATGGCCAACCTCCTCAGTGACGCCGCCCGTGGCCTGGAGTCGGCCGGGGCCGAGGCCGTGCTGTTGGCCGCCAACACGATGCACCACGTGGCGCCCGAGATCGAGGCGGCGCTGAACGTGCCCTTCTTCCACATCGGCGAGGCCATCGCCCTCCGCGTCGCCAGCCACGGCGCCACCAAGGTCGGCCTCATCGCCTCGGCCCAGGACGACTCCTCGTACCGCGCCGCGCTGGCCGACGAGGGGATTGAACTGATGCGTCCCGACGAGGTCGAGCAGGCCGACATCACGCACATCATCTACGACGAACTCGTCCATGGGGTCGTGCGTACGCCCTCGCGCAAGCGCTTCCAGCAGATCATGGCCCGCCTGGACAAGGATGGTGCCGACGGCATCATCCTCGCCGACACGGAGATCCAGCTCTTGGTGCGCGGCGAGGACGCGGACGTGCCGCTGTACTCCTCGACGCAGATCCACGTCGAGGGTGCCGTCGCCTGGATGCTCGGCTGACCCCAGCCACTCAGCCGGAGACGACGCGGCAGGACTGCCCGCCGATCGCCACCACGGCACCGACCGGCACCTGCCGACCACGGCGGGTCTCGACCTCACCGTCGACGGTGACCAGGCCCTCCTCGATCACGCTGCGCGCCTCCGCGCCGTCCTCGACGAGGGAGGCGAGCTTGAGCAGCTGCCCCAGACGGATCATCTCGTCATGAATGGGAATCTCGAAGGGCTCGGCGCTCACCCGACCAGCGTACGGCCACGGCGCTCCTCAGCGCAGTCACAGGCCGTCGGTGAACCCCACGCGCCACGAGGGGTAGCGAGGCGTCCACGCGAGATCCCGTCTGGCCTTGGCGTTCGACGAGCAGGGCCGCATCGTGGCCCTGCGCAATCAGATCAACCCCGACAAGCTCAGGCACCTGGGCGCGGTCGGCGACCTCGCCGCCTTGGTCGCGACCCCCGGATCCGGGTGAGCGGAAACGCGTGTACGTCAGGATGCCGGCGTGTGCGTCAGGAGGCCTGGGAGGCGGCGAGATCGGCGTGGTAGGCCGCGCGCTCGTCCTCCGTCAAGCCACCCCAGACGCCGAAGGTCTCGCGCGTGCGCAGGGCGTGTTCGCGGCACGCCACGATGACCGGACAGGTGTGGCAGACGGCCTTCGCCGCGAGGTCGCGGTTGCGGCGAGCGGAGCCGCGTTCGCCCTCGGGGTGGTAGAACTGCTCGGCCCCGGTGGAGCGGCAGGACCCTTGGAACTGCCAGTCCCATAGGTCGAAGATGGGTCCGGGCAAGCGAGTCAAATCGGCCATGTCTGTCCCCCTCGGGTTGGTCTGACGGTGACACAGTGCCCGCCAAAGGTGCGCTGGGGCGTGCTCCCGGCAAACAGCAGGCCAACTCTGGTTGAACGATTGGCTACCGGCCTCGTGGTCGACCGTGTAGACATGGAGGCGTGGCCACAGCGAAACGGCAGGGCCCGCCCCGGATCGTCGTTCGGCTCACCGAGCCGCTCGCGACGTGGGCCTCGGGGCGTCGCGTCCTGCCCCTCTTCGCCGTCATGCACCACGTCGGCCGTCGCAGCGGAGCGTCGTACGCCACCCCGATCGCGGTCGTCCCGTCCGACCCCACGGTGATCCTCATCGGCCTGGTCTGGGGCACCGACACCAACTGGGCGCGCAACGTCATCGCCGCCGGGGGAGCGACGTTGCGCTGGAGGGGTCGCGACGTCACCCTGACCCGACCGCGGATCGTCGATGCGGCCACGGCGGCGCAGGTCACCAGGGGTCTGGTGCGCCGTGGCGTCGAGCGCAGTGGCGGCCTGCACTACCTCCTCCTCGACGTGGTCGGAAGCAGTCGCGACGAGCACTAGAATTGTCCAATGAGTCTCGGAGCCTCCACCCCTTCATCCGACACCCCCCATGACCCGTTCGCGAAGCTGGGTCTGACCTATGACGACGTCCTCCTCCTGCCCGGCGAGACCGACGTCATCCCCAGCGAGGTCGACACCACCACGCGGCTGACCCGCGAGATCTCGCTCAAGGTGCCGCTGGTCTCGGCCGCGATGGACACCGTCACCGAGGCGCGCATGGCCATCGCCATGGCCCGCCAGGGTGGCGTCGGCATCCTGCACCGCAACCTGTCCGCCGAGGATCAGGCCTACCAGGTCGACCTCGTCAAGCGCACCCAGACCGGGCGCATCACCAACCCGGTCACCATCGGCCCCGAGGCCACGCTCGAGGACCTCGACCGCATCTGCGGTGAGTATCGGGTTTCCGGCCTGCCGGTCGTCGAGTCCGACAACACCCTCGTCGGCATCATCACCAACCGCGACCTGCGCTTCACGCCCGTCTCGGAGTGGGGATCGATGCTGGTCAAGGACATCATGACGCCGATGCCGCTCATCACGGCCCCGGTTGACACCGACAAGGAGACCGCCACCGCGCTCCTGCGCCAGCACAAGCGTGAGCGTCTGCCGCTGGTCGACGCCGACGGCAAGCTCGCCGGTCTCATCACGGTCAAGGACTTCGTCAAGTCCGAGCAGTTCCCGCTGGCCAGCAAGGATGCCGAGGGTCGCCTGCTCGTCGGCGCCGCGGTCGGGTACTTCGGCGACTCGTTCGAGCGCGCCACGATGCTCATCGAGGCCGGTGTCGACGTGCTCGTCGTCGACACCGCCCACGGCCACGCGAAGCTCCTGCTCGACATGATTCGCAAACTCAAGGGCGACCCGTTGCTTTCGCACGTGCAGATCATCGGCGGCAACGTCGCGACCCGCGCCGGAGCCCAGGCGCTCGTCGACGCCGGCGTGGACGCGGTCAAGGTCGGCGTCGGGCCGGGGTCGATCTGCACCACCCGGGTCGTGGCCGGTGTCGGAGTCCCGCAGGTCACCGCGATCCATGACGCCGCCCAGGCGTGTGGTCCGGCCGGCGTGCCGCTCATCGGCGACGGTGGGCTGCAGTACTCCGGCGACATCGCCAAGGCCCTCGTGGCCGGCGCGGACTCGGTCATGGTCGGCTCGCTGCTGGCCGGGACCGAGGAGGCCCCCGGCGATCTCATCCTCGTCAACGGCAAGCAGTTCAAGCAGTACCGCGGCATGGGGTCGCTCGGTGCCCTCAGTTCGCGCGGCCAGAAGTCCTACTCCAAGGACCGCTACTTCCAGGCCGACATCACCAACGACGAGGACCTCGTGCCCGAGGGCATCGAGGGCAAGGTCGCGTTCAAGGGGCAGGTCTCGGCCGTCGCCCGTCAGCTCGTCGGTGGCCTGCACCAGGCGATGTTCTACGTCGGCGCCAGCACGATCCCGGAGCTCAAGGCCCGCGGTCAGTTCGTCCGGATCACCGCGGCCGGCCTCAAGGAGAGCCACCCGCACGACGTCGTCGGCATCGTCGACGCACCGAACTACTCGCGCGGCAACTGAGCCAACATCAGGTGGAGGCACGCGTGCGCCGTGTCATCGATGAGCGTGTAGCGCATCGACCGACCGTCACGCGCGGCCTCCACCCAGCCTTGGTCGCGGAGCACCCGTAGCGCCTGCGAGGCCGCGGTGGCCGTGATGGCCGCCGAATCGGCGAGTTCGCGCACGGTGCTGCCGGGCTGATCGTGCATACGCGCCAGCAGGCGGAGTCTCGTGGGGTCGCCCAGGAGATCGAACCGGGTGGCCCACGCCCGGGCGTCGCCTGCCGTGACCGGGCCATGCTCGTGGGCGGCGTCCTCGAGCGCGTCGACGCTTGAGCGGCTCGTCGCCGCGTGTGGCCGCGTGGGTGTGGTCCCCGGCTCATCCATGGAAGGCCCCCTGTGGTCTGCCCCTGTTGTTCCTTGCACATGGTGCCTCCTTGCGCCCCGAGTTGCGAGAACCGGGGGGTGCCCTAGGGTGGGGTGCGCCCCCTTCTCATGTGTTCAATTGGACACATATTCCTAAGGATCGACGTGAGCGCTGCCCGTTTTCGCCTCCTGACCATCGCCGCCCTCGCCACCTCCGCGGCCCTGACCTTGTCCGCCTGTGGCGGTTCGGCCGAGGGCCAGGCCAGTACCGAGACCCCCACCGAACTCGTGTTGGCCGACGGCTTCGAACTGGGTGGCTACAACCCGGTGATGGGCTACGGGGAGCTCGGTGTCTCGCCGATCTACGAAGGCCTGCTGGGCCTGAAGAGTGAGGGCGACGAACACCTGCCCGAGTTCACGCCGGTGCTGGCCGCGCAGGAGCCGACCGTGGATGCCAAGGGCACCACGTACACCGTCCGGGTTCGCGACGGCGTGACCTTCCACGACGGCAGCACCTTCGGGCCCGAGGACGTCGTGGCCACGTACCGTGCCATCCTCGATCCCGCCTCCGCATCGGAGATCGCCTCCTCGGTCGCGATGATCAGATCGGTCAGCGCCCGTGGCAAGGACGTCGTGTTCACCCTCAAGTACCCCTACGCCGACTTCCCCTCACGCCTGACGATCGGCATCGCGCCGTCGGAGAAGCTCGGCACAGGCCCGGCGGAGAAGTCGTCGCTCAACCGTGAGCCCATCGGCACCGGCAAGTACCGTCTCGAGGACCTCTCCGCCGAGCGGGCCGTGTTCACCGCGTTCGAGGACCACTGGGACGGCGCCGCCGAGGTCACCAAGCTCACCACGACCTACCTGCCCGACGACAACACCCGCGCCCAGCGCACCCTGGCCGGCGAGTTCGACGGCACGAACCTGCCACCGACCGTCGCCGCCACCTTCGAGGGCAAGGACGGCTTCATCATCGACTCGGTCAAGTCCGCCGACTGGCGTGGCATCTCGTTCCCGAAGAACAGTGCCTTCACCAACGACGCGAAGGCGCGCCTGGCGATGAACCTCGCCGTCGACCGGCAGGCCATGGTCGACACGGTCCTGGCCGGGCACGGCGCGCTGGCGTGGACGCCGATGTCCGACGTCTACGGCGACGCCTACGTCGGCCAGGCCCGGTTCGACTTCGACCTGCCCGCCGCGCAGAGGATGCTCGACGACGCCGGGTGGAAGGTCGGATCCGACGGGATCCGCGCCAAGGGCCGCGACAAGGCCAGCTTCACCATCGCCTACCGCCCGACCGACTCCGTGCGTCGTGACCTGGCCACCGCGTTCGCGGGGGACATGAAGCGGCTCGGGGTCGAGGTCACGCTCGAGGGCCTGGACTTCGACAAGATCGAACCGCGGATCGACGAGTTGGGCATCCTGCTCGGCGGCGGCGACAAGCCCTACTCGCCCGACACGCAGCTCTACGCGACGCTGCACACGCGAATCCCCGGCGCGGCGGTCTGGGACAACCCGGCCAATCTCGGCTCCGACAAGCTCGATGAGGCCCTGGAGACCGCCCGTACCACCCCCGACGGCCCCCAGCGTGTTGAGGCGCTGCGCACGGTCCAGACGGAGTACGTCAAGGACCCCTCGCACGTGATCTTCCTGCACCTGCACCACACGTACGTGTCCAAGGAGAACGGCTGGAACCAGGGTGAGCGCGTCGTCGAGCCGCACTCCCACGGCATCGGGTGGGGTCCGTGGTGGAACCTCGGGCAGTGGTCGGCGCAATGACGGCCGCGGTCACAGCGGCCTCATCGGCCCCGCCCACCACGACCGGGCCGGTGGGGCGCCGCCGGCGTTCGCGCCGGCCGCAGATCGCCCGGCTGGTGGCGCGACGGCTGGCGATCATGGTCCCGATCCTGCTCATCGTCTCGGCAATGGTGTTCCTCCTCGGGGCGTGGTCGCCGTTCGACCCGCTCGCGGCCTACCTCGGTGACCGGTTCCAGCGCACCTCCCTCGAGCAGCGCGAGCAGATCGCGCAGACGCTGGGCTTGGGGGAGCAGTGGTGGCGCTCCTGGATCGGGTGGTGGGCCGACATCGCCCGCGGCGACCTGGGGCACTCGCGGGTCTATGGGCAGCCGGTCGCCGATGTGCTGACCGAGCGGGTCCCGTGGACGCTGTTGCTCTCGGGGGTCGCCCTGGTCGTCGCCGTGATCGCCGGAGCGTCGTTGGGTCTCCTCGCCGGATTGCGTCCGGGCTCGTGGTTCGACCGGCTGTGCTCCGGGTTCGCCCTGGTGGTGCAGGCCGTGCCGCCGTTCGTGCTGTCGCTGGCGGTCATCACCGTGTTCGCGATCGGGTTGGGCGCGTTTCCCGCCGGGGGAGCGACCACGCCCGGCCAACCGGCGACGGTGACCTCCGTGGCCGAGCACCTGGTGCTGCCCGCCCTGGTGCTGGCGATCAGCCAGATGCCGTGGTTCATCCTGTCGGTGCGCTCCTCCGTGCGCGACGCGATGGTCTCCGATGCCGTCCGCGGTGCGGTGACCCGCGGACTGCCATGGCGCACCGTGGTGCGTGGCCACATCGCGCCGGTGTCGCTGGCCCCGCTCGTCACCCTGATCGGAGCGCGGTTGCCCGAGATCGTCGTCGGCGCCGTGCTCGTCGAGGCCGTGTTCGGGTGGCCCGGCATCGCCGCCGCGGTCGTGGCCGCCGCCAAGGCGCTCGACTTCCCGCTCCTGGCGGTGCTCACCCTGGCCACGACGGCGTTGGTGCTCGTGGGCTCACTGCTCGCCGATGTCCTCTACCTGCTGCTCGACCCGCGGGTGAGCGTCGATGGCTGACTCCACCCTGACCCGCCCGCCGCGCGCGACCGCGGACCGGCGGGCACGACGCTCCGTCAGTCTGCCCACGTCCTGGCGCCCGACCACCACGGCGGTCGCGGCGGTCACGCTGGGCCTGATCGTGGCGTACGCGGTGCTCGTGCCCGTGTTCGCCCCGGACTCCCTGACGACGCCGCAACTGGTCGATGCCCGCCAGTCGCCGTCGCCGGCCCACCCGTTCGGCACCGACCACTCGGGCCTGGACCTGTTCGTGCGCGTGGCCCAGGCACTGCGCGTCAGCCTGTTCATCGCCGTGGTCTGTGCCATCGGGTCGACGGTGATCGGGGTGGCCGTCGGCACGGTCGCGGCCACCGTCGGGGGGTGGGTCGATGCCGTGCTCATGCGCTTCTCCGACACCCTCAATGCCCTGCCGCACCTGCTGCTCGGGGTGGTCATCGTCGCGATGTACCGCGGTTCGCTGATCGCGATCATCCTCTCGATCGCGTTGATCCACTGGTCCGCGGTGGCTCGCATCGTGCGATCGGAGGCGCTGACCGTGCGCAGCATGGAGTACGTCGACGCGACCTATCTGTCCGGGGCGTCGCGGTGGCACGTGCTGCGTCGACACATCCTGCCCGCCACGCTGGGCCAGGCGGCCGTCGCGGTGGTGCTGCTGTTGCCGCACGCGATCTGGCACGAGTCGACGCTGTCGTTCCTCGGCCTCGGGCTGCCACCGGACCAGGCCTCCCTGGGGACGTTGCTGCAGGTGTCCTCCGGCGAGGTGCTGCTCGGCAACTGGTGGACGCTCGCCTTCCCCGCGCTGTTCCTCGTCGTGACGACGCTGGCGGTCAGCGGGGTCGCCGGGGCGCTGCGCGACCGGTTCGCGCCGCAGGCCGCGTCGACGGTGGTGGAGCAGTGAGCGCCGCCGAACCCCGTACGCCGCCGACCTCGCCGGTCGTGGCCGTGCGCGATCTCACGTTGCGGCTGCCCACCCGCGTGGCCGGTCGGGCGGCCTGGGTGCACACGGCC
>NZ_BCRE01000113.1 GCF_001552435.1 Kribbia dieselivorans NBRC 106261
CGATCTCGAGCTGCGTCCGGGGCGGGTGCACGCGCTCGTCGGCGAGTCCGGCTGTGGCAAGTCGACGCTGGCCGGCGCGCTCATCGGCATGCTCCCGCCGGGCACCCGCGCGACCGGGTCGGTGAGGGTGTGCGACACCGACGTCACCGCTGCCCTGGGCCACCCGCGTGCCACCCTCTGGGAGGGGCTGCGCGGCCGACGCATCGGCACCGTGGCCCAGTCGAGCGCGACGTACCTGACCCCGACGCGCAAGGTCGGGTCCCAGTTGCGCGAGACCCTTGCCGCCATCGACGGGCGTCACACCCCGGAGGACCTGCTGGCCCTCGTCGGGCTCCCTGCCGAGGTGCTCGATCGGTACCCGCATGAACTCTCCGGTGGCATGGCCGGTCGGGCGGCCGTGGCGTTCGCGTTGGCCGGTGACCCCGAGGTCCTGCTCGCCGATGAACCCACCGCCAGCCTCGACCCCGAGTTGACGCGCAGCACCCTCGCCCTGCTGCGTCGCCACGCCGACCTGGGAGCAGCGGTGCTGCTCATCACCCACGACCTCGGGGCACTGCTCGACACCGACGTCGCGGACGACCTCTCCGTGATGTACGCCGGGCGGATCGTCGAACACGGCTCGGCCACGGACGTGCTCGCCGCCCCGAGTCACGCCTACACCCGCGCGCTGCTGGGTGCCCTGCCGCGCAACGGTCTCCAGCCCATTCCGGGGATGCCCCCGTCCCTGACCGATCTCGACCCGTCGGTGACGTTCGCCGACCGTCTGGAAGGTGCCCACCCATGAGTCCCCATCACCTGCGCCCGGCCGCCGAGGCCGGGGTGGACACCAGCCTGCAGGCCCTCGACGCCACCCTCGGCTACGGCGGGCAGGCCGTCATCACCGGCGCGACCGTGACGATCGCACCCGGCGAGGTCGTGGGCCTGACCGGGCCCTCCGGCTCGGGCAAGACCACCCTGGGGCGCGCGTTCGCCGGACTGATCGCCCCGATGGCCGGGTCGGTGACCCTCGGCGGCGAGGCGATCGAGACGCGCCGCGGGCGGATGTCGGGACGCGTGGCGATGCTGTTCCAGTCGCCACGGCGCTCCTGCGACCCGCACTTGCGGCTGGCCGAGATCATCGCCCAACCCCTGACCGTCGGGCGGGGGGCGCGACGCGGAGTGCGGATCGCGGCCGACGAGCGGGAGCAGGCCGTGCGCGGGGTCGCCCGCCGTGTCGGACTGACCGACGACCTGCTCGGCCGCCTGCCGCGGGAGGTCTCCGACGGACAACTCCAGCGGGCCGCGTTGGCCCGCGCACTCGTCTCCGAGCCTGACCATCTCGTGTGCGACGAGGCCACGTCCATGCTCGACGCGGCGACGACCGCCTCGGTGATCGGGGTGATCAACGGCGCCGTGGAACGCGGCATGGGCGTGCTCGCGATCAGCCACGACCACGAGTTGCTGCACGCCTGGACCCCGACCGTGCACGACCTCGCGGCCGTGACGACGTCAATCGCGTCGAGGGGTGAGGCCGTGTCCGATCCGGTGACGCCATCGGTCCCCGTTAGGCTGGCCGGGTGAACGAAGTCGAGATCGGTCGAGGCAAGCGGGGCCGTCGGGCCTACTCCCTGGATGACATTGCCGTCGTCCCGTCACGGCGCACCCGTGACCCCGAAGAGGTGTCGCTCGACTGGCAGATCGACGCGTACCACTTCGAGATGCCGGTCATGGCCGCGCCGATGGACTCGGTCATGTCCCCGGCCACGGCGATCGCGTTCGGCAAGATGGGCGGTCTGCCGGTCATCGACCTCGAGGGTCTGTGGACGCGCTACTCCGATCCCGTGCCGCTGCTCGAGGAGATCGCCACCCTCGACCCGGCGACCGCCACGCAGCGCATGCAGGAGATCTACGCCGAGGAGATCAAGCCGGAGCTCATCACGGAGCGGCTGCGCGAGATCCGTGAGGCCGGGGTGACCGTGGCCGGTGCGCTCAGCCCGCAGCGCACCCAGCAGCACTACCGCACGGTGCTCGCGGCCGGGGTCGACCTCTTCGTCATCCGTGGCACGACCGTCTCGGCCGAGCACGTCTCCAGTCGCGTCGAGCCCCTCAACCTCAAGCGGTTCATCTACGAACTCGACGTGCCGGTCATCGTCGGGGGCGCGGCGAGCTACCAGGCGGCGCTGCACCTCATGCGCACCGGCGCCGCGGGTGTCCTCGTCGGGTTCGGCGGCGGCGCGGCGCACACCAACCGCACGACGCTGGGCATCCACGCGCCGGCGGCCACGGCCATCGCCGACGTCGCGGCGGCACGGCGTGACTACCTCGACGAGTCGGGTGGCCGGTATGTCCACGTCATCGCCGACGGCGCCGTGGGCACCTCGGGCGACATCGTCAAGGCGATCGCCATGGGCTCGGACGCGGTCATGCTCGGCGCGGCGTTGGCGCGCGCGACCGATGCGCCCGGCGGCGGGTTCCACTGGGGCAGCGAGGCACACCACCACGAGTTGCCCCGCGGGGAGCGGGTCGAGGTCGGGCAGGTGGCGCCGCTGACCGAGGTGCTCTTCGGCCCCGGCCGGGACGCGCGCGGTACGACGAACCTCATGGGTGCGCTGCGGCGGGCGATGGCCAACACCGGCTACACCGAGGTCAAGGACCTGCAGCGCATCGACGTCGTCGTCTCGCCGTACAAGGTTCGCTGACGCCAGATCTCTGGCGCGCTTGGCTACCGCCGAGTAGCGTAGTGACCCATGTCATCCGAGGCCATCGCCGACCCCATGATCGACCGCAGTGCGACCCTGCTTGTCGACCCCGCCGTGTGCCGCCGTCTCACGGCCCGGGTGGTGAGTTCTCGCTCGGCCCCGAACCTGACCACGAACTCGCCGCTGACCGGCGGCGCGATCGGGGACCTGCCCGCCTCGACCATCGACGACGTGGATCGCGCGTTCGCCACGGCCCGAGCCGCCCAGCCACGGTGGGCCGCGACCTCCATCGCCGACCGTACGGCGATCCTGCTGCGCCTGCACGACATCATGCTCGACCGGCAGCGCGAACTGCTCGACCTCTGCCAGATCGAGACCGGCAAGACGCGCATGCACGCCTTCGAGGAACTCGGCTCCGTGGCCGTCGTGGCGCGCTACTACGCCCGCACCGCGACCGCGCACCTGCGCCCGCAGCGCCGCCGCGGGGTCTACCCGGTGCTGACCCAGGTGACCGAGTACCACCACCCGGTCGGCGTGGTCGGCATCGTCTCCCCGTGGAACTACCCCCTCGCGATGGCGTTCGAGGATGCGCTACCCGCCCTGGCCGCCGGCAACTCCGTCGTGCTGCGCCCGGACCCGCAGGGCACGCTGACCGCGCTCGCGCTGGCCGAATGCCTCGACGACGCCGGTCTGCCCGAGGGCGTGCTGCAGGTCGTCGCCGGCGGAGCCGAGATCGGCGCGGCCGTCCTCGACCGCGGCGATGTCGTCGGATTCACCGGATCGACGGCCACTGGCCGCAAGGTCGCCGAATCGGTGGCCGGGCGCCTCGTCGGATACAGCCTCGAACTCGGCGGCAAGAACACCCTCTACGTCGCCGACGACGCCGACCTCGACAAGGCGGTGCCAGGGGCAGTGCGGGCCGTGTTCGCGTCGGCCGGCCAGACCTGCATCGCCATCGAGCGGATCGCCGTGCACACGGCCGTTGCGCAGGAGTTCACCGCGCGTTTCGTCGCCGCCGTCAAGGAGATGCGCGTCTCCGTCGACCTGGCGTTCGGCCCGGACATGGGCTCGCTGGTCTCCCAACGACAGCTCGACACCTTCCGCGAGCACCTGAGCGACGCGCAGGCCAAGGGCGCGACCGTGCTCGCCGGTGGCCGCGAGCTGCCGGAGATCGGGCCGTTCTGCGTCGAGCCGACGGTCCTGGCCGACGTCACGCCCGATATGATCTGCTACGGCCACGAGACGTTCGGCCCGCTGGTCAGCCTCCACGTCGTGCCCAGCGACGAGGGTGCCATCGCCTTCGCCAACGACACCGACTACGGCCTCAACGCCTCGGTCTGGACCCGTGACACCCGCCGCGGCAAGGACATCGCCACGCGCATCCAGACGGGCACGGTCAACGTCAATGAGGGCTATGCCTCGGCGCACGGCAGCATCGACGCACCCATGGGCGGGATGAAGGCCTCCGGGGTCGGGCGCCGTCACGGGCAGCAGGGCATCCACAAGTACACCGAGTCGCAGACCGTCGCGGTGCAACATCTCGTGTCCTACGGCCCGGTGTTCGGGATGTCCCAGGAGAGGTTCGCCGCGACGTTCACCGGAGGCATGCGCGCCCTGAAGAAGGCCCGTCTGAAGTGAGCGCCAAGTTCAACGCCACCCGGGTCGATGCGGCGAATGCCGACGTCGACGTCATCGTCATCGGCTCCGGTTTCGGCGGTGCGGTGGCCGCGCTGCGTCTGGCCGAGAAGGGCTACCGCGTTCACGTGTACGAGGCGGGCCGCCGCTTCGAGGACGAGGACTTCGCGAAGACCAGTTGGGACCTGAAGCGGTTTCTCTGGGCGCCCGAGCTCGGCTGCTACGGCATCCAGCGCATCCACGTGCTGCCCCACGTGGCCGTGCTCGCCGGTGCCGGCGTGGGCGGCGGCTCGCTCAACTACGCCAACACCCACTACGTGCCGCCGAAGGAGTTCTTCACCGACCGGCAGTGGGGCCATATCACCGACTGGCAGGACGAACTCGCCCCGCACTACGCGATGGCCCAGCGCATGCTCGGCAGCACCGGGCACGAACTCGACGGCCCGGCCGAGGAGGCGATGCGTGGCACGGCCGAGTCGATGGGCGTCGGCTCCACCTTCCGGCGCACCCCGGTGGGGGTGTGGTTCGGCACACCGGAGAAGCGCGTGGCCGACCCGTACTTCGGCGGCGCCGGACCCGATCGCACCGGCTGCACACTGTGCGGCAACTGCATGGTGGGCTGCCGCGTCGGGGCGAAGAACACCCTGATGAAGAACTACCTCGCGCTCGCGGAGAAACTCGGCGTGACGATCGAGCCGATGCGCACCGTAACCCACCTCGGCGAGGTACCGGGCTCCGACCCGTCGTCGCCGGTCATGCGCGTGCGCACCGAGCGCACCGGCGCGCGCGGAGCAGCGAAGGACCCTCGTGTGCTCACCGCCCGTCACGTCGTCCTGGCCGCCGGCACGTGGGGCACCCAACAGCTGTTGCACGCCATGGCCGGGTCCGGCGACCTGCCGCGACTCTCGCCGCGGCTGGGGGAGCTGACCCGCACGAACTCCGAGGCGCTGCTCGGGGCGATGACCGCGCGCGTCCCCGACGGCGGTGGGCTCGACACCGGAGTCGCGATCACCACCTCGTTCCACCCGGCGTCCGACACCCACGTCGAGGCCGTGCGGTATGGCAAGGGGTCGAACTCGATGGGGCTGCTGATCTCGCTCCTCGTGCCCGGAGACACTCCAGGCATCGGGCTGGGCAAGCTGCTACGGCACATTCGGCGGCACCCGGAGGAGGCCTGGACGTTCGTGCGTCACCCCCCGATCCGCCGGTGGTCGGAGCGCACCGTGATCCTGCTCGTCATGCAGACGCTCGACAACTCGATCACCTTGTCGCGCCGGGGGAAGCGTGGCCTGACCTCACGTCAGGGACACGGTGAGCCGAATCCGTCGTGGATCCCGTTGGCGCACAACGTGGCCCGCGAAGTGGCGAAACAGTTGGCCGAGGTCACCGGTGTCAACGCCGTCATCGGCGGCAACATCGGCGAGCCGTTCAACATGCCGATGACCGCGCACTTCCTGGGCGGAGTGCCGATCGCGGACTCGCCCGAACGCGGAGTCATCGATCCCTATCACCGGTTGTACGGCCATCCGTCGATCAGTGTCGTCGACGGCTCGGCCGTCTCGGCCAACCTCGGGGTGAACCCGTCGCTGACGATCACCGCGCAGTCCGAGCGCGCGTTCTCGCTGTGGCCGAACAGGGGCGAGGCCGATTCGAGGCCGGTTCCGGGAGCGTCGTACCGGCGCGTCGAACCGGTGCCGGCACGTCATCCGGCGGTCACCCGCTGGGGGCCGGCGCGTGGCCCGGCTGACGGTACTGCGGACAATGCGGCCGACGGCGCTGCTACCACGGCCGCCGCACCGGCCCGCACCACGGCCGGGTGAGGCTCCCAGACTCCTCCCGTACCCTGTGTCGGTGCTTCGGACTGCCCTGACCCCCAAATTCCTGGGGCTCCTGGCGTTCGCGATCGCCTTCTTCATCGCGACGATCTTCCTGGGGCGGTGGCAGATGGGCGTGGCCCACGACCGTGGAAGGCTGGACGACGTCTCCCAGGCCGGCCAGCGTCCAGCGGTCGAACTGACCACCTACCTCGACCCGGGCCAGGCGTTCCCCGCCGATGCCAGCGGCCAACTCGTCGACGCCACCGGTCGCTACGTGCCCGCGCACGAGGCGCTGGTCGGCGGACGGTTGCTCGACGGCCGCGACGGGTACTGGGTCGTCACCGCGCTCCGGACGCAGGAGGCCGTCTTCCCCGTCGTACGCGGGTGGGTGCCCGACCCGGCTGACGTGTCGGCACCGCCGACGGGCACGGTCACCGTGCGCGCGTCACTGGCGCCGAGTGAGTCGCCGGTCGAGGGGACGACCGTGCTGCCCGCTGGTCAGATCCCCTCGATCGACACCGCGCGTCTGGTCAACCTCTGGGACGGGACGATCTACAACGCCATCGGGTTCGCCCAGTCCGAGACCCGCGACGGCGCCGAAATCGCGGCCGCCGCCCCGATGAAGCGCATTCCACCGCCCATGCCGAACATCACACCGAACTCGCGCAACGTCGCCTACGCCATCCAGTGGTGGGCGTTCGGGGTGTTCGGGTTCTGGTTCTACTGGCGCATGCTGCGCACCGAGGTCCGCCTCGCCACCCCGACCCCCGTGAAGAAGGAGCCGATCCATGCCTGAGATCCCGACCGAGACCTCCGACCAGACCGTGCCGGTCGACGAGCGCGAACTCGCCTCGACCCGCACCGCGCTCAAGGTGTTCCGGGTGATGTCGTTCGTCGCCGGTACCGCGCTGTTCGTGCTGATCCTCGAGATGGTGCTCAAGTACGGGTTCAACAACGACGTGCTGGCGTGGTGGAGCCCCGTGCACGGCCTGATCTTCATGGTCTTCGCCGTCGCCACGGCCAACCTCGGTTTCAAGGTCGGCTGGTCGCTGCTGAAGATGGCCGGGATCCTGCTGGCCTCGTGCCTGCCGTTCGTGCCGTTCATCATCGAGTCGAAGGTGTGGAAGCAACTGGCGCCGAAGCTCGGCCTGTGAACGCTGGCTAAGATTGACCGGGTGAGTGACTCCCTACAGACCCACCCCGTTCTGGTCGTCGACTACGGCGCGCAGTACGCCCAGTTGATCGCCCGTCGTGTGCGCGAGGCGAAGGTGTACAGCGAGGTGGTGCCGCACACCATGTCGGTGGCCGAGATGCTGGCCAAGGAGCCGGCCGCGGTGATCCTCTCCGGCGGGCCGTCCTCGGTCTATGCCGACGACGCTCCGGGCCTCGATGGCGCCCTGCTCGAGGCGGGCGTCCCCGTTTTCGGCATGTGCTACGGCTTCCAGGCGATGGCCCAGGCGCTCGGCGGCGAGGTGTCCCGTACCGGCCTGCGCGAGTACGGAGCGACGCCCGCGACGGTGACCGATCGCACCTCCACCCTGTTCAACGGCCAGCCCACCGAGCAGTCGGTGTGGATGAGCCACGGCGACTCGGTCACGGTCGCCCCCGACGGCATGACGGTGACGGCCACGACCGCCGGTGCGCCGGTCGCCGCGATCGAGGATGACTCGCGCCGCCTCTACGGCGTGCAATGGCACCCCGAGGTGATGCACTCGACGTTCGGGCAGCAGGTCCTCGAGAACTTCCTGCACCGCGGCGCGGGCATCCCCGCCGATTGGACGCCGGGCAACGTCATCGAGGACCAGGTCAACGCGATCCGAGAGCAGATCGGCGACGCCGCGGTCATCTGCGGACTGTCCGGCGGCGTGGACTCCTCCGTCGCGGCCGCCCTCGTGCAGCGCGCCGTCGGTGACCAGCTGACCTGCGTGTTCGTCGACCACGGATTGCTGCGCGAGGGCGAGGCCGAGCAGGTCGAGATGGACTTCGTCGCGGCGACCGGCGTCAGGCTCGTCACCGTCGACGCGCGCGAGACGTTCCTGGGTGCGCTGGCCGGGGTCAGCGATCCGGAGGAGAAGCGCAAGATCATCGGTCGTGAGTTCATCCGCACGTTCGAGCAGGCGGCGCGTGACATCGTCGGGCACGGCGCCCAGGATGGTCATCCGGTCGAGTTCCTCGTCCAGGGCACGCTGTACCCGGACGTCGTCGAGTCGGGCGGGGGAGCGGGCACGGCGAACATCAAGTCGCACCACAACGTCGGCGGTCTGCCCGACGACCTGCAGTTCAAGCTCGTAGAGCCGCTGCGGGCGCTGTTCAAGGACGAGGTCCGCGCGATCGGGCGGGAGCTCGGTGTGCCCGAGGAGATCGTCGCGCGCCAGCCGTTCCCCGGGCCGGGTCTGGGGATCCGCATCATCGGTGAGGTCACCGAGGACCGCCTCGCGACGCTCCGTCGGGCCGATGCGATCGCGCGTGAGGAGTTGACCAAGGCCGGTCTCGACAACGAGATCTGGCAGTGCCCGGTCGTGCTGCTCGCCGATGTGCGTTCGGTCGGAGTGCAGGGCGACGGGCGCACCTACGGTCACCCGATCGTGCTGCGGCCGGTGTCGTCGGAGGACGCGATGACCGCCGACTGGACCCGCGTTCCCTACGACGTGCTCGCGCAGATCTCCACCCGCATCACCAACGAGGTCGACGAGGTCAACCGTGTGGTGCTCGACGTGACGAGCAAGCCGCCGGGCACCATCGAGTGGGAGTGACGCCAGGCTGAGACCGAGCGTCACAGGAATGGGGCCAGCGTCACGGGTAATAACCGGTGACGCTGGCCCTCTTTGTGTGACGCTCGCGCGTGGTGTTGCGCGCCGTCGTCAGACGAAGTGCTGGCGGAACGACGCGGCCGCGTCGGTCACGGTCTGGTCGATGACGCTGAGGAAGCCCTCGTCCAGGAGCGCGCGACCGTTGAGACCCTCGGCGATGCCGCGCTCCTGCGTCACGTTCGCGACCGCCCGCCGGTGGGTGAAGGTGTCGAACCCGGTCTTGCCGTGGTAGGCACCCGAGCCGGAGTTCCCCACCCCGCCGAAGGGCGCGCCGGGCAGGAGCGCGTGGGCGATGCCGTCGTTGCGGGTGACCCCGCCACTGGTCGTCCCATCGAGGAAGGCACGGAACTCGTCGTCATCCTCGCCGTACCAGTAGGCACCCAGCGGGTTGGGTCGATTCCGGACGTACTCGATGGTCTCGGACACGTCGTCGTAGACGTAGATCGGCAGGACGGGGCCGAAGATCTCCTCGTCGGCGATCCGCGCGGTGGCCGGGACGTCGAGCAGGATCGTCGGCGCGATGCGACGCGTCGCGGCGTCGGGCAGGCTCGCCAGTTCCGCCTCGGGGGCCACGACGATCGAGGTGGCGCCCTGCTGGACGGCATCGTCGACGAGACCCGTGACGCGCTGGAAGTTGCGGTCGTTGACGATCGAGACGACACCGGGGTTGTCGAGCACGTCGGGCAGGAGCGCGGAGAACTCGGCGCGCAGACGATCGACGAACTCGTCCTTGAGCTCACGCGGGACGAAGACATAGTCCGGGCACAGGCAGATCTGGCCGCTGTTCAGGGCTCGGGTGCCGGCGATGCGGTGGGCCGCCAGGTCGAGGTCGGCGCTGCGCGCGACGACGACCGGGTTCTTTCCGCCCAGCTCCAGGGTGACCGGGGTGAGGTTCTTCGCGGCGGCCTGGGCGATGAGGCGACCCACGCCGGGGGATCCGGTGAAGAACAGGTGGTCGAAGGGCAGCTCGCTGAACGATCGGGCCGTCTCGAGGTCGCCGGTGACGATCGCGAACACGCTCTCGTCGATCGCCTC
This sequence comes from Kribbia dieselivorans NBRC 106261, assembly GCF_001552435.1. Classification (GTDB taxonomy): domain Bacteria; phylum Actinomycetota; class Actinomycetes; order Actinomycetales; family Dermatophilaceae; genus Kribbia; species Kribbia dieselivorans. Next base: position 9,976 of record NZ_BCRE01000113.1, read on the forward strand.
GGCGAAGAGCTTCGCGAGGAGGTGGCCGGTGCGGACATGGAACTCCGAGAAGTTCAACATGACGCGGTTGCCGGCCGCCAGCGCCGCCATGGCCGGCTCGAAGGCAAGGATCACGGGGAAGTTCCACGCGCCGATGACGCCCACGACACCCAGTGGCTTGTTCTGGATGAATCCGCCGGGGATCTCCGTCGGCTCCATCCACGACTCCAGTGAGGCCAGGGTCGCCTGGACATCGGGCACCCACGCGGTCGTCTCGAACGCCTTGGTCAGCTCCGGCGGGCGGAAGCCGTAGTCGAGGCTGAGCGTCTGCGCGATCTCGTCGATGTTCTCCAGGATGGTCACCGCGACTCGGGCGACGCGGTCACGGCGGACGGCCGCGCTCACGAAACCCTCCTGCCGGAAGGTGTCTCGCTGCAGGGTCAGGATTCGCTGCAGCTCCCCGGCTGACACGTGCTGAGGTTCAAGGACCTCGACCGTGGTGTCTGACGTCATCGTCCAACTCCGTTCGTCTCACCCGCGCTCCTGCGCAGGCCGGGCCGGCTGGGCCCGGGTGATGGTACGACCAAAAGAATGACACACAGCGTGCCTTTGGCGCTAGATCTGTCATGTGTGGGTTCTTCGCGGTGACGCGCGTGTCGGCGGTGCCGGCTGTTGGCTAGTGGAAGTAGACGGTCGCCCCCGTGCTGGCGCGGCAGGTGACCCACTCAAGCTCGGGCACGGGATCAATCCGCGAGACGCAGTGCATCCGGTAGGTGCGATCGGTCACCGGGCTGTACGCGTCGACGCTGACCGTGCCACCCCCGGCGCGCAACCACGCGGCCTGCACGCTGTGCGCGAAGGCACACGTGGTGTCGGGACCGACCTGGAGCCCAGCGACATCGCACTCCCGGCGGGGTCCGTCGTCGTCAGGTTGGTCCGGCGTGACCCGCTGAGCCGTTGCCCCGGACGTCGGCGTCACGGTGATGGTCGTGGTCGTCGTGACATCGGGCGGTGAGGAGCCATCGTCCTCGCCGGACTCCTCGCCTCCGGCGCCCCCGGAGTTCGACTCCGGCGAGGTCGGGCCCGCGGCCGTCGCGATCGGTGCGTCGGCGGGCGTGGCCAGGCGCGGGTTCACGGGCCCCCAGTACGCCAGGCCCAGCACCACGGCCAGGACCACGACGCTGACGCCGACCCCGAAGAGGGTCAGCCGCCCGCGGTGCCCGAGCCCGGCATCGCGCACCGGGTGGCCGCACTCCGGGCAGAACCGGCCCGTCACCCACGCACCACAGTTTTCGCACGGCACGATGCCGCTCCCCCCTGCTCGTCCCGCCCCGAGTGGGCGCGCACGAGTATTCGTAGCAGAGGCGCCCGACAACGGCACGCGGGGTGGCGCCGACTCAGATACCGAACGGAGCGGCGTAGCGCACGACCCCCGCCGGCAGAGTCCGCGCGGGGTCGAGCGGCAGCGCCATGAGCGCCTCGTCGGGCACCTCGATGCTCAGCGAAATGCCGTACATCGACGCGCGCTCGAAGCCGAACCGCGGGTAGTAGTCGGGGTGGCGACGACCGACAGCCCGTCGATCCACGCCGGGTCCTCGCGCAGGGCGTCGACGACGTCGGCCTCCTCGGCGGTGTCGAAGGCCGCGAGAACCACCTGGCGGATCGCCGTCCGGTCGGCGAGCCTCTCGACCCGGGTGATCCATCGGCCGGGGGCGGTCATCGCGTGTCCCCCTCTCAGCGGACGCTCAGCCGCGCCGGTCGAAGTCCCGGTCACCGCGACCACGGCCGCGGTCGCCGAACCCACGGTCACCGAAGTCACGCCCGCCCCGGTTGCGGTCGAAGTCGCGCCCGCCCTCGCGTCCGCGCGGCCCACCGCCACGGCGCCCGCCGC
>NZ_BCRE01000114.1 GCF_001552435.1 Kribbia dieselivorans NBRC 106261
AAAGCCGCGGCGGCCAGAGAGTCCGACTCGTCGAGGTCAGGTATCGAGGAGGCCCGCAGTGATGCGCTCCACATGGTTGCGCCGAGCGTCTCGGCTTCCACGCACGCTGTACAGACCCCAGGCCGTCGTCAGCGTGAACAGGCCGATGACCCAGGCGTACTTGGCCACTGCCGGATTGTGCGCCAGGTTCATCGACCAGGGGATGAACCCCTGATAGCTCAGCATGATCGAGAGCGCCAGCGGCGTCATCAGTCCCCACACTAGGCGGGTCAGGGTGCCGACGAGCGCGGCGATGCCGAAGATGAGCAGCCATAGCCGAATGCTGTCGGCGGCTCGGGCCTCATCCGGCAGCGCCAAGGCAGTCAGGCCCAGGCCCACGAACCCCACAACGGTCGCGAGTGCGAACCTCGTCGCTCTCAGTTGTCGCGCACGACGCACGTGTGGGGTGCTGATCCAGGCCAGGCAGTCCTGAAGCCCGCCCACCTGAACCGTTGCGACGATGGTGACGGCGAAGATCCCGAGGTGTTCCAGCTCGCGGGAGGATGCGGGGTCCTGTGGGTTCACCGGCGGCAGACTCAGGCGAATGAGGAGAGGGTTGAGCAACGCCCCCGCGAGGAGGGCCGCGAGCCAGCGCGGGTCAGAGAGCCTCAGCATGGTCATTCGCACTAACTCGGCCACGTGATGCGTTCCATTCGACAACTCGTGAGGTGCGCGGCGTTCGTCGTAAACCACGCGGTCCGGTCGGCCTGTGGCAACGCGTGCAGCGCCCGCCCGCGCGCGACCTCGCTGTCACGCTCGGCATGCTGGGTCCAGTCCATGTCCCCCGGATAGCGTTTCTGGTCGATGGGCTGGTCCAGGTGGAGACGCCACCACACCAGAAGTGCTCCCATGTCCTTTGCCTGACAGGTGCGAGCGAGAGCGGCATCGCCGAGCCTTCCGGCAAGGAGTTCGCGATCAACCAGCAGGGCCGGCTCGTTGTTCCGGTAGGCCGGCCCCACGATGAGGGCCCCCGACGAGGCGTCGGGCCGGCTGGTGACTTCGGTGATGGGATCTCGCGCATAAGCCGGGAGTTGGTCCAACGTCCAGATCACGTCGCTTCGGTAGTCGGCCAGCACCGGCTCGTAGGCGCGGTCGGTGCACACGGTGGGGGACTCGCCCAAGCAGGTGGCCTCGTCCGCGCCCGGGATCGGTCTCGGCGACAGGTCCACCAGCATTGCGGCAGCGAGGGTTGCCGACCAGGTCACGACCGCAACCCGAGCCACGCGCCCTCGACCGAGGAGCAGGGCCCAGCACCCCGCGGCAGCAGCGGCCCAGAACATCATCAGACAGAGGGCTCGGGCGATCGTTGGCCGCTGCTGGACCCACATCTCGTCCGTGAGCACCAGGAAGCTCAGATGAGTCGGCTCCAACGAATAGGCCGCCAAGAACCAGAGGATGATCGCGGTGAGACCCGACACGAGCGGAGCCAGGGCAGGAGGTGCCCAGCAGCCGATCAGGGCACCAGCAGCGGCCCAGAACCCGAGGGTCGCCACAGCGCCGATGGTCATGAGCGCGACCACGAGGACGGAATGATCGGGCCATTGTGAGAAACGGGTGAAGGAGAGCGAGGCAACCGCACCCATCACAAGGCCAAGTACCACCGATGAGGACACCCACATCAGGGCAGCCGAAGAAAGCGCGCTGGCGCGCCTCTCGGAGCGCCGATGAATGAACAGATGACCGGAGTTCCAACGTCGAGTCGATGAACTCAACCACCCACTGACGGCAGCGGTGACTGCGGAGAGAAGAGCCACCGCTGACAGCGCTGCGCCCAGAGACGCCCACGTCGCGCCGTACCATGCGCCGGGGTCAGACAGGAACGGGGCGAAGGTCACCAGCGCGAGCAACACTAGTGCGGCAACCCCTGTCGACGGCCTGGCCAGCGGAGTCTGCTTCAGAAGGCGACGGAGCCTCACTGCGCACTCTCACCCATCAGAGCAGTCAAGTGGTCATGGCTCAGGGATTGCGCGTCAGTCCCTCGCAAGTGGGTGACACGACCCGATCCGGACATGACCACGACGGCGTCCGCCGCTTGTTGGACGTCATCAAGGATGTGGGTTGCCAGGATCACGACCGCCTGCGTGGCTCGGATCGCGTGCAGGAAGTCCTTCCGCTGGACGGGGTCGAGGCCCACTGTCGGCTCGTCGAGCAACAAGACTTCGGGGTCGGCGGTGAGTACCCCAGCGAGCAGAGCGCGCTGGCGTTCGCCTCCCGAGAACTCCTGGAGCCGTCGCCCGACGTGACTCTGCAGATTGCACGCCTGCAGCGCAGCCTCTGCTCGCTCGCACCGGGCATCATGTGGAACCGACTGCGCCCACATGGCGTAGTCGAGGTATCGGAGCAGCGTCATCCGACCAGGCAGCCCAGCCGATTGCGGCACCCAACCCACCCGCGGGTGGTGCCTGCCTCGGGTGAGTTGCGTCAGCGGGTGGCCCCACCAGCGAAGCTGACCGGAACCAACAGGAACTCTTCCCAAGAGTGCGTCGAGGAGGGTCGACTTTCCGACCCCGTTGCTCCCGAGCAGGCAGGTGACGCCCCGCTCGAACTCTGCGGTGAAGTCCGTGAGGATGACACGCCGTCCTCGATTGACGCTGATTCTGTCCACCTCAAGATACGGAACCTCCTTAGGCACGGGTCAGAACCGAGATGACCACGGGCCGCAGGGGTCGGGGAGCAAACTCACGTCTCGGCACACTCTGCTCTTCACTCCTTGCGAAGAGCAGAAGGCACCGCTCGCGGTTGCGATCAGGCCGTTTCGGCCGACATTGTTCATCGAGGTTGTATTGGAGGTGTAACGACCGACGTCGCTGTCGCTGCACGTCAACTGCTTCCAGTCGACCAGACCTCGGTAGTAGACCGGGTTACCGTTGATCGACCTCAGTTCACCGTTGGTGCTGGCCCCGTTCGAGTACTTGGTCGCCACGGTCTGCCAGCCCTGCCCCTCTCCAGAACTGACTGAAACGCCAAAAGCGGCTGCTGGCATTGCGACAACCACCGCCGCGGTTACCACCGAAGAACGAAGAACACTACCCATACTCATAAACTGTCTCCCAGTCCCCGCAATTTTGTGTGCGTTGAGATTACCAGAACTGAGAATGCTGCGGGACCAACCCTGTCATGGCCAATCGATACCGAACAGTGGCGGTCTTGACACCTGAACGGGACTGCGAAACTTGTCAAGGTGAAATCCGGCTCTTCGCCGTTGAGTGTGGGGTGAGTGCGTGGTCGATCGGGACAGCCATGGCCCTGTCGGGCTCGATGGACATCGTCGACGGTGGAGGCATGAGTGGCTCTTCACCCCAAGGCTGATGGCCCGTCGCGTCGCCCGGCGTCCACACCCCCCGATGCTCACCCACGCGGGCATCCTTCGATGAGTTAACGATCTCGCTCACGCGGGCATCCAGGGTGAGTCAACGCGAGTACTTGCGGTGGCGAGCCTTCCTCGACTACTGTCCGCCATGCGCATACGTGAGCATCGAGAAGTTGGGGAAGTCTCTGTGATCAGCACGATTCGTATTACATCAATCTTTGCGGCGTCATCCATTCTAGGGGCAGGACTCATAGCACCCGCCTCGGCCATTGCTCCCGGCTGTGGAGAGCGCTATTCGTTTCCGCAGCGGAATGCATTTTCCAACCACTGGTGGCACAACACATGCGGCTGATTACCGCAGCAGCACTGCTCGGTGCACTGGCGGTTGGCGCAACCGCGTGCGGGGCACCCGAGCCGGAATCAAACGCCCAGGCGCCCACCACGTCGTTGGCTGACGCCGTCAACTCCGTCGGCGGTGATGCCCCTGCTGGCACCACGAATCGAGCCGCCGTCGCCCTGACTCCGGAAGAGGACTACTTCCTCCGCCAAGCCCAGGAGTTGGAACAGCAGCGGTGTATGCGCGCGGCTGGGTGGGAGCACCACCTCAACCCCGTGGTCGAGGACCCGATCGTCGCAAGTGTGCCCGGCCCAGATGAGATCGCTGCGGGCTATCGCCTCAGTGACGTGGACAAGCAGCCTCCAGCGGACCCCAACAAGGCGGTGCTCGAGGGCCTTTCAGGCGCCGACCGTGACGCGTGGACCACCGCCCTGATGGGTGACGGACCGGAGGTCACCCTTCTGCTTCCGGGTGACGAGAGTGTGTCGATGAACTCGACCGGATGCCTGGCCGACGCCCTGACCGCCGTGTACGGATCGGTGGAGAGTGCGATGGCCATCCGCCATGCCCGCCGCCAGGTGACCGGCGATGCGGCCATGAGTTCCCTGTTGGACAACCCCACCTACATGAGCAAGGTGGACCAGTAGGCCGACTGCGTCAGCAACGCCGGCTATCCCCTGTCGAGCCAGGCGTCGAACGGCATCGATGAGGCGATGGCCCTGTACCGCACCGAGACACGAGCCAATGCCGACCGTTTGGCCGCTCAACTGGCGCCGATCGATGCGGCCTGCCAACGCCAAACCGGCATCGCCGACCTTCGCGACCGCCTCTTGGACGAACGGGCTGAGCGACTGCAGGCCGAGGAAGGCATCAGCCTGGGTGCCGCCGTGTCCGCGCAGCGCGCCGCCGTCGACCGCGCGCGCGGCATCGTGGACGGGTCGTGAGGGGCCGAGCGGCACTGGCGGCCGTGGCGGTCGTCGCGGCAGGGTCCATCGGATTCGCGTTGGGGCACGTTCGCCTGGGATCCCCACCGGTCGTGACCGCCCAGGCGCAACCGGTGACGGCCACGGTCGACAAGGGCGCATTGGCCGACACGGTGTCGATGCCGGTCGAGATCACCGCACCGTGGAGCCACGCCATTACCCCCACCGGCGACGGTGGGGTGGCGGTGCTGACCTCCCCTGCCCCGTCGGCTGGGTCGACGGTCGGCCAGTGCACAGTGATCCTCACGGTCAACGACGCTCCGGTGTTCGTCGTCCCGGGCCAGACTCGCCCCTACCGCGACCTTCGCCAGGGCACCCGAGGCCCCGATGCGCTCCGGCTCAACGCCTCGTTGGGGGCGTGCGGGCTGGACACCGATCCGACGTCGGACCGGTTCACGACCCGTACCGCCGCAGCGATGGCCGCCTTGGCCGCCCGGGAGCGGCCGATGACCTCCGTCGCAGCCTGGCAGTTGGTCATGGTGCCCAGTGGGGTCGCCGCCCTCCGGGCCGGCAGCACCAGCGCTCAGGTCGGCGAGGCCATCCCCAACGGCAAACCGGCGATCACCATCACGGGGCAGAGCACGGGTCTGACGGCCACGGTCGGCCCCAACACCGCGCGCCGGCTCAAAGCAGGGGTCACGGCCCGGATCCGATTCGACGACGGCACGACCATCTCCGGCACGATCGACCGGGTCGTCATGCCGACCGGCGACGGCAAGAACGCGGATTCGGGTCCACCGGACGGCGAGGTCGACCCGCAGGACCTGACTCGCGGGCGAGACGCCACCGTCACCTTCACGCATTCCGATCGCGATCTGCAGAAGCTGCCCGACGCAGGCGGGGGCACCGCCACGATCACCCTCGGCCGCTCCCCCGCCACGTCGCTGCACGTGCCGCTCGCAGCCCTGGAGCCATGCCCGGACGGTGGGACGTGCGTGCGTGTGCATGACGGCGACGACTCCCGACTGGTCCCCGTCACGGCGGGTCTGAGCGCCGGGGCACGGGTCGTGGTGACTCCGCGCGTCTCCGGTGACCTCGCTGTCGGTGACCGCGTCGAGGTCCGGGTCGGTCAGGTGTCGAACACCCCTCGCGACGGCCGGGAGACTTCGTGACGGAGCCCGCGGAGCCGCTGATCGAGTGGAAGGACGTCACGAAGACCTATCCCGGGCGAGACAGCCAGGCGCTGAGCACCACAACCCTGAGAATCGACAACGACGCCCATATCGCCATCACCGGGCCCAGCGGATCGGGCAAGACCACGGCACTGAACCTGCTCGGGCTGGTCGACCGCCCGAGCACGGGCCGCGCGTGGTTCGCCGGGACCGACCTGTCCCGGGCCTCCAACCGGGCGCTGACCCGACTGCGTCGCCGGATCGCCTTCGTCTTCCAAGAGTTCTATCTGCTCGAGGCCCGCACCGTGCTCGAGAACGTCACCTTGCCGCTGATCTATCACGGCGTGCCGCGCGCCGAGCACACCGACGCCGCCATGGCGGCCCTCGAACTGGTCGGGCTGGCGGACCTTGCAGCCAGCCGGGCCAATCAACTCTCCGGGGGTCAGCGGCAGCGCGTCACGTTGGCCCGCGCGGTCGTCACTCGACCCCGCCTGCTGCTGTGTGACGAACCCACCGGTTCGTTGGACGCCGCCAATGCCGATGCCGTCCTCGACATCATCGACACGGTGCACGGTCAGGGAGCCGCCGTGGTGATGGTGACACACGACCCGCGCGCGGCTTCGCGTGCGCCCACCCGCTGGGGTGTGAGCGAGGGTCGGATCACGCTCGGGGTCGCGGCGTGAACCGGGCTCCGCGGGTACGACGGGTTCCCGGAACAGCGTCGCGCCCACCCCTGCTCGACGAGGCGCTGGGACCGATTCGGGCGCAGCCGTGGAAGACCCTCCTGACCGGTTTGGGCGTGGCGGTTGCCGCGGCCGCGCAGGTGCTGCTCATGGGGATTCAGGGGATGAACGAGTCCGCCCTGATCGAGCACGTGCGGCAGATGACGAGCAACGAGGTCCAGACCGATCTCAGCCGCGGTTTCGCTCCCGGTGACACGCCGTGGCGGCAGGCCGACGCCACGCTGGCCGGTGCCGGTCTGGCCCAGTCGTTCACCTCCTGGCGCCTTCAGGTCGAGGTCGCGGCCGTGGACACGCTCGGCACGAGGACTCCGGCCGCCTGGTCGACCGTGGCGCTCTCCCCCGCGGTCGAGACCCGCGAGGACATCGCCCTGGCCGGCGGCTCGTGGGACGACCTGTTCACCACCACCCGAGCCGTGTTCATCGGCACCGGTCTCATGCGTCAAGACGGCCTTCAACTGGGCGACACCATTTCGGTCGCGGGTGAGCCGATGGTCGTTCGTGGCGTCATCGCCTCGTCGGCGTCCCGCCCCGATCTGCTGCTCTCGGTCGTCCTGCCCGACACGGTGGCCCTGCGACTGGGTGGTGTCCCGGAGGCCGTGCGTACGACGGGATTCGCGCCCCCCGGAGCTGCCAACACCCTCGCTTCGGCGGTGCCGACCCTCCTGTCGCCCGAGGCTCCGCACACCGTGCAGGCGCGTGCCGTGCCCGATGCGGCACCACTGCTCGACGCCGTCACCGCCGACGTCGCCACCGGAGCGCGGTACGTCGGAGCCATCGCCATTCTGCTCGGCTTCCTCATGGTCGCCTTGGCGCAATACTCCGCGGTCGTGGAGCACCTGCCGGCCTATGCGCTCAAGAAGTCCGTGGGAGCGAGCGGAGCGCAGTTGCTCACCGAGGTTGGGATTCAAGCCGGCGTCATCGGCGCGGTTGGAGGCCTGGTCGGGCTGGCGGCTGGGCTCGTCGGTCTGACCGCTGTGGCGGCGTGGCGTGATCTCGTGGCCTACGTGCCCTGGGGCTTGGTGATCGGCCTGCCCCCACTGGCGGCCCTCGTCGGCGCGCTGGCCGGCATGGGCGCCGCGGCCCGCGCCGCCAGAGTCGACCCGATCACGTTCATCCGACGCAACTGAGGCCGGGGGCGGCGCCCCGACCTCAATGAGAATCCGCCCACGGTCTTCCGTCAGGGAAATTCGGTCCACTTCGTGGGTGCCTTGGCCACGGCGACATCCAGCTCCGAGAGGGAGCCATACGAGGCGGGGAAGGTATCCATGGCCTTCTCGGTGCGCTTCAGGGCACCATCGGCCCCGATACGGTACGCACCGACCCCACCGACGAGGTTGTACCTCACAGCACCGCGCACGGTGTTCTTCTCCAGGAAGAGCACGTAATCGCCATCCCCTTCCAGAGTGGCGGCCTCGTCTTCCGCCAGATTCAACTGGAGTTCGGCGATCGGAATGGAGGTTGGGCCATCGCCCTTCAACCATTTCGAGACCTTGAAGTCGGCGACGCGAGAAACCAAATCCGAGACGCCCTCTTCATCGGCAGCTTCCTCGATGAAGCTCCTCGTCAACGTCCCCACCACGATGGAGTCAGCTCGAGCGGCCAACTCCGACATCGTCTCGACAGAGTATGCGCGACTCACCGAACGAACCGGCGCGGCCGTCGTTGACGAAGCCACAGCCGCGGACTCCGTGGGAGGCGACGTCTGTGCGCCGCAAGCCGACACGACGACAAGAACTGCCAGTCCGGCCAGCGTCAACGTGCGTGAATTCCTCATCTGTTCCCCCACTTCTGAGCCGACACACCCATTCTTGCGCCTCACGCAGTCCCCCGAGTCTCAACGATGCGAATGCTTCCCTTTAAACAATACTGCCCACCCCCCGGACCCTCAACCATGCGCGTTGACTGGGATTCACTCCGCCGCGACGAGCGCCACCAGCGCCGGCAGGGCCCGTGCCGCGGTGTCGCGGATGACGTGATGGAAGTGGTCGCTGATCTCCGTTTCGGTGGGGTTGATCTCCACCGTCGTCGCACCCGCTGCCCGCGCCATCGCCGGGAACCCCGCCGCCGGGTAGACCACCCCGGAGGTCCCCACGGACAGCACGAGGTCACCGGGCTCGAGCGATTCGATCATGGTCGTGGCCGCCTCCATGACCTCCTGCGGCAGGTACTCACCGAACCACACGACGCCCGGACGTACCCACGCACCGCAGACTTCGCACCGCGGCGGGGTCAGTCGCTCGACCGGCTCGTCCGGCACCTCGATCTCCGCGTCGTACGGGTGACCGCACTCGGCGCAGCGATAAGCGAACAGCGATCCGTGCAGGTGGGCCACCTCGGTGCTGCCAGCGCGTTCGTGCAGGTCGTCGACGTTCTGGGTGATGACCTGTACGCCCCGTCGACGCCCCCACGCCGCAATGGCCAGGTGTCCGGCATTCGGCCATACCCGACGCACCAACCCGACGCGCCACGCGTACCAGGCCCACACGAACTCCGGATCGTCGTCCCACGCAAACTGGGTGGCCAACGAAGCCGGGTCGAACCGTTCCCACAGGCCGCTCTGCGCGTCCCGGAAGGTGGGAACCCCCGACTCGGCTGACATCCCGGCCCCCGACAGCACGACGATCCGGCGCGCGTGGCGCACGACCTGCGCCAACTCGTCTGAGATCTCCACGCCCACCTCATCCGGGTTCGGCGGAACGTACGGTTGGTACCCGGGCGGCATGGGCTCGGCCGGTACCTGCATCGCGGGGTACTCGTCGCTCATGGGGTCCACCTTGCCTGCTATGCCGGAGCGAGACCAAACGAAGAGGGGGTCCGGCCAAATGGCCAGTGAAGAATGGTCAATTGGACAGATGAACACGCTTAAGTGTCCAATGGCGGGTATGCTGGTGCTATGAGCGACACGATCACGGTGAACCCTTCGCATCTGACCGATGACGACTGGTCTCGGGTACGCGCGTTCCTCGACGCTGCCCGCGACAAGGGCGAGGTCGTCGACCTTTCAAGCCGCGTCGAACTGCTCACCCCGGCCGATGTCGCCAAGCGACTGGGGATGTCCCGCTCGACAGTGCGCCGCCGGATTCTCGACGGCGATCTCAAGGCGATCAAGGTCGGCACCCACCACCGCATCACTCTCCCGGAGTACGAGCGATTCAGCGATGAACTGCTGCTCCGCATGGCCCAGGCAACCGCGGCCGACATCGAGGCCGAGCTATCCGGTGAGTGAGTCTCCGCTCCTCTTCCTCGACGCCAACACGCTTCTCGGACGCCTACGTCACCAGGCCGGTGGAGGCCGACCCCGACCAGCCGAACGAGATCTTCCGCGGCGTGGCTTGCATCTGTTGCAGAGCGCGACTTGACAGCACAGAGCAACAGCGTGTGGGCCTGTGCGCGAAACATTTACCCTTGGCGGCAGTCATCATCGGGTGAGACGCTTCATGCGTGGTCAGCCCCGCGTGGCGTCCTCCGCGGTGGCGTAGACCGCGCGGGTGCCGTGCTCCTGGAAACCGAGGCGCTCGTAAAGGGCACGCGCCGGGTTGCCCACCGACACGGTCAGCCACGCGGACCGCTCGCCGCTGCGACGCAAGCGCGTCAACGAGCGGGCGACGAGGTGACCGGCGATCCCACGCCCGCGATACTCCGGCACGACGCCGGTCTGCTCGATCCACGCTCCCGAAAGCGTGATGAACGCGACCGGCCGGCCGCTCCGGCGCAACAACACACTCGAGTCACGCGGCCGAAAACCCGCATCGGAGCGCAGTGTGCCGGCCCAAGTGGTCAGGTCGAGGTCGGTGAACCCGGGGCGGTCGGCGAAGGACTCGCGCCACGCCTGATGGAACAGCGGCGCGGAGTACTCGCTGAAGGACAACCGCACCAACCCGCGAGGGCGGGCGCGCCGCGGGATGAACCCGAGGGGGTGGCGCATGACCGTCTCGGCGAAGGTGCGGTCGTAGCCGCGGCGCGCGAACAACTCGTCGGACACCTCGGTGGCGTTGTCGACGCCGAAGGACAACGACCGCCCGGCCGCCTCGTTCTGCGCCCAGTTGAACAGTTCGTCGCCCAGCCCCTGCCCCCGCGCGGTCGGATGCACCATGCCCGTGCCGATCCGCAGCCCCTCCGACGAGACTCCGATGGCCGCCACCGCAACGAGCTCACCGGTGAGATCGCTGGCACCGATGCTCGTCGCGTGGGCGTAGTGGGCACGCAGGTACTCCTCGTCGACCAGATCGGGCAGTCCGCCGTCGGCCTCGAGGCAGGCCCGTGCCAAGGCGATCAAGCGCGGCAGGTCCTCCGCCGACAGGGCGGACCAGACGAGTTCGGACATCGCCGAAGGGAGCCAATCTGTCAGGGGGTCAGAGGAGTACCGTCGCGAAGGCTCCCACCTCGGTGAACCCGATCCGTTCGTACAGGGCACGGGCGCTGAGGTTGAAGTCGTTGACGTACAGCGTGATCAGCGGAGCGAAGTCGTGCATCGCCAATTCTGTCACGGCGGCCATCGCGGGGGTCGACAGCCCGTGTCCACGCAGATGCGGGGCCAGCCACACGCCCTGGACCTGGGCCGCGCCCACGGCGACGGATCCGATGTCGGCCTTGAAGATCACTTCTCCGCCCTCGACGATGACGTAGGTGCGGTTGCGGGCGACGAGCGCCTCGATGATCTGCCGATAGGCACGCTTGTTGGTCGTGTACGGCGGATACCCGATCTCGTGGGTGAACATGTGCGCCGCCGCCGGGAGCACGAGATCGACCTCGTCCATCCGCGCCGGGCGCACGCGCGGGTCGATGGGGATGCCGAGCACCGACGGAGGCGTGCGGGTGGCCATGAGCGGTTGATGGCCGCGGATCGCACGCGCCGGGCCCCAGGCGGAGGACAGCCGTGACCACAGATCGAGCACGGCCTCCTGCGGGCCGAGCAGCGACGCGGCACGGTTGCCGTACCGGCGCAGACGTTCGGCGAAGCCGGCCCGCGCGTCGGGATCGGACTGGACCGGCACGACGTTCGCACCCGTCCAGCACAGGCTCGTCAACGCGCCTCCCGCATAGTGGCCGAGCACGGCCGTGGAGCGCCGCCACCCCTGCTCGGCGATCCGGGCGGCGACGAAGACATTCGCGGCCGGGTCGAGCGCGCAGAGATCGACCGCGATATCGAGTTCGTCGCGGCTCAGGGAACGCACCGCGGTTCGTTGACGCAAGGACACCCTTCAAGCCTAGGCCCGCGCGGCCCCAGACGTGGGCACCTACGGCAACGGTGGAGCCAAACCGGGCTCGATCCGACCCGCGACCCGCATGCGCAGCGTCGAGGTGTCAGCCGACCGAGACCGTTGGCGTGCCGGCCGACGCCTCGTCGATCGGCTCGCCCATCTCCTCGGCGATGCGCATGGCCTCCTCGATGAGGGTCTCCACGATCGCCGACTCCGGCACGGTCTTGATGACCTCGCCCTTGACGAAGATCTGGCCCTTGCCGTTGCCGGAGGCCACGCCGAGGTCGGCCTCGCGGGCCTCCCCCGGACCGTTGACGACACAGCCCATGACGGCCACGCGCAGCGGCACGGTCAGGCCCTCGAGGCCTTGGGTGACCTGCTCGGCCAAGGTGTAGACGTCGACCTGGGCGCGGCCACACGACGGGCAGGAGACGATCTCGAGCTTGCGCTGACGTAGGTTGAGGCTCTGCAGGATCTGCAGCCCCACCTTGACCTCCTCGACCGGCGGGGCCGAGAGCGAGACGCGGATCGTGTCACCGATCCCCTTGCTGAGCAGGGCCCCGAAGGCGGTGGCGGACTTGATCGTGCCCTGGAAGGCCGGACCGGCCTCGGTGACGCCGAGGTGCAACGGCCAGTCACCGCGCTCCGCCAACATCTCGTAGGCCTTGACCATGATGACCGGGTCGTTGTGCTTGACCGAGATCTTGAAGTCGTGGAAGTCGTGCTCCTCGAAGAGGCTCGCCTCCCATACGGCCGACTCGACGAGCGCCTCCGGGGTGGCCTTGCCGTACTTCTCGAGCAGGCGCTTGTCGAGCGAACCGGCGTTGACGCCGATCCGCAGGGACACGCCCGCCGCCTTGGCGCGCTTGGCGATCTCGCCGACCTGGTCGTCGAACTTGCGGATGTTGCCGGGGTTGACGCGCACGGCCGCGCAGCCGGCGTCGATCGCGGCGAAGACGTACTTCGGCTGGAAGTGAATGTCGGCGATGACCGGGATCTGCGAGTGCTTGGCGATCTCGGGCAGGGCGTCGGCGTCGTCCTGGCTGGGGCAGGCCACGCGCACGATGTCGCAGCCGGCCGCGGTGAGCTCGGCGATCTGCTGGAGCGTGGCGTTGACGTCGGCGGTCAGCGTCGTGGTCATGGACTGGACCGAGATCGGGGCGTTGCCGCCGACCTCGACCGAACCGACCTTGATTGTGCGGGTCGGGCGGCGCGGGGCCAGCACCTCGGGCGGAGCAGCGGGCATACCGAGGGAGACAGTCATGCGCGCCATTATCCACGCGTCGTCTGGAGGCCTTCTGAGCGCCGGTGCCGCGGGCCGTCACATGGCCGAGCGCATGGCCGCCGTGGCACCGCGCAGGTAGCGCTCGACGACCTCACGCTCCCGGTCGTCGAGGGCGTTGTCGAGGGCGGCCAGACCGGCGAACATCGGCGCCATGCGCCGCAGGACCTCCAGGCGCCCGGAGTCGGTGATGAGCACCTCGGTGCGCCGCCCGTCCGCCGCGTGCGCCCGCCGCTCGACATGCCCGCGCGCCACCAGACGGTCGACGATCCCCGATGAGGCCGCCGAGGTCACTCCCAGCGCCCGGGCCAAGTCGACCGGGCCCATCGGCGCGCGCATCAGGTGGCGCAGGGCATGCAGCTCGGAGGTCGAGAGCCCGGCCTGCCGGGCGATCTCGTGCGGCAGCAGGGTGGCGATGTCGGTCAGCTCCTGCAGGGCGGCAAGGGTCGACGAACGCTGGTAGCCCGGCGCCACGGAGGTCACGTCCGGGGCGGAGGCCGGCCTTGCCTCCGAGGGGGGATCGCTCGTAATATCACTCACCTACTTAGCAATGAACTGAATCACAACCTGAGATTCTATCAACGGAGGTCACGACATGGTTGCCGTCTTTCGGCTGATCACGCGGCGGTGGGTCGCCGGCGTGTTCGCCCTGACCGCCCTGCTGGGGGCTGGAGTGGTCATCGGGGTGGTGGGCCAGGGCGAGCTGCCCCCGACGACGACGGCCCAGCTGCCCGTGGACTCCGACAGCCGGGCCGCGGCCGAGATGCAGGCCCGCCTGCCCGAGGCTGCGGGGTCTGCCGCCGTGGTGCTCTACAGTCGCGACGGCCGACTCACGGCACAGGACCGCGCGGTCATCGCCCAGCGCGCGCGCAGCCTGCCGGGAGCCGTCGGCGCGCCACCGTCCATCGCGCAGGACGGCACGGCCGCGACGATCGTCGTCCCGGTGTCCGCGCAGGACGCGACCCAGTCCGCCGAGGTCGTGGCCGCACTGCGCACGGCAGCCAAGGCCGACCTGCCCTCGGGGCTGGACGCGTCGGTGACCGGACCGGCTGCCGTCCAGGCCGACCTCGCCGCGGTGTTCGACGGGGCGAACTTCCGCCTGCTGGGGGCCACCGCCTCGGTCGTGGCCATCCTGCTCATCCTGACCTACCGCAGCCCGGTGCTCTGGCTGATCCCGCTGGCCGTCGTCGGGGTCGCCGACCAGCTCGCGGCCGTGCTGGCCACCCGGACGCTCAACGCCTTCAACGTCCAGTGGGACGAGTCGACCATCGGCATCCTCTCCGTGCTCGTGTTCGGCGCCGGCACCGACTACGCCCTGCTGCTGATCTCGCGGTATCGCGATGAGCTGCGCGTCACGGCCGACCGGCGGGACGCCATGGCGCATGCGGTCAGCCGCACTGCGGAGGCCGTGGTCGCCAGCGCCACGACCGTCGTCATCGGCCTGCTCACCCTGCTGCTCTCGGCCTTCCCCAGCACCCGCGGACTGGGTCTGGCGTGCGCGGTCGGGGTGGTGACCGCCGCGGCGTTCGCGCTGTTCGTGCTGCCGCCGGCGCTCGTCGTCTTCGGCCGGTGGATCTTCTGGCCCCGGGTCCCGCAGGTCGGGCAGCCCAGCCTCGCCGACGGTCACACGGTGTGGCGCCGGGTCGGGGACGCCGTCGCCCGCCGTCCGGTCGGCATCGTGGCCGTGTGCCTCGCCGGCCTGGCGCTGGCCGCCGGCGGCATCAGCCAGATCCGCGCGGG
>NZ_BCRE01000115.1 GCF_001552435.1 Kribbia dieselivorans NBRC 106261
GTGCGGATCCTCACCACCGGCGACGCGCGCACCGTCACCGAGCGGGTCGCGCAGGTCGAGGGCGTGGCGAGTGCCCGGCCGGCAGCCGGCGGGAACGGCGTCACCGAGGTGGCGGCCGTCCTGACCGGGCAGCCCGGCTCGGACGAGGCGGAGGCTGCCGTGGCGGCCATCCGCGGAGCGGTCGCGGACATCCCGGGCACCCATGTCGGTGGCACCGAGGCGGAGTCGCTCGACTCCGCCCAGGCCTACGCCCACGACCGGGCGCTGATCCTGCCGTTGATCCTGGGCCTGGTGCTCCTGGCCCTGGTGCTGCTGCTGCGCTCGGTCGTGGCACCCATCGTGCTCGTCGCCACGGTGGTGGCCACCTACGCCGCCAGCCTCGGACTGTCGTGGGTGCTGTTCACGCAGGTGCTGGGCTTCGAGCGGCTCGACGACGGCGTGCCGCTGCTGGCCTTCGTCTTCCTCGTCGCGCTCGGCGTCGACTACAACATCTTCCTCGTCACGCGCGCCGCGGAGGAGACGCACGGGCACGGCTCCCGCTCGGCGATGCTGCGCGCCCTCGCCGCGACCGGCGGGGTCATCACCAGCGCCGGCATCCTGCTCGCGGCCGTGTTCGCCGTCCTGGGGGTGCTCCCGCTGGTCGTCCTGGCCCAGCTCGGCGTGGTGATCTGCATCGGCGTCCTGCTCGACACGCTCGTGGTCCGCACGCTCCTGGTCCCGGCCATCGCGCTGATGCTCGGTGACCGGTTCTGGTGGCCGCGCCGGATGCCGTCCGGCGGCACCGACTCAGCCGGCGCCACGGGGGTGCAGCCGACCCTGCCGGTCAGCCGGTGATGCGCACCGGGTTGACGAGGTCGGCGTACATGAGCACGACCGTCATGACGATGAAGACCGACGCCACGGCGTAGGCCAGCGGCAGCGCCTTGGCCACGTCGACGGGGCCCGGCTCGGGCAGGTTCCGCAGCCGGGCCCAGCCCTTCTTGAGGCCCTCCCACAGCGCTCCGGCGACGTGGCCGCCGTCCAGCGGCAGCAGCGGGACGAGGTTGAAGAGGAAGAGCATGATGTTCAGCGAGCCGATCAGGCTGAGCAGGAGGAGCACCTTGTCGGAGGTGGTGCCGAACTGGTCGGAGGCGGCGATGTCACCGGAGATCCGGCCGACACCGACGACCGACATCGGCGACTCCGGGTCGCGCGCATCCCCACGCACGAGGTCGGCGACCAGCGTGTACATCTTGGCCGGCAGTCGGGTCAGCGCCCCGGCCGTGGCGGAGAGCTGCTCGCCGACGAAGCCGGGCACCGCCGAGACCGGCTGCCGCAGGACCGCGACCTGACCGCTGGCACCGAGGAAGCCGACCTTCTCGGTGAGGGGCTTGCCGTCGGGGCCGTCGACGACCTGCCCCTGGGCGTCGAGCACCGGCATGGCCATGACGATGGGCTGGGCGTGCTTGGTCAGCTGCTGGCCCTGACGGTCGATGACCAGCGTCATCGGACGGTCGCCACCGGCACGGATCTCGCTGCGGACCTCGGCCCACGTGCTGACCTGCGCGCCGTTGACCGACAGGATCGTGTCGCCGGGCTTGAGGCCGGCCGCGTTGGCCGGGGCCTTCGGCATGTCCGGGGTGCACTCCTGGGCGGCGGACTGCCCGCCACGGGTGTAGTCCACGCACTCGGAGACGGCCGCGAGCGTCGGCGTCGTCGTGGCCACGCCGTGCAGGGTGACCAGCCCACCGAACACCAGCACGGCGATGACGAGGTTCATCACCGGGCCGCCGAGCATGATGACGACCTTCTTGGCCACGGGGAGGTTGTAGAAGACCCGGTGCTCATCGCCGGGCTGCAGCTGCTCCAGGCTCATCGCGCGGGCATCCTCGATCATCGAGCCGAACCGCCCCGACGGTCGGACCGTGCCCTCCGGCTGGTCCGGCTTCGGTGGGTACATCCCGATCATCTGGACATAGCCGCCCAGCGGAACGGCCTTGACGCCGTACTCCGTCTCACCGACCCGGCGGGAGAAGAGCGTCGGGCCGAAGCCGATCATGTACTGCGGCACGCGCAACCCGAAGAGCTTGGCCGGCACCAGGTGCCCGACCTCGTGCAGCGCGATCGACAACGCGATCCCGAGCAGCGCGAACAGGACCCCCAGCACGTATTCCATGAGGCGTCACCCTACGCGGGCAAGCCGAGGATTGCCTGAGCCTGACCACGGGCCCAGGCGTCCGCCGCCAGGACGCCATCGGCGCTGGTGGCGTCGAAGTCCTGCGGCCGGTGTGCGTCCACCACGCGGGCGATGGTGTCGACGATGTCGAGGAAGCCGATGTGCCCATCGTGGAACGCGTCGACCCCGACCTCGTTCGCGGCGTTGTACACCGCCGGGTACGTTGCGGCCGCGGCGCCCACCTGACGGGCCAGCCGGACCGCCGGGAACGCCTCGTCGTCCAGCGGCGCGAACTCCCAGGTCGACGCGGTGCTCCAGTCGCAGGCCGGGCCGGCGTCCGGGACGCGGTCGGGCCAGGACAGGCCCAGGGCGATCGGGATGAGCATGGTCGGCGGCGAGACCTGGGCCAGCGTCGAGCCGTCGTGGAACTCGACCAGGCTGTGCACGATGGACTGCGGGTGCACGGTGACCTCGATCCGGTCGAAGGGGATGTCGAAGAGCAGGTGCGCCTCGATGACCTCCAGCCCCTTGTTGACCAGTGTCGCGGAGTTCGTCGTGACCACGCGGCCCATGTCCCAGGTGGGGTGCTTGAGCGCCTGCGCCGGGGTGACGTCGCGCAGCTGCTCGCGCCGCATCCCGCGGAACGGCCCGCCACTGGCGGTGACGATGAGCCGGCGGACCTCCTGCGCCCGGCCACCGCGCAGGCACTGGGCCAGCGCGGAGTGCTCGGAGTCGACCGGCACGATCTGCCCCGGCGCGGCGGCCTGCTTGACCACCGGCCCGCCGATGATCAGCGACTCCTTGTTCGCCAGCGCCAGCGTGCTGCCCCCCTCGAGGGCGGCCAGCGTCGGCTTGAGGCCGATGGCCCCGGTGATGCCGTTGAGCACGACATCGGGTTGCCCGTAGGCCAGCGCCGTCGCCGCGTCCGGGCCGACGACGACGCCCGGCACGTAGTTGCGCAGCCCGGCCGCGGCGGCCTTGGCCTCCAGGGCTGCGCGCAGGTCCTCCTCGGTGCCCTCGGCGAGGCCGACCACCGGCGCGCGGAAGGCCACCGCCTGCTCGGCCAGCAGGTCGATGTTGCGCCCGGCCGCGAGCCCGGCGACCCGGAAGCGGTCGGGGTTGCGCGCGATGACGTCGAGCCCCTGCGTACCGATCGACCCGGTCGAGCCGAGGACCGTCACGTGCCGGACCTGCGTGGAGCTCACTGTCCCACCTCCGGGGTGGACCCGCCGTCGGCAGGGTTGGCCATGCGCAGCCCCTCGGCTCCGGCGACGTCGTCGGCCTGACGGGAGGCCAGCACCTCGGCGCGCTGGGCCAGCCGGTGCCGCCGACGGATCTCGGCCTCACGGTGCCGGCGTCGGTCCTCCTGCGTGGCCAGCTCGAGCTCGGGAACGGGCACCGGGCGGCGCTCCTGGTCGACGGCCACCATGACGAAGCGCGCCGAGGCGACGTGCGCCGGCGTGCCGTGGTGGTCCCAGCGCTCGGCCTCGACCCGCAGGCCGACCTCCATCGACGTCCGGCCGGCCCAGTTGACCCGACCGTGCACGCGCAGGATGTCACCCACACGCACCGGCGCCCGGAAGATCACCTCGTCCAAGGCCGCGGTGACCGCAGCGGTGCCGGCGAACCTCGCGGCGATCGCGCCGGCCGCCTCGTCGACGAAGGTGAGGATCTCGCCGCCGTGGACCGTCCCGACGAGGTTGGCGTCATTGGGGCGGGTCAGCCGCGAGAGGGTCAGGCTGGTCTGTTCCGGGGTCGTCACGGGCACATCATCGCAGCCGGTCGGGCCACGGCGTACTGTCTGGGGGTGGACGTGCCTCCGCTGTGGTCCAGCGACTCCCTCATCGGCGACCTGACCAGTGACGAGGTGCGCCGGCACCCGAGCACACGTGAGGTCCAGACCCCAGCCGACCTGCGCAACGTCCTGCGCGGGCACCTGCCCCTCTCCGGTGTCCGCATCCAGGACCTCGACCTGCACCCGTACGAGCAGCTGCTGCTGGGCCGTACCGACCTCGAGGGGCTCGTCGTGCTCGGCGGCCACCTCTCCGACGACCTGGCCCGGCACCTGCGGCTGCACGGCGCGCTCGTCTTCCCGTCGGTCACGGGGGCGCCCATCAACCCCTACCGCTCACGCCTCTACCAGGCCGACGACCTCTACGCCGGGATCTTCGCCCGCGGCTACCGCACCACGCCGGACGCCCGGGCCTACGCCTGGAGCCAGGACGCCGATCTGGCTCGCGACACCTTCGTCACGCTGCTGCGAGCGATCCACGACGACTCCATGACCGACGCACTGACCGAGCTGCTTCAGGGCCACACCGTGGTCGGGGTCATGGGCGGCCACGCTCTCGAGCGCGGGACGCAGGAGTACGCCGCGGCCGCGACAATGGGGCACGCGCTGGCCGACGCCGGACGGGTGGTGCTCACCGGTGGCGGTCCTGGGGCGATGGAGGCGGCCAACCTCGGTGCCTTCGTCGGGGACCACAACCGGCTGGCGCCCGCGCTGCGGCGGCTCTCCACGGTCCCGTCCTTCCGGCCGAGCATCGACGCCTGGGCCGAGGTCGCCCTGGAGGTGCGCGAGGACCTCCTGCTCGCCCGTGGGCGGGACGGCACGACCGGAGTGCGCTCGGTGGGCATCCCGACGTGGTTCTACGGGCACGAGCCGCCCAATGTCTTCTGTGGCGGCATCGCCAAGTACTTCTCCAACGCCCTGCGCGAGGACGGACTGCTGGCGCGCTGCACCGGTGGCCTGGTCGTCCTTCCGGGTGCGGCCGGCACGGTCCAGGAGATCTTCCAGGCGGTCACGCCGCTCTACTACGCCGCCGAGGGCGCGCCGGTGCCACCGCTCGTGCTGGTGGGGCACGAGCACTGGACCGAGGTGCTGCCGGTGTGGCCGGCGCTGCGGGCGCTGGGCCTCTACCGCCCCTTCGGGGACGCGGTGCATCTGGTCGACACCGTGGAGGAGGCGGCGGCGATCCTGCTCAGTTGAAGACGATGGTGCGCCGCCCGCGCAGCACGACGCGGTGCTCGACGTGCCAGGTCAGCGCCCGGGCGAAGGCCATCGCCTCGAGTTCCTGCCCAGCGGTGGCCAACTGGTCGGGCGTGAGCCGGTGGTCGACGCGACGGAAGTCCTGTTCGATGATCGGGCCCTCGTCGAGGTCGGCCGTCACGTAGTGCGCCGTCGCGCCGATGACCTTGACGCCGCGGTCGTGCGCCTGCGTGTACGGCTTGGCGCCTTTGAACGACGGGAGCAACGAGTGGTGGATGTTGATGACCCGGCCGGCCAGGTCGCCGCACAACTCCGGCGAGAGGATCTGCATGTACCGGGCCAGCGCCACCGTGTCGACGTCGTGCTCCGCGATCAACTCACGCAAACGCGTCTCCGCCTCGGGCTTGGTCGCCTTGGTCACCGGAATGTGGTGGAACGGGATGCCATGCCAGGCAGCCAGATCGGCGAAGGCCTCGTGGTTGGACACGATCGCCGGGATGTCGACCGGCAGGTGTCCCGAGCGCCAGCGGTAGAGCAGATCGTTGAGCACGTGACCCTGCTGACTGACCATGATGAGCACCCGGTGCCGGTCGGCGAGGTCATGCAGGCCCACGTCCATACCGAAGTCTTGCGCGACCGGCTCGAACGCGGCACGCACGTCCTCGACCGGGACCGCTCCGGTGACCGAAGTCAACTCCATCCGCAGGTGGAACTCGTCGGTCGACGGATCGCCGAACTGCTGGGCATCGCGGATCGAGAGACCTTGGTCGACGGCGAACCCGGAGACGGCGTGGACGATGCCGAGGCGGTCGGGGCACGAGACGGTGAGGATGAACGCGCGGCCGGGTTCGGCGGGGCGGTCCAGGAGCGTGGGTGCGGACACGATCGCTGAGTCTACGCGGCGGGCTGTCGGGCCCTCATCGTCGACTGGTCAAAGAATGCGACGTAACGTGCGGTTACGTCGCATTCTTTGACCACTCGATGGCACCTACGCCTGGGCCGCCAACTGCCCGCAGGCCCCGTCGATGTCGGAGCCGCGCGTGTCACGCACCGTCGTGCGGGTCCCGTGCGCCCGCAGCCGCTCGACGAACTGCTGCTCGACGCCGGGGCGGGAGGCGGTCCACTTCGAGCCCGGCGTCGGGTTGAGCGGGATCGGGTTGACGTGCACCCAACCACGGCCGCGGGCGTTCAGCTTCTCGCCGAGCAGATCGGCGCGCCACGACTGGTCGTTGATGTCGCGGATCAGCGCATACTCGATGCTCACGCGGCGGCCAGTCGCCTGGAAGAAGCGGTACGCCGCGTCGATCGCCTCATCGACCTTGTACCGGGTGTTGATCGGCACGAGCGAATCGCGCAGTTCGTCGTCCGGCGCGTGCAGCGACAGCGCCAGCGTGACCGGGATGCCCTCGGCGGTGAGCCGATCGATGCCGGGCACCAACCCGACCGTGGACATCGTCAGGTGCCGCGCGCTCATGCCCAGACCGGCGGGACTGGGATCGATGAGCCGGTGGATCGCCCCGATCGCGGCCTTGTAGTTCGCCAGGGCCTCCCCCATGCCCATGAAGACGATGTTGCTGACGCGTTGCGGGCCGGAGCGCGGATCGGTCTCGAACGTGGTCTCGTCCCCGGCGGTCTCGCTCTCGTCATCGTCGGATTCCTCGCCCAAGCCGGCGGACGATGCTCCGGCAATCGCCGCGGCGTTCGGGGTCGCGCCGGCGGTCATCTGCGCGAGGTCACCGTGGGCGAGCAGTCGGTTGGCGCGCACGACCTGCTCGACGATCTCGGCCGTGGACAGGTTGCGGGTCAGGCCCTCCTGGCCGGTGGCGCAGAACGGGCAGTTCATGCCGCAGCCGGCCTGGCTGGAGATGCACAGCGTCACCCGACGCGGGTAGCGCATGAGCACCGACTCGATCAGGGCACCGTCGAAGAGTCGGTAGACCGACTTGATTGTCGCGCCCTCATCGGCCCGCAGCGTGCGAATCGGGGTCATCAGCGGCGGCAGGAGGGCAGCCACGAGGTCCTCGCGGATCGACTTGGGCAGGTCGGTCATCGCCGCCGGGTCCTCGACGAGGTGGCCGAAGTAGTGCGTTGACAACTGCGCGGCGCGGAAACCGGGCAGGCCCATCTCCTCGACCGCGGCCTTGCGCTCGGCGGGTGTGAGGTCGGCCAGGTGGCGCGGTGGCTTGCCGCGGCGGGGTGCGGTCAGGGTCAGTTCACCGGGGACGGGCCTGGTCGGCGAGACCGTCGCGGGGGTGTCGGGGCGCTGGTTCATCCCCTCCAGTGTCGCAGAGTCGCGGGTCAGACCAGATACCGCAGAATCGCCCACACGACCGGAGCGGTGACAAGCATGGCATCGATGCGGTCCAGCATTCCGCCGTGCCCGGGCAGGATGTGCGACATGTCCTTGAGGCCGACGTCCCGCTTGATGGCCGATTCGATGAGGTCACCGATGGTGGCCACGGCGGCGACGAGGAGGCCGAGCACCACCCCGGCCCACCACGGCCCGTCGAAGAAGCCGATCACGCAGGCCACCGCGCCGACGACAGCCAGGAGCGCCGACCCGGAAAGACCTTCCCACGTCTTCTTGGGGCTGAGCATCGGCGCGAGCGGGTGCTTGCCGAAGAGCACGCCCGCGGCATAACCGCCGACGTCGGAGCAGACGGTGACGAGCATGAACGTGATGACCCGCGCGACCCCGTCGTCCTGGGCGAGCAGCAGCACGCAGAACGCGGCGAGGAAGGCCGGGTAGAGCACGGTGAAGATCCCGCCGGAGACGTCCCGGGCGGCGGCATCGAGCCCATCGGCGATGCGCCAGATCGCCACGGTCAACGCGGAGAGGATCGTGGCGACCGTGAGCAGTTCGGGACCGCCGAACCACGCGGACCACAGGATGACCACGGCGCCGAGCACCGTCGGGATCAGGGGCACCTGATGTCCCTGCAGGGCCAGGGCCGCGCGAAGCTCCCAGATGCCCACCGCGATCGCGACGGTGACGAGCGCGACGAAGAGTTCCTTCTGGATGAACAGGGTGCCCAGCACCAGGGCGCCGAGGATGACGCCGGTCGTGATCGCGGCCCGCAGGTCGCGGCCCGGCTTCGGCTCCCGGCCTCCGCTGTTCGAGCGCCGACTCGCTCGACTGTCGAGGGACCCCGTGTCCATGCTCATCGCGGCCGGAGCCTCAGACCTCGAGGAGCTCGGCTTCCTTGCCCTTGAGGAGGTGGTCGATCTGGTCGACGTACTTCTTGGTCAGCGCCTCGAGATCCTTCTCCGCGCGGCTGCCCTCGTCCTCACCGACGTCGCCGTCCTTGATGGCCTTCTCGATGACGTCCTTGGCGTGGCGGCGGATGTGGCGCAGCGACACGCGGGCGTCCTCGGCCTGGGAGTGGGCGAGCTTGATGTACTCCTTGCGGCGCTCCTGCGTCAACTCCGGCATGACGATGCGGATCACCGCTCCGTCGTTGCTCGGGTTGGCGCCCAGGTCGGAGTCGCGCAGTGCCGTCTCGATGGCCTTGAGTGCGCTCTTGTCGAACGGCGTGACCAGGAGGGTGCGCGCCTCCGGGGTCTGGAAGGACGCGAGCTGCTGCAACGGCGTCGGGGAGCCGTAGTAGTCGACGTTGACCTTGGAGAACAGACCCGGGTTGACCCGGCCGGTGCGGATCCCCGCGAAGTTCTCCTTGGTCGACTCGATGGTCTTGGACATCTTGTCCTCAGCCTCGAGCATGGCCTCGTCGATCATGTCCTGCTCCTCCTGGGCGGCGCCGGAAGCGCTGCGGGGTTGGTGGTGTGTCGTGACAGTCTCTCACCCATGACCGCGGATCCGCGCGCGGTGGGTGTGTGTCGGGCCGGGCGTGATGCCCGTGGTGCTCAGGTGGTGACGAGCGTACCGATGCGCTCGCCCAACAGCGCGCGGGTGATGTTGCCCTCGCCCTCCATGCCGAAGACGACCATGGGCAGCCCGTTGTCCATGCACAGGCTGAACGCGGCCGCGTCGAGCACCTTGAGGTTCTGCGAGAGGGCCTCGGCATAGGTGACGGTGTCGAACTTGATGGCGTCGGGGTTCGTCCGCGGGTCGGCGGAATAGACACCATCGACGCCCGACTTCGACATCAGCACCGCGTCACACTTGATCTCCAGCGCACGCTGGGCGCTGACGGTGTCGGTGGAGAAGAACGGCATGCCGGCGCCGGCGCCGAAGATGACCACGCGACCCTTCTCGAGGTGACGGATCGCCCGGCGCGGGATGTACGGCTCGGCGACCTGGGTCATGGTGATCGCGGTCTGCACGCGGGTCTCGATGCCCGTCTTCTCCAGGAAGTCCTGGAGGGCGAGGCAGTTCATCACCGTGCCGAGCATGCCCATGTAGTCGGCTCGGGTGCGGTCCATCCCCTGCTCCTGCAACTGCGCTCCGCGGAAGAAGTTGCCCCCGCCGACCACGACCGCGACCTGCACACCACGCTCGACGGCGGCGGCGATCTGCTTGGCCACGTTGGCCACGATGTCGGGATTCAGGCCGATGCTCCCCCCGCCGAAGACCTCGCCCGACAACTTGAGAAGCACTCGCCGCTGGTGCGGAACCTGCTCGGGCACGTCGTCCTCCTGGGAATCACGATCTGTCGACGTGTGATCTTCCCACACCATCGTGGGCGATTGTGCACGTCTTCACAAGCATCCGGGAAAGGCGAACGGCCCCACCCGGATTCGGGTGGGGCCGCTCATCGAACTGGACTCAGGGGCGAGATCAGCCGCCGACGCGGAAGCGCGCGAACTGCGTGACCTTGCCGCCGTTCTCCTCGAGCACCTTGGCGACCGACTTCTTGGCCTCCTTGGCGAACGGCTGGTCGAGCAGCGCGTTCTCCTTGAAGTAGCCGTTGACGCGGCCTTCGACGATCTTGGGCAGGGCGGCCTCGGGCTTGCCCTCCTCCTTGGCCGTCTCCTCCGCGATCCGACGCTCGTTGGCGACGACGTCCTCCGGGACGTCCTCACGCGAGAGGTAGGTCGGCGCGAACGCCGCGATGTGCATGGCCACGTCGCGGGCGACGCCGTCTGCACCCTCGCCACCGACGAGCACGCCGATCTGCGCGGGCAGGTCGGGGCTGGTCTTGTGCAGGTAAGCGGCCACGACCGGAGCCTCGATGCGCGAGACCCGCTTGACCTCGATCTTCTCGCCGATGGTGGCGTTGGCCGAGTCCAGGAGGTCCTGGATGGTCTGGCCGTCGGTGGTGCTGCTGGCGGTGAGGGCCTCGGCGTCCGCGGCCTTGATGGCCACGGCCTGGTCGAAGACCTGCTGGGCCAGGGCGATGAACTTCTCGCCCTTGGCCACGAAGTCGGTCTCGCACAGGACCTCGACCATCGTGCCGACCCCGCCCTCGGCCTCAGCCAGGACGAGACCGTTGGACGTGGTGCGACCCTCGCGCTTGGACACACCCTTCAGGCCCTTGACCCGAAGGATCTCGGTGGCCTTCCCGGTGTCGCCCTCAGCCTCGTCGAGGGCCTTCTTGACGTCGAGCATGCCGGCGCCGGTCGCTTCGCGCAGGGCCTTGATGTCGGCAGCGGTGTAGTTCGCCATGAGTACGTGTCGCTCTTTCCGTCGGGAGTGGGTTGAGTGGAGTACGGAGTCCGATCAGGCCTGGGTCTCGGCCTCGGCGGCCGGCGCCTCAGCAGCGGGCGCCTCGGCGGCGGGAGCCTCGGTCTCAACGGCGGGAGCCTCGGCAGCCGGAGCCTCGGCAGCCGGAGCGTCCGCAGCCGCAGCGTCCGCAGCCGGAGCCTCAGCACCCTCACCGGCGAGGAGCTCGCGCTCCCACTCGGCCAGCGGCTCGGCGTCGCCCTGGGCCTCCGCGCCGGTCTTGGCACCGGAGCGGCTCATCAGACCGTCGGCAACGGCGTCGGCGATGACCCGGGTCAGCAGGCTGACCGAGCGGATGGCGTCGTCGTTGCCCGGGATCTTGTAGTCGACCTCGTCCGGGTCGCAGTTGGTGTCGAGGATGGCGATGACCGGCAGGCCGAGCTTCTTGGCCTCGTCGACCGCCAGGTGCTCCTTCTTGGTGTCGACGATCCAGACCGCGGAGGGGACCTTGCTCATGTTGCGGATACCGCCGAGCGTCTTCTCCAGCTTGTCCTTCTCGCGGCGGAGAATGAGGAGTTCCTTCTTGGTGTAGCCGGAGCCGGCCACGGTGTCGAAGTCGATTTCCTCGAGCTCCTTCAGGCGCGCGAGGCGCTTGGAGATCGTCTGGAAGTTCGTGAGCATGCCACCGAGCCAGCGGTGGTTGACGTACGGCATGCCGACGCGGGTCGCCTGCTCGGCCACCGGCTCCTGGGCCTGCTTCTTCGTGCCGACGAACAGGATGGTGCCGCCGTGGGCGACGGTCTCCTTGACGAACTCGTAGGCGGAGTTGATGTACGTCAGCGACTGCTGCAGGTCGATGATGTAGATGCCATTGCGCTCCGTCATGATGAAGCGCTTCATCTTGGGGTTCCAGCGGCGGGTCTGGTGCCCGAAGTGGACGCCGCTCTCCAGGAGCTGGCGCATGGTGACGACGGCCATGACCGTGTCCTCCTCGTTGTGGGGTTGTCAGTTGTCTCGGCCGACGGGCTCCTCGCGGGGTCGTCGACCTGCCTGGCGCCTGTACGCACCCCGCCCGGTCACCCGGGACTGCCGTGGTGCGCCCCGTCCTTTGGCCATAGCCAGCAGACGGCGAGAAGGCGCGCGAATTCGATCCATGAGCGGTTGGGCACACGAATCGTGCCTCCAGATTACCGACCTCGGGCCTCTGAAGCGAATCCGCACCCGGGACCCGACCCGTTGGCACCAACACCTGACCCGCTGGCACCAAGGCCGACACCTCGGGGGCCAACTTGCGGGCACTCGCCACCGACCCTGCCGACGGCCGCGGACAGACCTCTCCCCCGGTTTCGGGGCGTGGTCATGGTCGCCTCCGGGGTTGGTCTTGTCTGAGGTGGAAGCGGATGGTCAGGG
>NZ_BCRE01000116.1 GCF_001552435.1 Kribbia dieselivorans NBRC 106261
GACCAACGCACTACCCCTCTGTTGGGAGGACCACCGACGGATCCACAACCCCGAGTACGTCCACGAACGCATCCGAGAACCAGACGGCACATTGACCATCCGCTTCCACCTCAGACCTGACCAACCCCGGAGGCGACCATGACCACGCCCCGCACCACGGGAGAACTCTGTCTCGGGGGAGAGATGTGCCTCGGGAGACATGTCTGTTCAGGTCGAAGTGCAGGTCAGGGTGCCGGTCGGCGGTTACAGCTCCCGCGCACGGGCGGCGGCCGGCCAGTCGCGCGGGAACGCGATGTCCAACCGCTGCTGGTCGACCGGGGTGTGCTCGGCGGCGGCCATGACGCGGTGGTCCTCAACGAGGGCGGCGCCGCTACGGGTCATCGACTGCACCAACTCCTCGGCCAGGCTCTCCGGGGTGCGGTCCAGCAGCTTCGCTCCGTCCTGAAGCCACAGTTGGCGGTGCAGGTACGGCTCAACCTCGCCGACGGTGAACCCGCCCCGAATCATCAGGGCGAACGCGAAGATCCGCCGCATGCCGTACCAGAGCGCGCCCTCGTGGTCGTCGACGAGGCGCTGCGCACGCCGGTGGGCGTTGGCGAGCGCAGCGCCGGTGTCGTCGGGCAGCCCACCGTGAGCGGTGAGCAGGACCTGGGGGTTGAGGTCGACGAGACGGGTCAGGGTGTCGACCGCCGTCTGCGCGGCCTCGGGCCCATCGGTCGCCAAACTGACCCAGCCCACGTCGTAGTCGGACAAGGCATCCCCGACGACAAGCAGACGCTCTTCCGGTTGCCACAGCGCAAGGTGGCCGGCGGTGTGCCCCGGCGTGGCGAGGACGAGCCACTCCGCGCTACCGAGCGTGATGACATCACCGTCGGCAAGGGCTTCGTCGACCTCGTACGCCGGCACGGGTTGGTCGAGGTACTCGGCGGCGCAGCAGCCCGGGTCGCGGCGCGCAAGGGCGGCGGCATCGGGAGCACTGGCGGCGATGCCGACGCCGCGGCTCTGCAGCAGGGCATTCCCGCCCACGTGGTCGGAGTGCCAGTGCGTATTGACGACACGCTCGATCCGATCGGAGTGCCGCTGTGTCCAAGCGAGCGTTTCATCGGCGTGACCGACGAAGCCGCTGTCGACCAAGGCCGGAGCGCGGCCCTCGAGCAGGAGGAGGTTCGCGTTGGGGAACGCGCGCTGCTCCCAACGCACCCAGTCGGGCAGACGGTCCATCGTCGGGTTCACGTGGCGACCTCGTTGTCTTGTGCGCGGTGGTTGATGCGTCGGCGGCGGCTGGGCGCCGTGCCCACTCTAGAGGCGGAGCACCCGACCGGCGACGACCAGGTGGACCTCGTCGCACGCGGCTGCGAAGCCCTGATTCACGGTGCCGAGGAGGTCGCGGAAGAGTCGTCCCGATCGGTGCTCCGGCACGACGCCCAGGCCGACCTCGTTTGTCACGAGCACGACCTCATCACGCGTCTCGAGGATCGCTGTGGCCTCGTCGACCAGTGCGCGGATGGTCGTGACAACCTCATCGCTGGGCGCGTCCCAGAGCGCGCGCTCATCCAGGACGGCCGTGAGCCACGTGCCGAGGCAGTCGACGAGCACCGGCCCGGGGGTGCGCAGGGCCGCGGCCAGATCGCGGGTCTCGAGCGTGACCCAGTGCGCCGGTCGGCGGGCTTGATGGGCGCGGATCCGGTGGGCCCAATCCGGATCGGTGTCCTCGTCGGTGGTCGGTCCGGGCGCGACATACGTGATGGTCGGGGCCATCGACGTGAACGCGGTCGATGGGTACTCGCTCGGGGTGAGCGCGGTCGATGCGGAGTCGCTCGAGGTGGCCTCGCTCGAGGTGGACTCGCTCGAAGTGGGGTCGCCCGACTGGAACTGGCTCGAGGACATCAACTCCTCGGCGTGGCGGGACTTCCCGGAACGCACCCCGCCGGTGACGAGGATCTTCATGATCTCGGCGCCATCTGTGTGACGGCCCAGTCGAAGGCCTCGTCGACGGAGGTGACCGTGCGGGTCACGGTCGAGGTAGGGGGCCGGCGCACGACGACGACGGCCACGCCCATCTGCCCGGCGGCGGCCATCTTCGGCCAGGTGTACGTGCCGCCGGAGTCCTTGGTGATGAGCACATCGGTGCCGTGGCGACGCATGAGATTGAGTTCGCCGTCGAGGGTGTACGGACCGCGGCTCGTCAGCAGTTGCCACGCCGGGGGCAGGGTCAGGTCGGGCACGTCGACCACGCGTGCCACAGCCGGCAGGTGGGCGAGCGCCGGGACGAACCGGGCCAGCTCCTGGCGCCCGACCGTCAGGAAGGGGCGGGTGCCGAGCTCGGCAGCCAGCGCGGCGGCCTCCTCGTGGGTGTCGACGTACCGCCACGCCGGGTCGGGGTCCCAGCCCGGGCGCTCCAGGCGCAGCAGGGGAGTGCCCTCGGCCGTGCAGGCGGCCTCGGTGTTGGCGCTCATGCCGCGGGCGAACGGGTGGGTGGCGTCGACGACGACGTCATACTCCGCCAGGGCGGCGCGCAGGCCGTCGACGCCCCCGAATCCGCCGATGCGGACGGGACCGACGGGCAATCGCGGTTTGGCGACTCGGCCGGCCAGGGAACTGGTGACGTCGAGGTTCGCGTCGACGAGGCGGGCGGCCAGGTCGCGGGCCTCACTCGTGCCGCCGAGCAGGAGCAGTTTCATCGGGACACTCGGTTCTGGTGGCCGTGCGGCTGGGCCGTCACGTGACGGACGAGGTGTGGCGGTGAGGTGGTCACGATGCTCCTCCTGGGGGCAACAGGGGCAGGTCGCTGGGGGCACCCTGGTGGGCGAGGTCGATGAGCGCGTCGACGTCGAGGTGCTGCTCGACGAGGTCAGCCAGGCGGTCCATGCGGCGTTCGCGGGCCGCGGGGAACGACACGGGCGTCGGGGACAGGTCGAGCGCCTCGCCCAGGAAGGTGTGGCGCAGCTCGTCACCTTCAAGCGAGCCGTGCCACATCGTGCCGAAGACCAGGCCAGAGCGGGCGCCGCCGAGGAACTCCTCGCCGGACCCGCGTGTGATGCGGCCGTGGTGGATCTCGTAGCCGCCGGCCGGTGCGCCCCGCCACGTGCCCGTGGGCAGGGCGAGCGTCTTGTCGACCGCGAACTCGGTGCGGATGTCGAGGAGGCCAAGACCGTGGACGGTGACGCCGTCCATGGTGACGCCGTTGTCGATCGCGCTCCCGCTACTCACCGTGCGCTCAACGCCGTGGGGATCCGAGATGGTCGTGCCGAGCATCTGGAACCCCCCGCAGATGCCCAGGAGCGGTCGGCCGCGGCGGACGTGTTCGGTGATCGCGGTGTCGAGTCCGCGGGAGCGCAGCCACTCCAGGTCGGCGGTGGTCGAGCGGGTGCCGGGCAACACGATGAGGTCCGCGTCGGAGAGGTCGCGGGGGTCGGTGGCGAACACGACGTCGAGGTCGGGTTCGAGTCCGAGGGCATCGACGTCGGTGAAGTTGCTGATCCGCGGCAACCGGATCACGGCGACCTTGCGGGCTGCGGCGCTCGAGGCACGCCGGCCCGCCAGGTCGAGCGCGTCCTCGGAGTCGAGCCACAGGGTCGGGTCCCACGGCAGGACGCCGAAGACCCGGCGGCCCGTGAGGTGCTCGAGGGAGTCCAGACCGGGGCGCAGCAACGATGCCTCGCCGCGGAACTTGTTGACGACGAAGCCGGCGATGAGACGTTGGTCGTCGGCGCCGAGCAGCGCGACGGTGCCGTACATCGCCGCGAACACCCCGCCGCGGTCGATGTCGCCGACGACGACGGTCGGGAGGTCCGCGTGGCGGGCCAGTCCCATGTTGACGTAGTCGCCCGAGCGGAGGTTGATCTCGGCGGGGCTGCCGGCACCTTCGGCGATGACGATGTCGAAGCGGGTGGACAGGTCGTCGAAGGCGTCGTGCGCGGCCTGCGCGAGGTGCCCGCGGCCGGTGGCCCAGTCGGTCGCGCTGACGTCCCCGGCCGGGTGGCCCATGAGGACGACGTGACTGCGACGATCGGTGCCGGGCTTGAGCAGGACCGGGTTCATCGCCGGTTCGGGGGCGACCTTTGCGGCGAGCGCCTGGACCCACTGGGCGCGGCCGATCTCGGCGGTGGTGCCGTCGGCGGCGACGCAGACCATGGAGTTGTTGGACATGTTCTGCGCCTTGTACGGCGCGACCGAGATTCCCCGGCGGGCCAGTGCCCGGCACAAACCGGTGGTCACGACACTCTTGCCGGCGTCGGAGGTGGTGCCCGCGACGAGGAGGCCAGGCGCGGTGGAGGTGCCGCTCACGGAGGAGGTGGTGCGCAGCCTGGAGGTGGTGCTCCGGGGGGACGTGCTGGTCACGGAGCACTCGCGTGGGTTGCCGGGCCGCGCAGTAGGTACACGTCCATGACCCAGCCGGCGGCGTCCTTGGCGCGGGCGCGGGCGTCACCGATCGCCGCGGAGACGTCGGCGACCCGGCCGGAGACGAGTTCCTCGGAGTCGGTGCCGAGGTTGGCGCCCCACCAGATCGACCAATCGTCGAGGCCGGTCAGGTCGAGGGTGCCGGTGAGCATGACGCAGAGGTTGCGCTGGCCGGCGTCGATGTCGTCGCGCAGCCGCCGAGCGGTGGTGATATGGACGGGTTGACCGACGCGGTGGAGGACGATCCGGTGCCGCGCGGCCAGGAGCTGGGGCGCACTGATGCCGGGCAGGACGTCGTACTCGAGAGGGAGGTGCGCAGGCTGGTGCTGTGCGGTCCACTGCTCGGCGAGCGACTCGACCACGCGGATCGTCGAGTCGTACAGCGACGGGTCGCCCCAGACGAGGAAGGCGGCGGTCCCGCCGCGCTCGCGCAGCACCTGGGCGTAGGCATCGACGCGGGCGGCGTGCCAGTCCCGTACGGCGACGCCGTACTCGGCGGTCGTGGCGGTGCTCGATGGATCGCGGTCGCGGGCCGGGTCGGGCACGGCCACGACCTCCACACCGTGGGCGGCGGCGATGGCGCGTCGGGCGGCGAGGAGTCCGTCGTCGTCGGCCTTCTGCGCGGCGATGACGTAGTCGCAGCCGCGCAGCGCGTCGGCCACTTCGGGGGTGACGTGCTGCGGACCCATGCCGACACCGAGGATGCGCACCCGCACGGGCTGGCCAGGAGCGGGATGGCCAGGGGTGGGTGCGCCAGGGGTGGGTGCGCTGGCGCTGGGTTCGCTCACGCCTCGACCCCGTCCTCCAGGTCGGCCTCGACATCGAGGTAGACCTGCTGCATCGCGGCGAGGGTGTCGGCGTCCGGCTCGGCCCACAGACCGCGCTCCGCCGCCTCATGCAGGCGCTCGACGATGCCGCGCAGCGCCCACGGGTTCGACTGGCGCAGGAAGTCCTGATTGGTCTCGTCGAGCACGTACTCCTGGGCGAGCTTCTCGTACATCCAGTCGTGCACGACCCCGGCGGTGGCGTCGAAGCCGAAGAGGTAGTCCACGGTCGCGGCCAACTCGAACGCGCCCTTGTACCCGTGTCGCTGCATCGCGGCGATCCAGCGCGGGTTGACCACGCGGGCGCGGAACACACGCGCGGTCTCTTCGGCCAACGTGCGGGTGCGCACCGCGTCGGGCGCGGTCGAATCGCCGACGTACGCCTTGACGTCCGACCCGGTCAGCGCGCGGACCGTCGCGACCATGCCGCCGTGGTATTGGAAGTAGTCGTCGGAGTCGGCGATGTCGTGCTCGGCCGAGTCGACGTTCTTCGCGGCCACCTTGATCCGGCGGTAGTTCGCGCGCATGTCGTCCGCAGCCGGAGCGCCGTCGAGCCCGCGGCCGTAGGCGAAGCCACCCCACGCGGTGTACACCTCGGCCAGGTCGTTGTCATCGCGCCACGACCCGGACTCGATGACCTGCAGGATGCCCGCCCCGTACGAGCCCGGCTTCGACCCGAAGATGCGCGTGCGCGCCCGACGGTCGTCACCGTGCTCCGCCACGTCGGCGAGGTAACTGGCGCGCACGTGGTTCTGCTCGAGCGGCTCGTCGAGCTCGGCGACCATCGCGACAGCGTCGTCGAGCATCGCCACGACGTGCGGGAACGCGTCGCGGAAGAAACCGGAGATGCGCACCGTCACGTCGATCCGCGGGCGACCGAGCTCGTCGAGCGGGATGACCTGCAGGCGGCTCACGCGGCGCGAGGCCTCGTCCCACTCGGGGCGCACGCCGAGAAGCGCGAGCACCTCGGCGATGTCGTCACCGGAGGTCCGCATCGCCGACGTGCCCCACACCGACAGCCCGACCGAGGTCGGGTACTCACCGGTCTCGTCGCGGTACTTGGCGATGAGCGAGTCGGCCATGGCCTGGCCGGTCTCCCACGCCAGGCGCGACGGCACCGCGCGCGGGTCGACGGTGTAGAAGTTTCGGCCGGTCGGCAGCACGTTGACCAACCCGCGCAGCGGCGACCCGGACGGGCCCGCCGGCACGAACCCGCCCTCGAGGGCGTGCAGCACGGCGTCGAGCTCGTCGGTCGTGCGGGCCAGGCGCGGCACGACCTGCTCGGCGGCGAAGGTCAGCACCTGCTGCACGGTCGGATCGTCGTGCAGCGTCGGGATGAGATCGGGCACGACGGCCGGGTCCCACCCGACCGACTCGAGCGACTCGATCAACGCGCGGGCACGCGACTCCGCCTCGTCGATGGCGTGGAGGTCGGCGCCGTCGGTCAGGCCGAGCGCGGCGCGCAGCCCCGGCACGGCGTTGCCGACGCCACCCCACACCTGCGCCGCGCGCAGGATCGACAGGACGAGGTTGACCCGCGCCTCACCGGTCGGCGCGGCGCCGAGCACGTGCAACCCGTCGCGGATCTGCGCGTCCTTGATCTCGCACAGCCAGCCGTCGACGTGCAGGAGGAAGTCGTCGAAGTCGTCGTCCTCGGGGCGCTCGTCGAGGCCGAGGTCGCGGTGCATCTCGGCCGAGCGCATGAGCTGCCAGATCTCACCGCGCACGGCCGGCAACTTCGCCGGGTCCATGGCGGCGATATTGGCGTGCTCGTCGAGCAACTGCTCGAGGCGGGCGATGTCGCCGTAGGCCTCGGCCCGCGCCATCGGCGGCACGAGGTGGTCGACGATCGTGGCGTGGGCGCGGCGCTTGGCCTGCGCGCCCTCGCCCGGGTCGTTGACGAGGAACGGGTAGATCAGCGGCAGGTTGCCGATCGCGGCGTCCGGGCCGCACGACGCCGACAGCGCGGCGTTCTTGCCCGGCAGCCACTCCATCGACCCGTGCTTGCCGAGGTGGACGACGGCGTCGGCGCCGAACCCATGCTCGAGCCAGCGGTAGGCGCCGATGTAGTGGTGGCTCGGCGGCAGGTCGGGGTCGTGGTAGATCGCGACCGGGTTCTCCCCGAACCCGCGCGGCGGCTGGATGAGGATGACGATGTTGCCGGCCTGGAGTGTGGCGAGCACGAGCTCCCGGTTGTCGTTGACGAACAGGGAGCCCGGGCCCTCGCCCCACGCCTCGACCATCCGGGCGCGCAGATCGGCCGGCAGGTCGGCGGTCCAGGTGCGGTACTCGTCGGCGGTGATCCGCACGTGCGCGTCGGTGAGTTGGGCGGAGGTGAGCCACTCCTCGTCCTGGCCACCGGCGGCGATGAGCGCGTGGATCAGCGCGTCACCGGCCTGGGTGTCGTCGGCGCCGCTGGGGTCGCCCTGGGAGTCGGTGTCGAGCAGCGCGGTGACCACGTTGTCGGTGCCGAGGTCGTAGCCCTCGTCGCGCAACCGGCGCAGCAACCGGATTGCCGAGACGGGCGTGTCGAGGCCGACGGCGTTGCCGATGCGAGCGTGCTTGGTCGGGTAGGCCGAGAGCACGAGCGCGAGCTTCTTGTCCGCGTTTGGCGTGGTGCGCAGCCGCGCGTGGTTGACCGCGATCCGCGCGACGCGGTCGGCGCGCTCGGGGTCGGCGACGTAGTGCGGCAGCCCCTGCTCGTCGAGTTCCTTGAACGAGAACGGCGCGGTGATGATGCGCCCGTCGAACTCGGGGATCGCGATCTGCGTCGCGGAGTCGAGCGGGGTCACGCCATCGTCGGAGGCCTCCCACTCGGCGCGCGAGGTCGTCAGGCTCAGCCCCTGGAGCACGGGGATGTCCAGCGCAGCGAGGCGCTCGACGTCCCAGGCCTCGTCGTCGCCGCCGGCGCTGGCGCTCGCCGGCACGGATCCGCCGGCGGCGAGCACGGTCACGACGAGGGCGTCGAGCGTGCCGAGGGCCGTGTAGAGGTCGTCCGGGGCGGAGCGCAGTGAC
The DNA here is from genome assembly GCF_001552435.1 of Kribbia dieselivorans NBRC 106261. Lineage (GTDB taxonomy): Bacteria > Actinomycetota > Actinomycetes > Actinomycetales > Dermatophilaceae > Kribbia > Kribbia dieselivorans. Next base: position 8,241 of record NZ_BCRE01000116.1, read on the forward strand.
CCGGCGAAGATCGGCACGCCAGTGGCGTGGCCGGTTGCGTCGACGGCGTCGGCAAGCGCGTGCGCGAAGGCGGAGTTGCCGCTGACCTCGTGGGCGCGGTAGTAGAGGATGCCGACGCGGGGGAGCGCGGTGGCGCGGCTGCCGGCACGCTCGCGCTCCGCAAAGCCCCAGACCGGGATCGTCACCGGCGGCTCGAAACCCTCACCGGTCAGGAGCACGACGTCGGAGAGGAACGCGTGCAGCTGCGTCAGGTTCGCCGGGCCACCCTCGGCCAGGTATCGGTGCGCCTCCGCCGCCACGCCCATCGGCACGGTGGAGAGCTCCATGAGCTGCGCGTTCGGCTGCACCTCGCCGCCGAGCACGACCAGCGGGGTACCGGCCTCGCGCACCGCACCCAGGCCGGGCCACAGGTCGTGCGGCGAGCCGAGCAGACGCACGACGACCAGGTCGGCGCCGGCGACGACCGACTCGAGTTCGGCATCGGTGGCGCGGCTCGGATTCGCCCAGCCGTACGAGGCTCCGCTCATGCGGGCCGAGAGCAGGTCGGTGTCGGACGTCGACAGCAGCGCGATGCGGGTGGTCTGCTCTGACATGGTTCCTCCTGAGGGGTTCTCGCCCCGTCGTGTGGTCGGATCGGCCCCGGTCGCAGTGTCTGGCTGCGTCTCACGCATCGAGACGTCACAGTGGCGGAACCGCCCCGGACTCCCACCGGGTTCCTGCCGCACGGAGCGCGCCCAGCCTACGGGAGAATGTCGCGCATGCCTCATCCGGTCCAGCTCGCGCGTCAAGTCCAACTCGCGCGTCAGGTCTATCTCGTGCGTCACGGTCAGTCGGAATGGAACGTGGCCCGCCGCACGCAGGGGCAGACCCACCACCCGCGGCTGACCGAGGTGGGTCGGCAGCAGGCGGCGAGAGCGGCCGAGACCATCGCCACTGACCTCACCGCACGCCGGAGCGTCGTGACGCGCGTCATCACCAGCGACCTCACCCGAGCGGTCGAGACGGCGCAGATCGTGGCCGAGCGGCTCGGCGGCGTGGTCTCGCACGATGCCCGGTTGCGGGAGCAGGCACTTGGTCACCTCGAGGGGCGCAGCTACGAGGAGACGTTCGCCGCGGCCGAGGCGCATGACTGGAGCGACCCGACGCTGCCGGTGGCCGGTGGCGAGTCGCCGATGCAGGTGTACGCGCGCATGGCGGCGGTGTTGACCGAGGTGGGGGCGACCGAGGTGAGTGCGCCCAGCGACCGAGCCGCACCGAGCTCCGCCCGGGCGACCCACCCTGCGCACGCAACCATTCTCGTCTCCCACGGCGACGCGATCCGCCTGGCGGTGGCGTACCTGCGCGGGCAGCAGCCCCACGAGGCGGACTGGGTGGAGGTGACCAACGGCGCGGTGGCCCGAATCGACGCCGGGTTGACGTGGCTTGCACAATGACGTCCATGCCCGATGCGACCATCCGTCTTGAACCTGCCGACTTCCGCGGTGTCACCCTCGTCGGCGGCGGTCCCGGGGACCCCGACCTCATCACCGTCGCCGGGCTCAAGGCACTCTTCGGCGCGGACGTCGTCGTCACCGACCGCCTCGCCCCGCGCGAACTGCTCGCGCAGTTGTCGCCGACGGTGCAGTTGATCGATGTCGCGAAGGTGCCGCGCAGCCGGTTCACCGCGCAGGAGGACATCAACCGGATCCTCATCGAGCAGGCCCAGGCCGGCAAGAAGGTCGTGCGTCTCAAGGGCGGCGACAACTATGTCTTCGGGCGCGGCTTCGAGGAGGTGCTGGCGCTGCAGGAGGCCGGCATCCCGGTGCGCGTCATCCCCGGGCTGTCGTCGTCGATCTCCGTGCCGGCGCTGGCCGGGATCCCGGTCACGCACCGCGGCGTCGTGCACGAGTTCACCGTGCTGAGCGGGCACATTCCGCCCGGTCACGCCGACAGCCTCGTCAACTGGGACGCCGTCGCCGCGATGCGCGGCACGCTTGTGCTGCTCATGGCGGTCGAGAACGCCGGGGCGATTGCCGGAGCGCTGATCGCGGCCGGACGCGACGAGGCTCAGCCCGTCGCCGTGGTCGCCGATGGCGCGCTGCCGACCCAGCAGGTGGTGCGGACCACCCTCGGCCGGCTCGGCGAGGACATCGTGGCCCAGGGCGTCAACCCGCCGGCGATCATCGTCATCGGCGACGTGGTGGCCCTCGGCGACTGACCCCCTCCCACCGGGTTCCCCCTCTGCGGTTCGAGGTATTAGCGACCGCTGTAACGGTCGCTCATACCTCGAACCGCGGGGGAGGCAGTGGGGGAGGCGGCGGGGAACCGCGGGGGAGACAGCGGGGAACCGCGCGGGTCAGGGGAGGGCGACCGACAGGTGCCAGTCGAGCACCGGGGTGCGCGTGACGCTGTCGGCACCGGCGCTCGCGCCACTGGCCGCGGAGGTGACGACCCGCACATCGGCGATCCGGACCGGGAGCGACTGCCCCACCACGGCCACCTCGCGCACCGCCGTGACCTCGACGGTCGACGTCAGCGCGTCGTCCTCGTGCACCGGCGCGAGATGGTCACACGAATGCCACGCGAGCACCGTCACCATCGACGGCAACGCCCGCGTCAGGTGGTGCAGCGCCAGCCCGATGGTGTGCCCGCCGTAGACGAGTCGCCGCCCGCCGGCGCGGTGCGCGTCGTGGTGCACCGCGGCGAGGTTGCCCGTCAGTCGTGCCAGCTCCGGTGCCGACGAGACGACGTCGGCCCCGTCGACCTCCCACACCTGCCCCACCTCGACGCCGGCCGCCGGCGGCAACGACGCCCGGTACGACGCGAGGTCCCAGTCGGCGATCGCCGTGGTGAGCTCACTCGGCTCCGCCACGACCCCGATGGTCGACAGGTCGTCGGCGGGCAGGTCGCCCTCGTGCCCCGGTGACGCCGGGAGCATCGCGCACCGCCAGTAGTCGAGCACCGGGTTGTCGTCCTGGTCGGTGGTGACGATGTGCAACGCCGCCATTCCGGTCCGCGGCCGCCCCGGCTTGGGCGTGTTGCCGCGCAGCGCATCGACGGTGGTCACGGTCCGCAGCGTGTCGCCGAGGCGCGGGAACCGCAGGAACCGCAGGTTGCGGTAGAAGAGATTCGCACGAACCTTCTGCGTCGCGCCGGTCGACTGGCCGATCGAGACGTCCCACACCAACGCCGGCGACACGAGACCCGGCGTGCCGGTCACCGCCGCGGCGAGCCCGTGATCCAGCGCGAGGCGCAGCCGGTTGCCGACGATCCCGTGGTGGAGTGCGGCCATTCCCTCGGTGATCGTCACCGGCGGGGCCTGGTCGAACACCGCTCCGACCTCGAGCTCGTCGAACCACGGTCCACGGACGGGGCTGGCAGCATTCACGTCGCTCGGTGTGTTCACGTCGCTCACTGTGCCGCACCGCCCGTCGCGGCCGCTCGCCCGGGTACCTCGAGCACCCCGTCGGCGATGAGACCGTCGATCTGGTCCGGCGAGAGCGACAACTCCCGCTGCAGCACCCGGTCGCCGTCACCACCGATGACCGGGGCGGGCACGGCCGGCCCCGGAGCGGAGTGCAGTCGGGCCGGGATGCCGGGCGCGAGATGGGACCCGACACCGGGCTGGTCGATGACACTCATCAGCGGGTTCGGGTGTTCCTGCAGGTGTTCGACGGCCTGCCCGAACGTGCGGTACGGCGCCCACAGGAGCGCGGTGCCGTCGAGCTGGGCGATGACCTCGGCCCGCGGGTGCGCCCGGAACCACCGCTCGAACAACCCCGCCAGCACCTCGCGGTACTCGAAGCGGTCGTCCTCCTTGGTGAAGTCGACCCCGAGCGCGCCCTCGAGTGCCTCGACCGGTGCGTGCATCTGCGTGATCCGCAGCAGGTCGCGCCAGTGTCGCGGGGTGAGCGCGACGACCATGACGCGCTCGCCGTCGGCGCAGACGAAGTCACGGGCGAACCCACCGTAGAGGTAGTTGCCGATGCGGTCGCGCTGGACGCCGTTGACCTGCGCCTCGGCGAGGAACCCGAGGTTGCCGGCCATGGCCAACGCCACATCGGTCAGGGCGACGGTGATCTTCTCGCCCCGGCCGGTGTTCAACCGCCCGACCTGCGCGGCGCTGACGCCGAGCGCGGCGTACAGGCCGCAGGCGATGTCCCACGCCGGGAGCACGTGGTTGACCGGGTCGGCCAGGGCCTGTGGCCCGGTGACCAGCGGGAAGCCCACGCCGGCGTTGACGGTGTAGTCGACGGCCGGGCTGCCGTCGCTGGAGCCCTGCACCTGCACGTGGATGACATCGGGCCGACGCGCGGCGAAGGCCTCGTACGACAGCCAGTCGCGCCCGACCGCGTTGGTCAGCACGACGGCGCTCCCGGCCGGGGCCTGCGCGACGAGGTCGTGGATGAGCTCTCGGCCACGTTCGGACCGGAAGTCGACGGTCAGCGACTCCTTGCCCTTGTTCAGCCCGGCCCAGTACAGGCTCGTGCCCGAGGCCGCCAACGGCCACCGACCCGAGTCCGCGGCGCCGCCGAGCGGGTCGATCCGCACGACGTCGGCGCCCAGTTGGGCCAGGGTCATGCCACCGAGCGGCGCCGCCACGAAGGCGGAGATCTCGTAGACCTTCAGGCCGGCGAGGGGGCCGGTCTGGGTCGGGTGGTCGGGGGCAGGTGCGGGGATGTCCACGGTGTCACTCCTGATCGCGGTCGCGGCGCAGCGAGGGTGCTCGGTGCGGCACGCCCATTCTGTCCACTGACTGTAGGCCTCGGGGTTGGGCCTCCACGATCCTGCCCGATGCGCGACGCACGGGAGCACACTGGAGTGATCCCGTCTGACGCCACACCCACCACCACGAAGGAGTGGACCCCCATGGACGCGATCACCGCAGCACCGGCGCCGTACAACGAGCCCGTGCTCACCTACGCGCCCGGTTCGGCCGAACGTGCCGAACTCGCCGACGCCATCACCACCCTCGAGGCGCACTCGCACGACCTGCGCGCCTACATCGGCGGGCAGTGGCGGCCCGGGGGCGGGGAACCGATCCAGGTGGTGCAACCGCACGCGCACCAGCAGGTGCTCGGGGTGCTGCACAACGCGACCCAGGCCGACGCGAAGGCCGCTGCCGCTGCGGCGAAGGAGGCCGCTCCCGCTTGGCGCGACCTCGACCTCGACGAGCGGAGCGCGGTGTTCCTGCGGGCCGCCGAACTGCTCTCCGGCCCGTGGCGGCAACGGCTCAACGCCGCCACCGTGCTCGGCCAGGGCAAGACCGCGTTCCAGGCCGAGATCGACGCAGCCTGCGAACTCATTGACTTCTGGCGCTACGACGTCCATTTCGCCAAGGAGCTCGTCGCGCAGCAGCCGCACCACAGCGCTCCGGGCGTGTGGAACCGCACCGACCATCGGCCCTTGGAGGGGTTCGTCTACGCGATCACGCCGTTCAACTTCACCGCGATCGCCGGCAATCTGCCGACCGCCCCGGCGCTCATGGGCAACACCGTCATCTGGAAACCCAGCCCGACCCAGCAGCTCGCCGCCCACCTGACGATGGAGTTGCTCATCGAGGCGGGCCTGCCGCCGGGTGTGATCAACCTGCTCCCCGGCGACGGCCTGGCCGTCAGCGACGTGCTGCTCGCCGACCCCGACCTGGCGGGCATCCACTTCACCGGATCGACGGCGACGTTCCAGCATCTCTGGGGTGAGGTCGGAGGGCGGATCGGCCAGTACCGCGGGTATCCGCGGTTGGTCGGGGAGACCGGCGGCAAGGACTTCGTGCTCGTGCACCCCTCCGCCGACCCGCAGGTCGTGGCGACCGCGCTGATCCGGGGCGCGTTCGAGTACTCCGGTCAGAAGTGTTCGGCCGCCTCGCGGGCCTACCTGCCGCGCACGCTGTGGACCGCGATGCGCGACGACCTGCTCGGGCAGATCGAGGCGATCCCGGTCGGCTCGCCGAAGGACCCGGCGAACTTCACCGGCGCGCTCATCGACGACCGCGCGTTCGCCAAGGTCGACGCGGCGCTCACGCGCGCCGAGTCGGTGGATGGTCTGCGGGTTCTCGTGGGCGGGCAGCGCGATGCGAGCGACGGCTGGTTCATCCGCCCGACCGTCGTCGAGGGGACCGACCCCACCGACGAGCTCTTCACGCGCGAGTTCTTCGGGCCGCTCCTGGGGGTCCATGTGTACGACGATCCGGACTTCGAGACCGTGACGCGGCAACTCGAGTCGGCCGCGCCCTACGCCCTGACCGGATCGGTGATCGCCCGGGACCGCGCGGCCATCGCCTGGGCGAGTCACGAACTGCGGTTCGCGGCCGGCAACTTCTATATCAACGACAAACCGAGCGGAGCCATCGTGGGGCAGCAGCCGTTCGGTGGCGCGCGGGCCTCGGGCACGAACGACAAGGCCGGCACGATGGCCAACCTGCTGCGGTGGACCTCGCCGCGGACCATCAAGGAGACGTTCGTGCCGCCGACGAACTATCGGTACCCACACATGGGCGCGTGAGCGTGGCTCCGGCTGTCGCGGGACTCCGGCAGTCGCGGGACTCCGGCAGTCGCGAGACTCCGGCAGTCGCGAGACTCCGGCAGGGCATCTGCCGGCCGCCGGTGTGTGAGATCGTTCTCGTCAGACCCCACATCGAGGTCCCGGACGAGGGAGCCGTACCCGGAGCGCGACAAGACGGCCAGGGAGGTCCGTCATGGCGTGGCTCATTCTCATCCTCTCCGGCATGCTCGAGGCCGCCTGGGCGCTCGCGTTGTCGGAGTCGAAGGGGTTCACCCGGTTGATGCCCTCGCTCGTGTTCCTCGTCGCGGTGACGCTGAGCATGGTCGGTCTGTCGTATGCGCTGCGCACGCTGCCGGTCGGCACGGCCTACGCCGTGTGGGTGGGCATCGGAGCGACGTTGACCGTCGTGGTGGGCATGGCCACCGGCGCTGAGTCGATCAGCCCGGCCAAGATCGTCTTCCTGACGATGATCATCGGCGGGGTGGCCGGGCTCAAGGCCGTGAGCTGATCAACCCCGGCCGGCACTCTGCTCAGCGCTGGAACAGGCGCGAGAACGTCGCTCCGAACGAGTTCGACGCTGCGGCCGAGCCGACCTGGGCGTTCTCGTGACCGCGGCACCGGTCGGCGGCCGGGACGCGGGCCATGACCTGGTCGACGTGCTGGCCGCAGCCGGCCCAGGTCGTCTTGCCACAGGTGGTGCAGGCAACGGGACGGCACATGGGAAACTCCTTGGTTCGATTCATACCCCTGGGGGTATCCTGATGTCGTGCGCCACGGTAGTACCCACGGGGGTATATCGTCAAACGTGTGCACCACGCACTCTCGAACGAAGGAACTGATCATGGTCACGCTCAACCCCGACGACATGACGCCGGTCATCAACCGGCTGCGCCGCGCCCAGGGGCAGCTCGGCGGCGTCATCCGCCTCATCGAGGAGGGGCGTGACTGCCGCGATGTCGTCAATCAGCTCGCCGCCGTCAACCGCGCCCTCGACAAGGCCGGCTTCGCCATCGTGTCCTCCGGCATGCGCGAGTGCCTGAAGTCGCCGGACGGCATCTCGCAGGAGGACCAGGCGACGATGGAGAAACTCTTCCTCACCCTGTCCTGACGCCGGTCGCCACCGCAATCGGTAGGCTGCCCAGACCGCTGACATCGGTCGACACACAGGAGGAGAGTCGTGGGGCTGGGGCACGATCACGGCCATTCACCCCTCCCGGGTGACCACCGACGCGTCCTGGGCATTGCCTTCACCATCTCGGTCGGCGTGCTGCTCGTCCAGGCCGTCGGCACCTACCTGACCGGCAGCCTCGCGTTGCTCACCGACACCGCGCACGTGCTCACGGACGCCACCGGGCTGGGGGTGGCCTTGCTCGCCGCGCATCTCGTGCTGCGACCGGCCTCGTCGCGGCGCACCTGGGGCTTTCGCCGGGTGGAGGTCGTCGCGGCGTTCGTCCAGGCCGCCCTGTTGCTCGTCGTCGGGGTCTACGCCGTGGTGGAGGGGCTCAAGCGGCTGTCGTCGCCGCCAGAGGTGCCCAGCACCGAACTCCTCATCTTCGGTGTCGTCGGGCTCGCCGGGAACCTCGTCGCGATCCTCGTGCTGACCTCGGCTCGCTCGGCGAATCTCAACCTCCGCGCGGCGTTCCTCGAGGCGATGAACGACGCACTCGGCTCGGTCGGGGTCATCGCGGCGGCGATCGTCATGGACACGACGGCGTGGCGCCAGGCCGATGCCGTGGCCGGTCTGCTCATCGCCGCGCTCATCGTGCCGCGCGCCTTCCACCTGCTGCGCGAGTCCTCCCGCGTGCTGCTCGAGTTCACTCCCGCCGGGCTGGACCTCGATCAGGTGCGGGCGCACATGCTCGCGCTGGACCACGTCCACGACGTGCACGACCTGCACGCCTCGACCGTTGCGACCGGGCTGCCGATCATCACCGCCCACGTCGTCGTCGACCCGACCTGCTTTGAGGACGGGCATGCGCCGCAGATCCTCGACACCCTGCGGTCATGCGTCGCCGAGCACTTCGAGGTGTCCATCGAGCACTCGACGTTCCAACTCGAGACGCCTCAGATGGCCGATCGCGAGGCGCAGACGCACTCGTGACACCGGTGCCTGGGCGGGGGCGGACAGCGGCCCGGGGAGCCCGCTCTCGCGCCGCCACGCCACGTGGTACACACATCCCCGGGCAATCCTGAGACCATGGATCCCATGAACCAGTCCGCTCAGAACGGCCACGCCGTTGCCCCCCGCCACCGCGTGGTGATCATCGGGTCCGGTTTCGGCGGCCTCTTCGCCGCCAAGGCGCTGCGCCGCGACAACGTCGACGTCACCCTCATCTCGCGTACCCAGCACCACCTCTTCCAGCCGCTGCTCTACCAGGTGGCCACCGGCATCCTCTCCGAGGGCCTCATCGCCCCGCCGACGCGTGACGTGCTGGGTCGCAATTCCAACACCCGCACGCTGCTGGGCAACGTCACCGACATCGACCTGACCGCCAGGACCGTGACCTCGTCGATCGTCGGCCGCGAGACCGTGACCGAGTACGACTCGCTCATCCTTGCCGCCGGTGCCGGCCAGTCATACTTCGGCAACGACCACTTCGCCGAGTTCGCCCCGGGCATGAAGACCATCGACGACGCGCTCGAGCTCCGCGGCCGCATCTTCGGTGCCTTCGAGTTGGCCGAACTCGCCTCCACCCCGGCCGAGATCGACCGGCTCATGACGTTCGTCGTCGTCGGCGCCGGCCCGACCGGCGTCGAGATGGCCGGCCAGATCGCCGAACTCTCGCAGCGCACGCTCAAGGACGAGTTCCGCAAGATCGACCCGACCCGGGCCCGGATCCTGCTCGTCGACGGCGCTCCGCAGGTGCTGCCGAGCTTCGGTCAACTCGGCACCAAGGCCCAGCGTCAACTCGAATCCATGGGCGTCGACGTCGAGACCGGCGTCATGGTCACCGACGTCGACGCGACCGGTCTGACGGTCAAGGACGCCGACGGCACCGAGCGTCGCATCGAGTCGTACACGAAGGTCTGGGCTGCCGGTGTGCAGGCCTCGCCGCTGGGCAAGATGGTCGCCGACCAGTCCGGAGCCGAGACCGACCGCGCCGGGCGCGTGCTCGTCAACCCCGACCTCACCCTGCCGGGCCACCCCGAGGTGTACGTCGTCGGCGACATGATCTCGCTGAACACGTACCCCGGTGTCGCTCAGAACGCCATCCAGGGCGGTCGCCACGCGGTCAAGCTCATCCGCGCCCGTCTCGACGGCACCCCGTCGACCGAGCCCTACTCGTACTACGACAAGGGCTCGATGGCCACGATCAGCCGGTTCTCGGCAGTCGCGAGCATCGGCAAGATGAAGTTCAGCGGCTTCTTCGCGTGGCTGATGTGGCTGGCCGTGCACCTCGTCTTCATCATCGGGTTCAAGAACCAGATCACCACGCTGCTCCACTGGGCGGTCAGTTTCCTGGGCAATGCGCGCAGTGAGCGCACCACCACGGCACAGCAGGTGTATGCCCGCAACATCATCGAGCGACTCGGGTGGGACGAGGCGATGCCGGACCTGCCGCGCGTGCCCGGCGATCGTGAGGGTGACCAGGACGCCGCCCCTGCGCCGGCGAAGCGGACCACCGACCCGGCGGCCTGATCCGATCCCGTTCGACCGAACCCCGCGACGCTCCGCAGAGTGTCGCGGGGTTTCGCTCGTTCCCGCCCGGGCGCGACCTGCGGTGCGGCGGCCAACCCGAAACCTGCACACCGAAACCCACCGACCGAGAACCGGCACACCCAAAACCGATGATCGATGGATAACCGCTGAGTGCGCCGGTTTGCGCGAGTAGGGTCAAGCCCATGCCGCTCGACTACGCGATCCACGAGCGCACCCTGACCAACGGGCTGCGTGTCGTCATCCAACCCGACCATCGCGTTCCGACGGTCACGGTGAACATCTGGGTCAATGTCGGATCGCGGCATGAGTCACCCGGGCGCACCGGCTTCGCGCATCTCTTCGAGCACCTCATGTTCCAGGGATCGGCCAACGTCGCCTCGGGTGAACACTTCTCCGCCCTGATGGCCGAGGGTGGGCGACTCAACGCGACCACCTGGTTCGACCGCACGAACTACTTCGAGACCGTGCCCACCGGCGCGCTCGAACTGGCCCTGTGGCTCGAGGCCGACCGGCACGGTCACCTGCTCGAGGCGGTCAACCAGGCCAATCTCGACAACCAGCGCGACGTGGTCAAGGAGGAGAAACGGCAGCGCTACGACAACGTGCCCTACGGTCACGCGCTGTCCGACGTCTACGCGACGATCTTCCCCGCCGGCCACCCCTACCACCACCCGACGATCGGCTCGATGGAGGACCTCGACGCCGCGCTCCTCCTCGATGTGCACACCTTCTACAAGCAGTACTACGGCCCGAACAACTCGGTCCTCACACTCGTCGGCGACGTCACCCCCGAAGACGGATTCGCGTTGGTGAAGAAGCATTTCGGGCACCTGCCGCGCTCGGCGACGGACCAGCGGCCGCGGTTGCCCCAGTTGCCGCCGCTGTCCCATCCGGTGCGGCTCGAGCGGGTCGAGGACGTGCCCAACGACCGGCTCTACCTCGCCTTCCGGCTCCCCGCCGAGGGCGGCAGTGAGTACCTGGCGACGTCGATCGCCCTGGACGTCCTCGGCGGCCTGACGACCTCGCGCCTCGAGACCCGCCTCGTGCGCGGCGACGAGATGGCCAACAGCGTGCACACCGCCGCGATGGGTCTGATCGACGGAGTCTCGTTGGGCCTGGTCATCGTCGACATCGCCGACGGACAGGACGTGGCGCAGGTCGAGAACGCCGTCGTCGAGGAGTTGGAGCGGCTCGGCGCCGAGGGCGTGACCGAGGCCGAGATGCAGGCGGTGCTGGCCCAGTCGGAGCGCGGATGGCTCACCGCCCTGGCCGCCAACGACGATCGCGCCGACATCATCAGCCACTTCGCGACGCTGCACCACGACGCGCAGTACATCAACACGTTCCTCGACCGGTTGGGCGAGATCACCGCGACGCGGGTCGGTGAGGTGGCGCGCACCTGGCTGCGCGGGCACCAGCGGGCGGTGGTGACCTACCGAGCGCGCCCGGCCACAGCCGACCGGGCGGGTGAGCCGGCCGAAGGGGCCCTGGCCGCGGCCGGTGTGGCCGGCGATGGTGTGGCCGACGTGGCCACCGACACCGTGGAAGGACGCTGACATGCGGTTGGAGCACACCCGAGAGGCCGCGCAGAGCACGACCGGCGCGCCGGCCCGACCGGTCATCGGCCCGCCGGCGGACTGGAACTTCCCGTCGGCGCGCAGTTTCGCCCTCGCCAACGGCATGCAGGCGGTCGTCCACGACGTGCCGGGCCAGTACGTCATCTCGGTGCGGGCCTCGATCCCGTTGCCGCTGCGCTCCGAGCCGGAGCGCATCGAGGGCGTCGCGGCGCTGATGTGTCGGTTGCTCGACGAGGGCACCGCGGCGCATCCGGGGCAGTCGTTCGCCCAGCAGATGGAGCAGACCGGCATGGCCATGGGCGCCGCGATGACCGAAGCGGGGCTGGGCATCGACATGGACGTACCGGCCCGCCGGCTCGGGGATGCGCTGGCCCTGATGATGGAGGCCGTCACGCAGCCGGACCTCGCCGCCGACGACGTGGCGCGACTGGTGCGCACCCGGCTCGCCGAGATCGAGCAGGAGCGGGCCAGCGCCCCCCACCGGGCCGCGCGCGAGTTCGCGGCGACGTTCTACGACGCCTCCGAACGCATCTCCCGACCCAGCGGCGGCACCCACGAATCGGTGGCCGCGATCACCCGCGAGGACGTACTCGACTTCCACCGCCGGCATATGGCCCCGGCCGGCGCTGCCGTCGTCGTCGCCGGAGACCTGACCGGGATCGACATCGACGCGCTGCTGGCCGAGCATGTGGGTGCGTGGGAGAACCCCGACGCCGCGCCACGCGACGTCATCACCGCCCCGCCGCAGACCGCCGCCGACCGCACCCGGATCGTGTTCGTCGACCGACCGGGTTCGGTGCAGTCCGAGTTCATCGTCGGCTGCCTCGGCCCGGACCGGCAGGTCGAGGAGGCGTGGGCGCCGTTCCCCGTACTCGCCTACCTCGTCGGCGGGTCACCGACCGCGCGGATCGACGCGGTGCTGCGCGAGGAGCGCGGTTACACCTACGGGATCCGCTCGACGTTCCGCCCGCGGGTTCGGGGCGGGCAGTTCCTGACCCACGGCTCGGTGCGCGCGGACGCGACCGCGGAGTCGGTGCGCGAACTGCTCGACATCCTCGAGGGCGGGCTGGACGGATTCTCGGAGGCCGAACGCGGCGCCGGCGTCGACTACCTGGCCAAGACCGCGCCCGGCCGGTACGACACGGCCGGTGCGATCGCCGACGAGGCGGCCGGATTGGCGTTGGAGGGCCTGTCGAGCACGTTCACCTCGGACAACCTGCGTCGGATCCGGGCGCTGGGCGTCGCTGATCTCGATGCCGCGTGGCGGGCGTGGATCGCGCCGGGGGAGTGGACCGTCGTCATCGTCGGTGACGCCGCCGACCACGCCGACGCGGTTCGCGCGCTCGGTCGCGGTGACGTCACGGTCGTACCCAACTGAATCCGCCGCATCACCTGCGCCGAGTGGTCAATCCTTGCGACGTAACTCGAAGTTACGTCGCAAGGATTGACCACTCGGCGCGTCAGGCGGAGCGCGGTCAGGCGTCGGGCGCGAGCCGCGTGAGCACCTCGTCATGCAGCCGCCCGTTCGTGGCGACGCCGTTGCCACCCCACGGGCCCTCGACCCCGTCCAGTGACGTGAAGCGCCCACCGGCCTCACGCACGATCGGCACGAGTGCAGCCATGTCGTACACCTCGAGCTCCGGTTCGGCGGCGACATCCACCGCGCCCTCGGCGACGAGCATGTACGACCAGAAGTCGCCGTAGGCCCGGTCCCGCCACGCGTCGGAGGTCATCTGCAGATACCCGCGAGCGCGGCCGGCCGTGCGCCACTCGTCGATGCTCGAGGAGGAGATCGAGGCGTTGGCGATCTCGGTGACCCCGGAGACCTTGATCGCGCGGGCCTGCGCCAACGAGCGCCCGGTCCACGCCCCGGAGCCGGCCGCGGCCCACCAGCGGCGGGCCAGGG
>NZ_BCRE01000117.1 GCF_001552435.1 Kribbia dieselivorans NBRC 106261
CGGGCCAGGGCCGGCGCCGAGACCAGCCCGACGACCGGATCGCCGTCGACGACGAGGGAGATGAGCGTCGCCCAGACGGGCACCCCGCGCACGAAGTTGTGGGTGCCGTCGATCGGGTCGATGATCCACTGGCGGTTCGAGGCTCCGGTGGGATCGAACTCCTCACCGACGATGGCGTCGCGGGGGCGGGTGCGCTTGAGTTGGCCGCGGATCAACTCCTCGACGGCCTTGTCGGCGTCGCTGACCAGCGTGAGGTCGGGCTTGGTCTCGACGTGCAGGTCAGCGGCCTGGAACCGTTCCATGGCCACGCGCTCGGCGGCGTCGGCAAGCACGTGGGCGAGACGGAGGTCGTCGTCGTAGAGGGTCGTCACGCCGCTCACGCTAGCGCTCTTCGCGGCGGTGCTCCTCGCGACCCTCGGTTCGACTGGCGAGCAGACGGCGCAGCGAGGCCAACCGCGACGGGCCGGCCGGGCCGGCATGGCCACCCTCGACCCACGCGTCGAGGGCACACTCCTCCTCGTCGTGGGTGCAGCCGCGGGGGCAGTTCGCGGTGCCGGGGCTCAGGTCGGGGAAGTTCTCGATGATCCGATCCGGATCGACGTGGGCGAGCCCGAAACTGCGCACGCCCGGGGTGTCGATGACCCACCCGCCATTGGCCAGGGGCAGCGCGACCGCCGAGGTGGACGTGTGTCGACCGCGCCCGGTGACATCGTTGACATCGCCGGTGGCGCGGTCGGTGCCGGGCACGAGCGCGTTGACGAGCGTCGACTTGCCGACCCCCGAGTGCCCGACCAGGACGCTGATCCGATCGGTGAGCCGATCGCGCAGTTCGTCCAGGCCGAGGGAGAAGTCGTCGTCGCTGGAGGTGACGACGTACGGCACCTCCAGCGGGGCGTAGTTGGCCAGGAAGTCGGCCGGGTCGACGAGGTCGGCCTTGGTCAGCACGAGCAGCGGATCGAGGTCGGCGTCGTAGGCCGCCACGAGACACCGGTCGATGAGGCGCGGACGTGGCTCGGGGTTGGCCAACGCCGAGACGATGACCATCTGGTCGGCGTTCGCGACGATGACGCGCTCGACGGCGTCGGTGTCGTCGGCGGTGCGACGCAGCACGGAGCGTCGTGGCTCGACCCGCACGATCCGGGCCAGGGCGTCGGGGCTGCCGGAGGTGTCGCCGACGAGCCCGACGTGGTCGCCGACGACGATCCCCTTGCGGCCGAGTTCCCGGGCCCGCATGGCGGTGACGGTGCGTTCGGGTTGGGCGTTCCTTCCCTTGCCGGCGGCCTCGACGAGCACGGTCCATCGGCCGCGGTCGACGGCGGTGACGAAACCGGGCACGGCCTCCTCGTGGGCGGGGCGGTCCTTCGAGCGGGGGCGTGACCCCCGACGGTTCGGGCGAACCCGCACATCGTCCTCGTCGTACCGCCCCGCCAGACGGCTCACCGACGCGACTCCCCGGCCGAGACGGCGGAGGTCTGCGCGGTGCCGGCCAGCATCCCGGCCCAGAGGTCGACGAAGGTCGGCAGCGTCTTCGCCACGGTCTGCACGTCCTCCACGACGACGCCGGGCACGGCCAGCCCGAGCACCGCGGCGGCCATGACCATGCGGTGGTCGGCGTAGGTGTGGAACAGCCCGCCGTGCAGCGTCCTCGGGCGGATGACCAGCCCGTCCGGCGTCTGCGTGACGTCGCCGCCGAGGCGGTTGAGCTCCGTGGCCAGGGCCGCCAACCGATCGGTCTCGTGCCCACGGATGTGCGCCACGCCCCGGATCGTGCTCGGTGAATCGGCCAACGCGGCCAGGGCCACGACGACCGGGGTGAGCTCGGCGACGTCGTGCAGGTCGATGTCCAGACCCGGGTACGCGCCCGCCCGGCTGCCGGTGACGGTCAGCCCGGCGCGGTCCAACGTCACCATGGCGCCGAACTGCGTGAGGATCTCGCGCAGCGCATCGCCGGCCTGGGTGGTCCACTGCGGCCAGTCGGGCACGTGCACCCGCCCGCCGGTGACCAGGGCCGCGGCCAGGAACGCGCCGGCGTTGGACAGGTCGGGTTCGACGGCCACGTCGAGGGCGTTGAGGCTGCTCGGCTCGACGTGCCACACGTTCGGCTCGGAGTCGTCGACGACGCCACCGGCATCGCGCACGACCTCCACGGTCATCTCGATGTGCGGCAGGCTCGGCACCGGCGCTCCGGAGTGGCGCACGGTCACGCCGTGCTCGAAGCGCGCCCCGGCGAGGAGGAGCGCGGAGACGAACTGGCTCGACGCGGAGGCGTCGATGACGACCTCGCCGCCGGGCACCGCTCCGGTACCGCCGACGGTGAAGGGCAACGTGCCGCGACCGCCATCGTCGACCTGGGCACCCAGGTCACGCAGTGCCTGCAGCACCGGGCCCATCGGCCGGACCCGCGCCTGCGGATCACCGTCGAACTCGACCGGGCCGGAGGCCAACGCCGCGACCGGCGGGAGGAATCGCATGACCGTGCCGGCCAGCCCCACGTCGATCCGCGTGTGACCGCGCAGCGTGGCCGGGGTGACGATCCAGTCGGCGACGCCCGCTCCGGTCGAGGTGGCGTCCTCGACCCCGGCGCCGAGATCACGCAGCGCCTGCGCCATGAGCAGGGTGTCGCGCGAGTGCAGCGGGCGCCGGATCCGGGAGGGGGCGGTGGCCAGCGCGGCCAACACGAGGTACCGGTTGGTCAGGCTCTTGCTCCCCGGCAGCACCACGGTCGCGTCGACCGGGCCTCGTGCCACCGGGGAGGTCCAGTCAGCTGATGGCATTGCGCGCCTGGGCCGCGGCAAGTCTGGCCTCGCGGCGGGCCGTCTTGGCCGCGCGCCGCGCCTCCTTGCGGGTCTGCTTGACGTTGCGCTCCACCGAGTCGCTGACCATGCCGGCGCGGTACTTCAGGCCGGGCTTGCCCTCGGTGTCGACGACGGCCAGGAGCAGACCCCCGAGCAGACCGGTGTTCTTGAGGAACTGGATGCGCTGGACCGTGCGCTGCTGCGGGTCGTCGATCGACCAGAACGGGTGGCCGGAGATCGTCGTGGGCAGCAGGCTGCCGACGAGGATCGTCGCCCCCAGTCGCGGCGCGAAGCCGGTGCCGAGCAGGGCTCCGCCGAGGACCATGGCGGTGCCGTTGGCGCGCACGGCGAGCTCGACGTCCGGCTCCTGGCCGGAGACGTCGGCCAGCTTGGTCACGAGCGGGCGGGCACCCTCGACCTTGCTGCCGGGGTTGCGCAGCTGGTCCAGACCTCCCACGACGAACATGGCGGCCAGCATCGGTCGGGCCACGCGGCGGATGAGGGACATGCGGTTCTCCTCGCTCGGTTGGTTGCCCTCATACCGTAGACGTTTCCGCCGACGCCCGGGGGAGGTGGCCGGCACCGTAGGGTGAAAGGGTGTGCGGACGATATGCAGCCACGGCCAATCCCGATGAACTCATTGAGGAGTTCGAGGTTGACGAGGACCACCACACCGACCCGGTGCGCTCCCTCCTGAGCGCGCCGCAGGATCCCCCGCCGGCCGGCGCCGACTACAACATGGCTCCGACGAAGCTCGCGCCGGTGGTCCTGACGCGCCGCCCCCACCCGTCGAATGATGGATCCGCGTCCCCTATCCCGTCCGATAGCCCACGCGGATCCATCACTCGGCGAGGGGAAGTGGAGGGGAAGGGGGAGGAAACGGCGATCCGGCAGTTGCGCCTGCTGACGTGGGGGTTGGTGCCCTCGTGGGCCGACACGCCCAAGGTCGGGCTGCGCATGATCAACGCCCGCGCCGAGTCGCTCTTCGAGAAGCGGGCGTTCACCAAGGCCGCACTGACCCGGCGCGCGATCGTGCCGGCGCGGGCCTGGTACGAGTGGCAGGTCTCGCCGACGGCCACCGACGCCAAGGGCAAGCCCCGCAAACAGCCCTTCGCGGTCTCACGCGCCGACGGCGCCACGCTCGCGTTCGGTGGACTGTACGAGTTCTGGCGCGACCGCTCCGTGCCGCCGGAGGACCCGAACGCCTGGGTGACGTCGTTCAGCATCATCACGACCGCCGCCGAACCGGGCCTGGACCGCATCCACGATCGGCAACCGCTGGTGCTGGAGCGCGGTGACTGGGCTGAATGGCTCGACCCGGAGACCACCGATCGCCGGGCCGTCGAGGCGCTGCTGCAGCCGCACGCGCCGGGGCGGTTCGTCGCCCACCCGATCTCGACCGCGGTGAACGCGGTACGCAACAACGGAGCGCGGTTGCTCGATCCGGTCGCGGAAGCCGACCTCGTCGGGGTCGTCGACCCGATGACCGGCGAGGTGATCGGATGAGCATCACGCGGCCGGGGGGTCAGGTGAGCGATGAGGTGCACGAGGTCGACACCGCGTACGGACCCTGTCGGCTCCACCTCCACCGCGCGCAGCTCGACGCCGCGACCCCGACACCGGGCACGCTCGTGCTCGGCCACGGGGCCGGCGGCGGCATCGGCGCCCGCGACCTCCA
>NZ_BCRE01000118.1 GCF_001552435.1 Kribbia dieselivorans NBRC 106261
TAGAGCGGCCTGATGACGCTTCTGCCCCCGCGCGGACGCAGTTCGCGGAGCTTGTTCGCGCCACGCACGCTGCTGCTGTGCGGGTACGCGAGGCGCGGTCCAGACAACGTCAGTTTCGCGACGGCGTTGTCCACGGCAACGGCGTCCCTGGCATCCAGGGCGTCATACTCCCTCCTGGCCTCAGGGTGATCCATGACTGTCCAAGACCTTCTCATCATAACAGCGTTGTTATTGGACGCGTTCGACGTGGGAGGTCACGGGCCGGCGATGACGGTGCGCGCCCGGGATTCGACCGTGATGGTCACGGTGCCGCCGAGCCCGTCGAGCATGCCACCGACGAAGGGGAGCTCAGCGACCCCGGTGAGGCGCACGACTGCGGTTGCACCATCGGGCGCCCCGGTGCCCGGCGCCACACCCCATTCGCGCATCCGGGCGGGACGGGTGCGTCCGGCGAGGTAGGTGTTCGCCGTCTGCACCACCACGGCGTCGCTCAACGGCAATGCCCGACCCAAGCCCTCGCCGTAGGCAGCCTCGGCGCCCGCATCCGCGGCATCGAGCGCGGCAGCATCGGCGGCGTCGAGGAGTTGCATCCGCGAGATGTGCGCCGAGGTCACCGCGGCAGCCCCGAACGCGACGACCGCGGCGATCACGGCCAGCCCGAGGATGAAGACGGAGATCTGACCCTGCTCGTGCGGGCGATGCTCCGGGTCGTGGGCGGCCATGTCAGTACCGCCGATACTGATCGGTGACGGTGACGTGCTCGGCGCTGACCGGCACTTCCAGCGGGATGACGTCACGAGCCACGGCGGGGATGAATGGCAAGGGCACGTGGACCCGCGCCGTGGTGGTGATGCGGTTCTGGGGTTGCAGACAGGGCAGGCTGGCGCAGGAGATGGTCAGCGTGCCCTGGCCGCCGAATCCCTGATCCTCGAAGGCAAGTTCGGCCGCAGCCCGCGCAGCACCCTCGGCCGACGGGCTGGAGGCGGCGATGAACACCCGACCGGATTCCCGGGCGGCGTGCGTCACCGCATAGGTACCCGCCTGCAGACGCGCGAACATCAGCACGAGATACGTCAAGGGGATCAGGAGGAGG
The DNA here is from genome assembly GCF_001552435.1 of Kribbia dieselivorans NBRC 106261. Taxonomy (GTDB): domain Bacteria; phylum Actinomycetota; class Actinomycetes; order Actinomycetales; family Dermatophilaceae; genus Kribbia; species Kribbia dieselivorans. The sequence goes on from NZ_BCRE01000118.1 coordinate 1,094, forward strand.
AGCCCGAGGAAGACGAACTCGACCACCACCGAGCCGTCCTCGCCGCCCCGGGAATGTTGGGTTGCCTTCACGTGCCCTCCAGATAGGCCCGGCCAGTGACGTCGATGCGGTCCCCGACGCCGATGAGCCCGATGGCCGGAATCGGCGCCCGGACACGCACGACCACGACATCGACTCCGCCGGAGGTCGTCTCCGTCCAGGCGCTGATGTTGTCGGCGTAGGCCGAGCTCACCGAGCGCGTGATGAGGTCGCGGGCCCGAGCCGTGCCCTGCGCGGGTGTGGAGTCCGCTCGAGCGCCGTAGCGAGCCCCCTCGGAGGCACACGAGACCAAGGTGTTGCGCACGTGCAGCGCGAAACCGAGTTGGAGCACGGCCAGGAACACGAACATGAGCAGCCCAACGACCATGACGAAGTCGGTCACGGCCGCTCCGTCATCCCGACCGTGGTGGAACCGCTCCGCGGGTCCGCTCCTGGCTGTGCGCACGACCGGATCAGGGTCCGGTCACGCCCGAGAGGGCATCGGTGAACATCGACTTGAGCTGGGTGTCGGCGACGACCCAGAGCATCGTCACCAGCCCGGCGGTCATCAGGGTGATCAGGACCCAGCCGGGGACGTCGCCACGTTCGCGGTCGCCGGAGAGGCGAGCGTCCAGGGCGGCGGCGAGGCGGTTGCGGACGCGGATGAGGTGGTACATCGGTCGTGCCTTTCTTGTCGTCGCGGACACCGGGTGGCGGCCGTCAGAGGGTGAATCGGAGCATCTGGAAACCGGGAAAGACGAGGAAGAGGATCGTGACGGGAAGGATGATGAAGACGACCGGGATCATCATGAGGATCTCCTTCTGACCGGCCTCCTCCATGACGCGTCGGCGGCCTTCCTCGCGCACGTCCTGCGCCTGGGCACGCAGGACGTCGGCCAGCGGCGTCCCGCGCTCGACGGCGACGACCATGCCGTCGACGAATCGGGACAGACTGACCAATCCGGTGCGGTCGGCCAGTCCCTGCAAGGCCACCGGGAGGGACGCGCCGGCGCGGGCGTCGGCCAAGCAGCGGGCGAGTTCACCCGACAGTTCGCCGTGCGAGAGGCGGGTGACCCGGTCGAGCGCGCCGACGGCGCCCTCCCCGGCCGCGACCGCCAGGGCGAGAAGCTCAGCCACCGTGGGGAACTCCGCGAGCATGCGGCTCTCCCGCTCGGAGGCCTGGTGGCTCAGGTACCAGTCACGGCCGGCGACACCGGTCCCGATGCCGATCCCGGTCATCAGGAGTGCAATGACGACCGACTCACCGCGACCCACGACGGCGACGAGGCCGACGATCAGACCGATCGCTCCTCCGGCCAGCCCCCAGAGCACCTGCTCGGCGCGGAAGGAATCGACGTCCGCCGCGAGACCGGCGCGCTCCTGCCGCCGCCGCACGGACGACGCTCCGCCCATGATCCGCTCGACCCAGCGCGCGAGGTCGGTGATCACCGGGGCCACGGCGGCGGCCAGGCCCGTCGCCTCACGACGGTGGGCGGTGAGCAGGCCGGAGGGTCGTGGGGTGTCCTGGAGGTAGGGGTCGAGGCGATCGGCCAGCGTGATCCGACGTGTCCAGGGCACGCCGCGGAGGATGAGGAGCAGCCCGGTGGCGAGGAGTCCGCCCAGCAGCAGCCCCGTGAACCAGTGGGTCGAGAGCAGCGGGAGATTCATCGAAGGACCCGCTCGTCCTCGGACAGTCGACCGATGCGCAGCATGAGTTGGTACGCGACCACGGTCAGCGCACCGCCGATGGCGAGCACGAGCACTCCGGTGACCGTGCCGTACGCGGCCATCGAGTCGGGCCTCGTCGTCATCATGGCGAGCACGATCCACGGGGCCGCCACCGCCAGTCGGGCCGCGTTGACCGTCCAGGCCTGTCGGGTCTCGAGTTCGGCCCGGGTGCGCGCGTCCTCCCGAAGGAAGCTGGAGAGGGTGCGCAGCAGACTGCCGAGGTCGGTGCCGCCGACCTCGCGGGCGACGCGCAGTGACTCGATGAGGCGATCGGCCACCGGGTCGGAGAGTCGTTCCTTGAGCCGGTCGAGGCAGTCGTGGAACCGGCCGGTCGCCCGGTAGTCCTCGCCGAACGCGATGAACGCGGGCCGCAGTTCGACCGGACCACGCACCCCGAGTTGGGCCAGCGCCTCAGGCAGTGCCAAGCCGGCCCGCACGGCCGAACTGATGTTGTCGACCGCGTCCGGCCAGAGGTCGCGGAGCACATGGCGCCGGTGCCTGGCGCGACCGCGAATGATGACGATGGGCAGGCCGGCGGCGATCAGCCCGAAGCACGCCGCGATGGGGACGACCTTGACGGTGGCAACGAAGCCGAGGAAGACCACGGCGAAGAGAACGACGCTGACCGTCAGGACTCCGGTGGGTGTGGCCCCGGTCATCCCGGCCTGGGCGATCTCGTCACGCAGCGCATCGAGCATGCGTCCGCGTGACCCCACCCGCGGCACCTCCGGTTGCACCCAGCAGGCCCACCACACCAGGAACAGACCGGTGCCCAGGAGCGCTCCGAGGAACAGCCCGGTCATGCCGCCGACTGCCCGAGCAGGGACACGATGTCGCACCCGATCCGCTCGAATCGGTCCAGGTGGGGCGGGAACCCGTCGGCCCGGACGAGTCGGCCGCCGCGTTGGACGAACAGGTCGGCGATCTCGACGACATCTCCCTCGACCCGACCCGGAAGCGCCACGATCTCGCGGACCCGGCGCGTGCCGTCCGACTCCAGCGCCGTATGGACGACCACGTCGATCGACGAGGCGACGGTCGGCACCACGAAGCGTGCCCCGACGTTCTCCCCGGCCAACAGCGGCAGGGTGCACATCTTGGTGACGGCCTCACGGGCACTGTTCGCGTGAATCGTGCACATGCCCGGCAAGCCAGAGTTGAGCGCGATGAGCAGGTCAAGGCTCTCGGCCTGGCGCACCTCACCGACGATGATGCGCGAGGGTCGCATGCGCAAGGCCTCCTTGACGAGCCGACGCAGCGGGACCTCGCCGGCACCTTCGAGGTTGGGCTGGCGACATTGCATGGCCGCGACATCCCTCAGGGGCAGCTTGAGTTCGAACACCTCTTCACAGGTGACGACCCGCTCCGTGCCCGGGATGGCGGCAGCCAAGCAGTTGAGGAGCGTCGTCTTGCCGGCCTGAGTTCCGCCGGCGACCAACACGTTCAGCCCCGCGGCCACGGCTGCCTCGAGGAATCGACCGGCCTGCGGAGTCAAGGTCCCGAGGTCGACAAGGTCGCTGAGGTGGTTCGCCTTGGCGATGAACTTGCGGATGTTGACCAGCCAGTGCTCCCGCGCGATGTCCGGGATGGTGACGTGCAGGCGGCTGCCGTCGGCCAGCACCGCGTCGACGAACGGTGACGACAGGTCGATGCGTCGGCCGGAGACCTTGAGCATCCGTTCGACGAGGTCGCGGACCTGCTGCGCCGTGAGGATCGTGTTCGTCAACTCAGCGGCACCGTGGCGAGCCACGAACACGGCCGAGGGTGAATTGATCCAGATCTCCTCGACATGCGGATCGTCGAAGTACTTCTGCAGCGGACCAAAACCGGCCACCGCGTCCATGACGGCCTTGACCGCGAGCGCCGGATCCCCCAGCGTCGGCAGGGAGCCGTGCAGCGCGCGGTCGCCGTAGTCGGCCACCGCGTCCACCACGAGCGCGTGGACCTGCTGGGGGTCGGTGACGGGGTCGACGCCGCTGCGCCGGATCAGTTCCCGGACCTCGTCCTCGATCGTGCCGAGCGCCTGCATCTTCGCTCCCCCTCGTCGTGTCTTTGCCGTTTCCGGCGACCCCAGCCCTTGACGTGCAGCAACCTAGACCAGCCGCCGAGACGGCCTCGCAGGTTATCCACAGGCGCTTACGCCCGTGAGCATCCTCCCGCGGTCACCGAGGTTTCGCCTGCTGAGTAGGTAGCGCGCAGGTGAGGAGGTCATGAACGCTTGGTGAACCCCGGCTGTCAGGACCCTGTGGACAACACAACGCACGCGACCGACGGATCCCCCTAGCGTTCGAGCCATGCAGTTGAGGTTCACTCTCGTCGCCGACCCGGAGCGCCCGGTGGGGCTGACGCTGCGCTGCGAGGCCGGCACACGGGGCTCCGAGATCGTCGAGGCGCTGGCCGAGGCGGGCCACATCGAAACCGGTCAGTCGCTCTACTGCGACGAGTCTGACCTCGACGACCTGCGGGTCGGGCACGCCCCGCTGGTGCACGGCTGCACCCTCGTCTCGCAGCGGCTGGGTCGGCCCTCCCCCGCCGGTCCGCCTGTCGAGGTCGCGGTGGTGGCCGGACCGGACGCGGGCCGGGTGCATCCGCTCGCGTGGGGTACCACCACCATTGGGCGGGGGGCCGTCGATGTCCGGATCGACGACCCGCACCTGTCGCGCCACCACGCCACGTTGACGCTGTCGGGCGACGGCGTCTCGCTCGACGTCGGTGCGGCCGTCAACCCGGTCGAGGTCAACGGCGATCCGGTCATCGACTCGTGCGATCTGGCCCCGGACGCGTTGATCCGGCTGGGCACGACCGTCGTGGCCCTGAGGTCCGGGCCCCGATGGGAGCCGGCCGTTCATCGTGGTGACGGCCATGGTCACCTGGCCGTGCACCGCTCCCCGATGGACACCGCGCTCCCGCGCCCGCGCGTGGTCGACGTGCCAGCGGCGGCGACCCTCGGACGTGGCGTGTCCGTACCGTGGGCCATGCTGCTCATTCCGCTGCCGATCAGCGCCCTCATGGCCTGGTTCCTGGGCCCCGCGATGCTCCTCTTCGGCCTGTTCGGGCCGGCGATGGCGCTGGGGAACATGGCCGTCGACGTGGTTCAGCGGCGACGCGAGGAGCGCCGCAACCGCGCCACCCATGGTCGGGCGCTCGACGATGCCCGCCGGGAGATGTCCGCCCTGCTCGACGCGGAGCGGCGGGTGGTGGAGCTTCTCCACCCTGACCCATCGGCGCTGATCGAGATCGCCGAGAACCGCTTGACGCCGCTGTGGTCGCGGAGCGCGGATTCACCCGTGTTCCTCCAGCTGCGCGTCGGGGTGGGCACGGTGCCCAGCCGGCATGCCGTGACGTCCGGCGGCGAGCGCCGACACCCCGACCTGAGGCTGACCCCGGTCACCATCGATCTGCCCGCCACGGGGGTCCTGGGCGTCGCCGGCCCGCCGGAGGCCGTCCGCGCCCACCTGCGGTACCTCCTCGGCCAGGTCGGCGTGCTGCACTCCCCCAACGATGTGCTCGTGACCCCGGCCGACGCGACCGCGAGGGGCGGCGCGACGGAGCGTCGTTGGAGCGACTGGCTCCCCCATCGCCTCGCTGCCGAGGTCGACCCCCTGCAGGAGTTGGAGCGTCGCGCGGCCGGCGGCGCGCAATCGCCCCGACTTCTCGTCGTCGCGGATGACTGTGCGCAGCTGCGCGAGCGGCCGCAATGGAAGGACCTTCTCGCGCGGGGGCCGAGCCATGGGATCTGCATCATCGCGGCGGCCGAGGCGCTCGAGGCCTTGCCGCACGAGTGCCGGGCGGTGGTGGAGGTTGCCGATGCCACCGCCGGGCGGCTGCGCCGCGACGGAGACGACGACCCGCGTGATCTCGTGATCGATGGTGTGGGCGGGTGGTGGGCCGAGCGGGTCGGCCGAGCCCTGGCCCCACTGCGTGACGCCACCCCCGGCGCGGCCCGTGCGCTGCCGAGATCGCTCTCCCTGGTCGATCTCTGGGCCGATCACGGCAACTCGTGCACTGGTCCGGAATCGATCACCAAATGGTGGGCCCACGACGGGACGACCCTGCCGGTGGGAATCGGTGAGCGTGGACCCGTCCTGCTCGATCTCGCGCGTCTGGGCCCGCATGCCCTCGTGGCCGGGACGACGGGTTCGGGAAAGTCCGAGCTGCTGCAGTCGTGGGTGCTGGCTCTGGCTGCGGCCGAGCCCCCGAGCCGGCTGCAGGTGTTCCTGGCCGACTTCAAGGGTGGCGCGACGTTCGCCGAGTTGGCGGGGCTACCGCACTGCGTCGGTTTGGTGACCGACCTCGATGCCGGCGCCGCGCAGCGCGCCCTCGCGGCCCTGCAGGCGGAGGTCCGTCGGCGTGAGGAGGTGCTCGCTGCTGCTGGGGCACGCAGCTTCGGCGACCTTCGGGGGTTGCCCGCGGATCGGCTGGCGCGCCTGGTCGTCCTCGTCGACGAGTACCGCGTGCTCGCCGAGGAGTTGCCCGAGGTCCTCGAGGGGCTGGTGCGGCTGGCCACCGTCGGCCGCAGCCTGGGCATCCATCTCGTACTGGCCACCCAGCGACCCGCCGGCATCGTCTCTGCCGACATCGCGGCCAACGCGTCGCTGCGGATCGCCCTGCGCACGCAGGATGTCGGTGACAGCCGGCACGCCATCGACGCTCCCGATGCCGCCCACATCCCGGCCGCGCTGCCGGGCCGGGCCGTGATGTGCGCCGACTCGGGGGAGGTCGTGCCGTTCCAGACCGCCCGCGTCAGCGCGGCTGCGGCGGGCCAGGAGGCCGCCCCGGTCGTCTGGCGGGTGGGCGAACGGGAACCCGAGCGGCCAGCGGGCGAGGTCACGGACATCACCCGGCTGGTTCGATTGATCAACGAGGCTGCCGTGCTGTCCGGTGAAGAGTCCGCACCCGCGGTCTGGCACCCGCCGCTGCCGATGTCGGTGGGCACCGACGAACTGCCGAGCGCGGCGTCGGGCGGCGTGGCCTGGGGGCTGGTCGACGAACCGCGGGAGCGCCGTTGGGCCCCGTTGGAATGGCGACCCGAGGGTGGGCACATCGCTGTCATCGGCTCCGACGTTGCCGCCCGTGATGACGCGATCACCGCGTTGATCGGGCAGGTGCTCGCCGCGCATTCGCCGTCACGCGTGCACCTTCATCTCGCCTCGGTCATGACGCTGCCAGCGTGGATACGCGATGCCGGACACGTGGGATCGGTGGTCGACCCCGCTGACATCTGGACGACGAAGCGACTGCTGACGCGGTTGGCGGCGCTGGTTCGGGCCCGACGCGATCGCGGATGTGCCGAGGGGGACCCCACCCTCGTTGTCATCGTCGACGCGGATGCCGTCGCCGGTACTGCCGCTGACCCGGCCGGAGCATCGTTGACCGACCTGCTCATCGACGTGCTGCGGTCCGGGGCGAGTGTGGGCGTGCGCGTCGTCCTGAGCGGGTCGCGATCCCTCCTGCTCGGGCGGCTGTCGTCGTTCGCGCCGGAACGCTATGTGCTGCCGATGGCCGATGCGAGCGATCTGGTCTTGGCTGGGGTGCCACGATCCGCCCTCGACGGAGCTCCGTTCGGTCGGGCCGTGCGGGTCGGTGACGGTGCGCTGGTCCAGTTCGCCCGCAGCGTGGAGCCGAGCGTGCCGCCCACCACGACCCGCCCGCCCGAGCCACCGATCGGTGTGGTGCCCCTGCCGCCGGAGGTGTCGTGGGGTGCCCTGAGGCCGCCGGGTCGGCACGGCGCTCCCGGTTGGGTGATCGGCGTGGGTGGCGACAGCGCCGAGCCGATCACGCTTGACCCGGCTGACCTGGGGCGGCGCTGGCTCATCTCCGGCCCCAGCAGCAGCGGGCGCAGCACGACGCTGATCACGCTGGGCCGGTCAGCCAGGGCAGCCGGGAGCGCGGTGGCGCTGGTCACCCCGCATCCTCCGGATCACGAGCATGACCTGACCGGATTCCTGCCCGGCGACGGTGAACGTCTGCGGGCGTGGCTGAGCGACAACCCCGGCGGGCTGGTCCTCGTCGATGACGCCGACCGGTTGACCGGCACGGATGTCGAGGAGGTGCTGGTCGCCCATGATGAGCGTCTCGATCACACCGGGGGCGTCATGGCGCTGGCCGTCTCGACCTCGGCGCTGGCCACGTCGTTTCGCGGGTTGCCGCCACGCATCGCGCGGGCCCAAGCCGGCGTGTTGCTGTGTCCCGGGAGTCCGATCGACGGCGAACCGTTCGGCGTCCGTGTCGACCCGATGGAACGACGCTCCGGACGCGGGTACGTCATCGCGCGAGGCGCCTCACTCGGCGTCCAGGTCGCGCACGCCGCGCCGGCTCGAGCCCGCCGCGCGGCCGTCTCCGGATGGTGACGCCCCACACGCCAGGCGCCGGGTCGCCCGCGTGAATGACCGCTCATCGAGACTCCACGACCGCCCACCGCAGACCATGGCGCCGGACCGATGGCTGGCCCTACGGTGATCCGCATGAGCACCGACGCCCAGACCCAGATCTCGAACTTCCCCCTCCCTGCGCGCGAGGATGTGCCCGAAGGCGTCCAGCGCCTGTGGGACAAGTCGAAGGAGGCCTTCGGCTTCATCCCCAACGTCTTCGTCGCGCAGGCCTACAACGGCGAGCAGTTCCAGGCGTGGTGGAACTACTTCAACCTGCTGGTCAACAAGCCCGGCCACCTGACCAACGCCGAGCGTGAACTCCTCGCCGTGGTCGTCAGCGGCATCAACCAGTGCACCTACTGCGCCGTCTCGCACGGCGCGGCACTGCGGATGTACAGCGAGGACCCGATCACAGCCGACCTCGTCGGGGTCAACTGGCGCCAGGCCAACCTCACCGAGAAGGAGGCCGCGCTCGCCGAGTTCGCCGAGCGCCTCACCGTGGACCCGGCCTCCATCACCGAGGCCGACCTCGAACCGCTGCGCGACGTCGACCTCGACGACCACCAGATCGTCGAGGCGATCCAGGTCATCGGCATGTTCAACATGACCAACCGCATCTCCTCGGCTATGGGTCTGGTGCCCAACGTGGAGTACCACTCGCAGGCCCGCTGAGCCATCGGCGACGGTCGGGCCGAGAGAAAGTCCTTTGCCCCGGCCCGACCGCGTCACCTATCCTGACGCTCATGTGGAACTCCTGATGCCGACCCGCCGTGCCCGACCGTGGCTGCGGCCCACCGCCATCCAGGAGACCCGTGAATTCATTGCCCCTTCCCCGCACCACCCTGTCGCGCGCCGACCACCTGCGCCTCGACGGCATCTCGAAGTCCTTCCCGGATCGTCGGGTGCTCACCGACGTCTCGGTGACGGTCTCGGCGGGTGAGATCGCGTGTCTCATCGGTGAGAACGGCTCGGGCAAGTCGACGCTGTTGCGGATCGCCGCTGGGCTGGAGTCCCCCGATGCCGGGCGGGTCACGGCGCCGGGCAGCGTCGGGTTGTTCCATCAGGAGCCGCCGTTCGGGCTCGACCTGACCCTCGCCGAGGTGCTCGACGACGCGACCGAGCCGGTCCGCGCCCTCGCGACCCTGGTCGAACAGGAGGGGCAGGCCCTGGCCGACGGTGATGGCGGCGCCGCCGATCGTCTGCAGGCCGCGATCGAGGCCGCCGAGCAGCACCACGCGTGGGACCTCGACCACCGCATCGACCAGGTCGTCGGCGGTTTCGGGCTGGCGCACATCGACCGGGAGCGCCGTGTGGCCGAGCTCTCCGGCGGCCAGATCTCGCGCCTCTCGTTGGCCTGGCTCATGCTGCGCTCCCCCGACACGCTGTTGCTCGACGAGCCGACGAACCATCTCGACGACGCCGCCACGGCCACGCTCGTCGACTTGCTGCGCGGCTGGTCCGGGCCGGTGCTGGTCGCCTCGCACGACCGGGCCTTCCTCGACGACGTCGCGACGACGCTCCTCGATCTGGACCCATCGGCGCTCCCCCACGCCGCCGTGCGTCACGACCTCGATTCGCCCGGGTCGGGATTCGGGTTGACCCGGTTCACCGGCAGCTACACCGACTATCTGCAGCATCGCCGTGACGAGCGGGAGCGGTGGGTACGCCGATTCCGGGACGAGCAGGAGGAGCTGGCGCGGCTACGGGGGCAGGTGCGCGACAGCCACACCGTCGGGCATGTCGGGCGCGAACCGCGCTCCGAATCGCGGATCAGCAAGAAGTTCTACTCCGACCGCAACGCCAAGGTCGTCTCACGGCGGGTCAACGATGCCGCGAACGCGTTGGAGCGGCTCGAGCAGGACCAGGTGCGCAAGCCCCCGGCGCGGCTGCGGTTTCGAGGGTGGGGCGATGGCTCCCGGCCGGTGGCCGCTCCCGGACCGGTCCTGACCGCCACGCAGGTCGCGGTCGAGGGTCGGTTGGCGCCGACGACGCTCGACCTGGGCGCGCGCGACCGACTGCTCGTCACTGGCGCCAACGGGTCCGGCAAATCGACGCTCCTGGCCGTGGTGACCGGTGACCTCGAGCCGGATCGCGGTGCGGTCACCCGGGCGGGATCGCTGAGCGTGGGGTTGTTGCGGCAGGAGCCGGTGGCACGAGACTCCGCCATGTCGGTGCGGGCGGCCTACGAGAAGGCCGTCGGGGCGGATCTGGCCGAGCAGGTGCCGATCTCGACGTTCGGGCTCATCGCCGGGCGCGATCTCGACCGGCCGGTGGGATCGCTCAGCGTGGGGCAACGGCGGCGGCTGGATCTGGCCGTCGTGCTCGCCGATCCGCCGCGGGTGCTGCTGCTGGACGAGCCGACCAATCATCTGTCGTTGCTGCTCGTCTCGGAGTTGGAACTGTCGCTGCCCGAATACCCGGGGGCGGTCATCGTGGCCAGCCACGATCGCTGGCTGCGCGAGGACTGGGTCGGCGAGACGCTGCATCTGCCGGAGTGAGCGGTGGCGGACATGGAGATGGGCGCCGCGGCAGTGCCCGCAGCGCCCATCTCGTCATCGACGGAGTTACTTCCTCTTGGACTTCTTCTTGGACTTCTTGTCCTTCTTGTCCTTCTTGTCCTTCTTCGACTTCTTGGCCATGTCAGCACCTCCTTCGTGTCAATGAACGATTGACACGAGTCAACCACGCCTTGACGACTTCGTCAACCACCTGTTGCCGCCATAAGATCTGGGCCATGAGCAAGGTCAATCCCATCCAGGCACGCCGTGGTGACGTGGATGGCTCCCTGGGCGAGTTCGACCAGGCCGCCGGCGCGAAGGAGCGGCTCGCGGCCGCACGCGCCCTGCGTGAGGCTGCCGAGGCACTGGAGTACGCCACGGTGCTGCAGGCCCGGCACGACGGGATGTCCTGGTCCAAGATCGGGGCGATCTACGGATTGACGAAGCAGGGAGCCCAGCAGCGGTTCCGGGAGAAGCCGTCAACCGCGGGCTCCGAGGCGGGCGAACCCACCGCGTAGCTGCGATCGCGCGGCTCGCCGCCGCCGTGACGGAACGTTGTCGGAGGCCTCCCCTAGGTTCGAAACATGCGGATCCTCCACACCTCGGACTGGCACCTCGGGCGCAGCCTGCACGGCGTCGACCTCAGCGCTGCCCACCAGGCGTTCCTCGACTACCTGGTCGACTTGGCTGACGACCAGCAGGTCGATGCCGTCCTCGTGGCCGGGGACGTCTACGACCGGGCGCAGCCACCCATCACCGCGGTTAACCAGCTCAACGAGGCGCTGCGGCGACTGACCGAGAAGGCACCGGTCATCGTCACCTCGGGCAATCACGACTCCGCCCCTCGGCTGGGGTTCGGCGCCGACCTGTACAAGGACCGGTTGCATGTGCGCACCCGCGCCGAGGCTGTCGGCCGGCCCATCACCGTGCCGAATGTCCGAGGCGGCGAGGGGCTGTACGTGTACGCCCTGCCGTATCTCGAGCCGGACATGGTGCGTGACACCCTCTCCGACCAGCGGGACGAGGACGGCCAGCGGGTTCGCCTGGTGCGCTCTCACGAGGCGGTCATGACGGCCGCCATGCGCCGCGTCAGCCGCGACCTGACCAACCGGCGCGCCCATTCGACTCGACGGGTGCCGGCGGTGGCGATGGCTCACGCCTTCGTCGTCGGTGGCCTGGCCAGCGAGTCCGAGACCGACATCCGCGTCGGCGGCGTCGACTCGATTCCCTCCGGCGTGTTCGCGCCCGAGCCCGATCTGCTCGACTACGTCGCGTTGGGCCACCTGCACGGTCCGCAGCGGGTGGGTGCGCCTGATGGCCCGGGCCCGGTCATGCGGTACTCGGGCTCGCCGCTGGCCTTCTCGTTCAGCGAGGTGAACCACCACAAGACCTCCGCGATCGTCGACATCGACGATCAGACCGGTGCCGTGACCACCGAACTCGTGGCCGCGCCCGTGACGCGACGGCTGTCCGAGGTCCGCGGCACTCTCGAGGAGGTGCTCGGACGCGGCTTCGACGGTCAGCACGACGACTGGACACGGGTGGTGGTCACCGGGCAGACCCGGCCGGATGGGCTGGTTGGCCAGATCAAGGAGGCCTTCCCCCACGCCCTCACCATCCAGTTCGAGCATGACGGCGGTCTGGCCGCGGTGTCGGGAGTCGCCGCCGCTGCGCTCGACCCCCTCGACGTGGTTGCCGAGTTCGTCAGCCAGATGCGCAACGCTCCGCCGGCCGACGCCGAGCGCAAGGTCCTGCGCCGCGCCTACGAGCGCATGATGCGCGAGGAGCGCAGCGCCTGATGCAGTTGCACTCGCTGACGTTCCAGGGCATCGGCCCATTTCCGGACCGGCATTCGATCGATTTCGACGCGCTCGGCGCCGGCGGCCTCTTCCTCCTGGAGGGCCCGACCGGCGCCGGCAAGTCGACGATCATCGACGCGGTCGTGTTCGCCCTCTACGGCGACGTGGCCGGCGCGGGCTCGAGCAAGGCCCGCATCGTCTCGACCCACCTGCGCGACGGCGACACGCCATTCGTCGATCTCGTGGTCACCACAGGTCGGGGCATCTACCGAGTCCATCGCGTGCCGGAGCACCAGCGGCGCAAGTTGCGTGGGAAAGGCTTCACCACCGAGAAGGCCAAGATCGCCCTCTGGCGTCTGAACGATCCAGCCGACGACGTGGGCAGCCCGCTCGACAGCCACATCCAGGACGCGAACATCGAACTGCGTGACGCACTGGGGTTGACCCGTGAACAGTTCACCCAGACCGTGGTCCTCCCGCAGGGTCAGTTCGCCACCTTCCTGCGTGCCAAACCGGAGGCGCGCCGGGACCTGTTGCAGGACATCTTCGGCACGGAGATCTACGCCCGCCTTCAGCAGCACCTCAAGGAGCTGGCTGCCGAACACGAGAACTCGGTCGCGGCAGCCACCACGGAACTGACCACGCGAGCGCAGAGCTTCCTCACGGCGGCGTGGCCGGTTGGGCTGGCCTCGGACCCGGCCGCCGACGACCACCGGGATTCCATTCTCGCCGCGGCCCGCCACGATCGGTCCGCCGTACTCCTCCCGCCGCTGCTCGACGAACGTGTCACGTCCTTGGCCCACCTCGCCAAGGAGGCCGAGGAGGCACAACTCGCCACGGCCGACCGCGCTGCTGCCGCGAGGGCCGCCCTCGACGTGGCCCGAGATCTGGCCCAGCGCCTCGCGGAGTGGCGCTCCCTGACCGCCGAACACGAGGAGCTCACCGCCCGGGCCGACGACATCGATGCGGCCACCACCCGCCGTGACGCCGGCGAACGGGCCGCGCAGGCGTCCCGCGGCATCGAGGCTGCCCGTCGCGCCGGCCACGCCCTCACGAACGCGCTGCAGCAGGCGCAGACCCTGGTCGATGAGGTCGGTCGCGGTCCGCATGCCTCCCTCGTTGAGATCGATGACCCACGGTTGTGGACCGAGGTGACGGCCCATGGGTTCCGGGAGCACGTCGTGGTCGGCCACGCCGAAGACGCCGCCCTGACGGAGGCCGCCGACGCCGAGGCCCGACTACCGCGCCTCGAGTCGGAGATCGCGCGTCTGCGCACCGACCAGGATCGGTTGTCTGCGCAGGTCGAGCAGTCCGATGATGCGCTGCGCACCCGCCACGACGAGCGCGCGGCCCTGCTGGCACGCCAACAGGACGCCAGGACTCGCGGTCAGGGTCTGCTGACGGCCGAACAGCAGGTGACCGCAGCAGCCACCGTCCGCGATCACGCCGTCCGGGCGACGGCCCTGATGTCCCGGTTGGAGGCGGCTCACCAGACGGAGCGCACCCGCCGCGAGTCCGTTGCCACGGCCCAGGCCCAGCACGATCAGGCCCGTTCGGTCTGGCTCGATGGGCTGTCGGGCACCTTGGCCCGGGAACTCGTCGACGGGCAACCGTGCAGTGTGTGCGGTTCGACCACGCACCCGGAGCCGAGCCTGCCGACCCCCGATCACGTCGATCGTGAGGAAGTCGACCGGCTCGCCGACGCCCTCACCCGGGCACGAGAGGCGCTGACGCAGGCGGAGGCCCGAACGGAGGCCATCACCCGGGAACTGGACGAGGCTCGTGCCGCCGCGTGCGAATTGGACGCGACCAGCGCCGAGGCGACGTTGCTCGCCCGCACCGCCGAGCGAGACTCCGCCGCCGCCGCTCAGACCGAGGCCGACGCCCTCGCCGAGGAGGTGGCCCGCCACGACGCCGCCACCGCTGCCCTGCGCGACACCCTCGCCCGTGATCGCGAGGAGCTGGCCACAGCGAGCGCCCACCTCACCGACCGGAGTCGCGAACTGGAGCAGGTGCGTCGCACCGTCACGCAGGCCTGCGGTGACCACGAATCCGTCGCCGCTCGACGTGCGGCGATCCGGGATCGCGTCGACGCCGCAGAGTCCTTGGCCACGGCTGCAGACGGGGTCGCCCGCGCGCGGCTTGAGTTCGGCACTCGCGAGACCGAGCAGGACGAAATCCTCGCCGAACACGGGTTTGCCGATGCCGAGACCGCGCTCGCCGCCCGCGTTGCCCCGGCGGAACTGGTGCGACTGAGTGAGACCATCTCACGCCACCACGAGGCGGTGGCCCGCGTCCACGCCCTGCTGGCCGAGGAGCGTCTGGCCACGCTGACCGGCGATGAAGTCGCAGACCCGACCGCGGCCGAGGAACTCTGGCGCACCGCCGACCACGCCAGGTCGGCGGCCGAGAAATCGGCGGCGATGGCGTCGGCCACCCACGCGGCCGCGGACGCCGCACGCACGACAGCCAATGGTGCCGCGGCCACGTTGGCCCAAGCACGGGCCGAGGCCGACCCGGCGCTGCGCATGGCCGCACTCACCTCGGGCAAGGAGGGGGAGCGGCAGATGACGCTGCCGACCTTCGTGTTGCTGCGGCGCTACGAGGAGGTCGTCGATCTGGCCAACCAGCGACTCTCGGTCATGACCTCGGGCCGTTTCAGCCTGCGCCGGACCGATGCCCGGGAGGGCCGTGGCCAGTTGCGTGGCCTGGGGCTGGAGGTCATCGACCACTACTCCGCGGATGTGACCCGCGATCCGGCGACCCTGTCCGGCGGCGAGACGTTCCTCGCCTCGCTCTCCCTGGCCCTGGGCCTGGCCGACGCGGTGACCGCCGAAGCCGGTGGCATCGAACTGCGGACCCTGTTCATCGACGAGGGCTTCGGCACACTGGACTCCGGCAGCCTCGACCTCGTGATGACCGAGCTGGACCGCCTCCGCGATGGCGGTCGCCGGGTGGGGATCGTCAGCCACGTGACCGAACTCAAGCAGCGCGTCGCCGAGCAGATCAACATCACTCGCCGCCGCGACGGCACGTCCACACTGACGACGACGATCGACTGACTGAGCGGGCATCCACCCACTGGACGGTTACCAGAGGGTCACGTTGTGGTATCGTTCGCGCCCCGTCAGGATGGCAGGCATGACCTCCTCCCCCGCCGCCGGTTCCCGCATCCTCGCCACTGGACACCGCCAGTCCGGCGAGGTCGTGACCAACGATGCGCTGGCCGAGCGCATCGAGACCTCCGACGAGTGGATCCGGCGACGGGTCGGCATCCGTTCGCGGTGGGTGGCCGACGAACCGCTGGCCGATCTGGCGACCGGCGCCGCGCGGATGGCCCTCGACGAGAGCGGTGTGGACCCGGCCACGATCGACATGGTCATCGTTGCGACGTGCACCGCCCAGGACCGGATCCCGAACACCGCGGCCGAGGTCGCCCAAGCCCTCGGTCTGCCGAACTCCCCCGCAGTCATGGACGTCAACGTGGCCTGCTCCGGCTTCACCCACGCGCTCGCGCTGGCCGACCACGCGGTGCGCGCGGGCTCGGCTCGCCGGGCCCTGGTCATCGGTGCCGAGAAGATGTCCGACTTCACCGACTGGGACGACCGCAGCACGGCCGTGCTCCTCGGCGACGGCGCCGGCGCGGCGATTATCGAAGCCTGCGACTCCCAGGAGATCGGCCCCGTCGTGTGGGGCTCGCAGCCCGAATTGTCGAACGCGGTCCGCATCCGCGCCCAGGAGGGGGCCTTCGCCCAAGAGGGCCAGTCGGTGTTCCGCTGGACCACGACGGTGATCCCCAAGGTCGCCCGCCAGGTGTGCGAACGCGCCGGCATCGAACCGAGCGACCTCGACGCGGTCGTGCTGCACCAGGCCAATCTGCGGATCATCGAACCGATCGCTCGCAGCCTCGGGCTGAAGGACAACGCGGTCGTGGCCACCGATGTCACCGAGTCCGGCAACACCTCCGCGGCCAGTGTCCCCATGGCCCTGTCGAAGCTGGTCCACGCCGGCCAGGCCCCCTCCGGGGGCAAGGCCCTGCTGCTGGGCTTCGGCGGCGGATTGGCCTGGGCCGGGCAGGTCGTCACCCTGCCCTGACCGACCGCCCGCGTTTGCCCCACGGTCGCGAGGGCTTCATCTGGGCGACTCCTGCAGTTTCCTTTCGACCACCCATCACCCCACTAGCGTCTCCCGGGTCCCTTGCCCCGCCGACCTCCTGGGAGACCCCTGTGCGTCCCTCCTTCATCCGTGTCGTCGCCGCTGCCTGCGCCGCCGCGATCACTCTGGCCCTCGCCCCTGCCCTGGGCGGCGACCGCGCCGCAGGCGCCCCCGGCGACGTGGTCCTGACCGAGAACTTCGACTCCGGCATCCTTCCCGAAGGCTGGCGCGCCGCCGCCGGCACCTGGTCGGTCCGTGACGGAAAGCTCGTCGTCGACGGCGGCTCGATCTCCCGCCTGACCTTCGGGCCCCACCTGACGAACTACCGCGTCGAGGCCGACATCACCTTCGAACAGGTGGCCAACTCCTCCCGCTGGGCCGGCATCATGCTCGACGCCCCGACCAACGGTGCGGTGCCGTGGTGGCAGGGCGTCATGCGCACGACGAGCACGGCGAGCAACGGCATCGAGTTCGCCGAGCGCACCTCCACCAATGGCTGGAATGTGCCGTTCACCGGCTCGGCCCCGCGCAACGCCGGCACCGGCCGCCCCGTGCACGTCGCCATCGAGGTGCAGGGCAGCCGTGCGAAGTGGTTCTTCGACGGAGCCCTCGTGCTCGAAGGCCGCATCAACCGCACCGATTCCGGCGTTCTCGGCTTCGTCGCCGACGGCTCCACGGTGACCTACGACAACGTCAAGGTGACCGAGCTCGAGCCCCTCAAGCTCACCCAGGGCGACGGCGCTCCGGCCGAGGTCATCGCACACCGCGGCTACTCGGCCGTCAACCCCGAGAACTCGTTGGCCGCGATGGTGGCCGGAGCGCGGTCCGGTGCGTCCTACGTCGAGACCGACGTGCACACCTCCGCCGACGGCGTGCCGGTGATCATGCACGACCAGACGGTGAACCGCACCACCACCGGCACCGGTGACGTGGCACGGATGGCCGCCTCCGCGATCACCAACCTGCCCAACGGCACCCGCTTCTCCCCGGCCTTCAGCGGACAGCGCGTGCCCACGCTCGCTGAGCTCCTCGACACGGTCAAGGCCGAGCGCACGCAGCTCCTGCTGGAAATCAAGGGACCCGAGACCTCCGAGGAGGTTCGCACGATCGTCGAACTCATCCGCGCCAAGCGCATGACCGGCGATGTCGTGGTGCAGTCGTTCGACGAGAATGTCCTGCGTCATGCCCGGACCCACGCTCCCGAGATCAAGCGTGGGCTGCTGCGCGGTTCGCTGGATGCCGACCCGATGGCCAAGGTGCGCGAGTTGGACCTCGCGGCCTACAACCCGTCGGCCGGCGCCCTCGGTGCGCGCCAGTCGCTCGTCGAGGACCTCAATGCCCAGGGCGTCGCGGTCATGGTGTGGACCGTCGACGGCGCCAACGACTGGAAGCGCCTGAGCGAGATGGGCGTCGACGGCATCATCACCAACCGGCCCGGCGCCCTGGTCGGGTGGCAGGCCGCGCAGAAGCAGGTGCCCGCTCCGACCGTCTCCTTCGTGTCGCCGGCCAACGGTTCCACGGTCGAACGCGGTGATGACGTCGTGGTGGCCGCCTCGACCACCGACGCCACCGAGATCACGCTGACGCTGGATGGCCGACCGACCAGCCAGAGCGTCATCCCGGCCTCGGGCCTCACCCTGGGCGAGCACCAGGTCGTCGCCAACGTGACCGGTCAGGGGGGCGACGCCTCGGCGACGTCGACCTTCAGCGTCACCGTGACCCAAGCCGGTCTACGCGGGCGCCTGGCCGGCGTTCCCGTCACGACGGGCCAACTGCAGCAGCTGATGACTGCGGTCAACAACGAGAACTGGACCGCACTGGCCACCAAGGTCGAGGCGTTCGTCCCGGCCGGTCAGCAGCGTGACGCGCTGCTCGAGGAGATCGCCTGGCTCGCCCGCTGACGCACCTGCGCGCCCGTTCGTACCCGCAGGCCCCATCACGCTCTGACGCGTGGCGGGGCCTGCGGGCGTTCCTTCCCCCGGAACGTCAGTGCAGGTCCTCGGGCCGCTCGTGCCCGTCACCGTGGGTCAGCAGCACGGCCCGCGTGGGCATGCCGCCGACCTTGATCCGCTCGACGATCTGCTGCTGGGCCAGGTTGACCTTGACGACCTCGCCGGTGGCCGGGACGGTCGCGTAGGCGGCCTCGTTAGTGGCCGTGACCTCGGGAGCCTCGGCCCGGTCGGTGTGCTCGTGAAAGTCCAGCGGCGTTGCGGGCGAGGTGGCCACCTCGTAACGCAGATCGCCGGTGTCGCCGTCGCGGACCTGGAGCTGCCCCTGGTGGGTCAGGACGAGCAGCGTCCGACCATCGGGCGTGGTCGACTGCCGCAGCAGCGTCCGCACGGTCTTCTTCGCCACGCCGGCGCCCCGGCCCGGCGAGTGGGGCGCGACGGCCAGGGGCACGTCACTGACCTCGGGGCGCGCGGTTGACGTGTCCACGCGCTGGATCGTCGTGTGGGCATTTTCGGTGGACCCCCACCGGACGTCCTTGGTTCCATCCGAGAAGACGGCGCTGCGCGTTTCACCCGGGTACGGCACCGATATCGGTGTGGGTGACGTCTGCTCCCGGTCAATCGTCACGAGTTTGGTGGGGCAGGCGAACGTCACGTACCGCTGGTCGTCGGAGATCGTGCCGCCATGCAGCCCACGGCACCCGTTCACCTGCCAGTTCTTCGCTCCGGTGGTCGGGTTGTAGGAGGCGATGATGCCGCGTCCGACGTAGCCGACGACCAGCTCGTCGTCGCCCTTGCCCGGCTGATCGACCGGCACGAAGGTGTAGTGGTCGGGGCCGGCGAGGCGCAACTGACCGGAGGTGGCACCCGAGAGCGAGGGCAAGGAGTCCGGTTCGATCCAGGTCACGGTGCCCGCACCCTCCTCCGCCACGCCGACCGTGCCGTCGAACTCGGGCAGGTGACCGTTGTGCACGCCGCCGGGCGACTTGTCGACCACGGTCCGGGAGATGAACGGCACGGTCGCCTCACCGTGCTCCGCGTCGTAGGCGGTGTCGATCATCGTCAGGTGGTCGGTGGTGGTGTCACGCCCGCGCATGACGAAGGCAGCCGTGCCGGCGCGGTTGGTGGCCAGGCTGATCGGGGCCGGCGGCGTCGAGAGACGAGCCGTGACCTCCCCGTCATCGACGACGACGATGTCGCCGTTGCTGCTGTCCGACACGAGGAGTCGGTGGTGGGCGTGCCACTGCTCACCGGTGCGCGGGGCGTCCTCGTGGGCCAGGGCCGGCCCGACGACCGCGCCGGCCAGGGCCAGCACGGCCGCACCCGCGAGGGTACGGCGGCGGGTCGGTGTGGACAGGAGACGTTGGGGGGAGGCGAGTCGACGCATGGGACGAGATTCTATCTGAGAATGATTACGTTTACCGATTGGGGTCGGTCTGATGGGCACCTGAGAGTTCACCGGGGCTTCAGACGGTGGCCACTCGGAAGTCGATCGGAGCACCCGACCGCGCCCCTAGCGTGCGGAGCGCCCGATTCCCCTCCCCCCAGGAGTTTGTGCCATGAATCTCAACCGCCGCCATCTTTTGGCCGCCAGCGGCATCGCCGCTGTGACGACCGCCCTGGCCACTCCGGCCCAGGCCGACTCGACCGTCCAGCACCACCGTTCCGCCTTGCGCTTCAACGCCAACGGCGACTTCAAGATCGTCATGTTCAACGACACGCAGGACAACCAGAACACCGATGTCCGCACCATCGAGTTGATCACCAAGGTCCTCCAGACCGAGAAGCCAGACCTCGTCGTCTTCGTCGGTGACAACATCAACGGCGGTCCCCGCACCGCCGTCGAGCAGTACCAGGCCCTCAACAACGTCGTCGCCCCGGTCGACGCCGCCGGCATCCCGTGGGCCGTCACGTGGGGCAACCACGACGAGGACTCGACGCCACGCACGGGTGTCGACGAGGCCGACATGCTCGCGTTCGTCCAGAAGTTCGACCACAACGTCAACCCGGACGGCCCGCGTGACGTCACCGGCACCGGCAACGCCTTCCTGCCGATCGGGGCGCACGCCAACGGCGCTCCGCGCTTCGCCGCCTGGCTGCTCGACTCGGGCCGCTACGCACCCAAGGAGATCGCCGGCCAGAGGGTCGAGGGCTACGAGACGTGGGACTGGCTGCGCGCCGACCAGGTCGCCTGGTACCTGTCCGCCTCGCAGGAGCTCGAGAAGCGCACCCACCGACGTGTCCCGGGGCTGATGTTCATCCACATCGCGCTGTGGGAGCACCGCTTCATGTGGTTCGGCTCGGCCGAGGACCGCTCCGACGCCGCCCACGCCAAGGCTGCCGTCAAGCACCAGATTGTCGGCGACCGCTTCGAGCCGGAGTCCCCCGGTCCGTTCAACTCCGGCATGTACTCCGCGATCCAGCACCGCGGCGACGTCGAGGGGGTCTTCGTCGGCCACGACCACACCAACGACTACGTCGGCAACTACTTCGGCGTGAAGCTCGGCTTCACCGCCAACGCCGGTTACGGCACGTACGGCATGGGCGGAGCGGCGAAGAACACCCGCCGTGGCGCGCGCGTCTTCGAGATCAAGGAGTCCGGCGACTGGACCACCCGCATGGTGTGGGCCAAGGACCTCGGTGTCGACGTCTCCGCGGCCGGCCGGCCCGGCACACCGGCCCCGCTGCCGGCGTGGTTCCGCGCCTGACCATCCCTCCCCCACCTCACTCCTGCACAGAAAAGGACAACCCATGCGTACGACCACCTTCGCGGCCGCCGGCGCGCTGACCCTGGCCCTGCTCACCCCCGTCTGGGCCCACGCCGCCCCGGCGCCCGACCTGAACGTCACGACGTTCCACCAGTCCCCGGCCAACACCCGCGCCACCGACGGCGTCCTGATGCGCGAGTCGTTCGACGAACTGCGCTCCGCGTTGCGTGAGCGCGCCGACGACCCCAACATCGTCGACGGCACCGTCGGCTTCACCCACACCGCCCCCAAGGGCTGGTCGGTGACGAACGACGAATCGATGAAGGGCATCGGCGTCGAGGAGTGGCGCGGCTGGTCCTTCACGACCCGCGAGTTCTGGACCGATGCCGAGGACCAGATGCGCTTCCGCTTCGGCCGCGCCAACGACATCATCGCCGTCGCCGACTCCGACGAGTTCGACGACCGAAACCGGGCCCCGCACACCTTCGCCACCTCGCTGACCTCCGAGCAGGTCAGGGTCAAGGGCATGGACGCCGTCGAACTGAGCTTCGACTCCCACTACCGCGGTTGGACCGGTCAGAGCGCCGTCGTCACCGCCTCCTTCGACGGCGGCCCGGCTCAGGAGGTCGTGCGCTTCGACTCGACCACCGTGACCGACAATTACGACGGCTCGAAGATCAACTCGACCGAGAAGCACACCGTCGCCGTGCCCCAGGGCGCGAAGAACGTCCAGTTCACGTGGGCGTTCAAGGCCGACCGCAACTCCTGGTACTGGGCCATCGACTCCGTCGCCGTGCGCAAGGCCACGCCCGCGGTTCAGGGCACCCCGACGTCGGCCTGGGTCGTCTCCGACATCCAGGGCCAGCCCGGCGACCTCGACCACGCCCTGCGTGACCTCAAGGCCGCGCGTCCCGACGCCGACGGCCTCCTCATGGTCGGCGACATCGTCGCCACCGGTTGGGCGCAGCAGTGGGCCGACGTCAACAAGGTCATGGCCGCCAACGCCGGCATCCTGCCCCCGCAGACCATCGCCGCGATCGGCAACCACGAGAACTACACCGGAGAGCCGTTCGCCGTCACCAGCGGTCGCTTCCTCGACTTCGCCCAGCGCGACAAGGTCTACGGGGAGTACATCCTCAAGGGCAAGGACGTCGACGTGCCGGTGCTCATCCTCGGCCAGGAGGCCGCCGCCCCGCCGGACGTGCCGATGAGCCAGGCGCAGCTGCGCTGGTTCGACGAGCGCCTCGACCACTGGACCAAGCAGAAGAAGCAGGTTCTCGTCATCTCCCACTTCCCGCTCGGCGACACCCACTCCGCGTCGTGGATCCCGTGGTACCACGAGCACTACCAGTTCAACGACCTGCTCACCACGATGCTGGGCGACCACCCGAACGCGGTCATGCTCGACGGCCACACCCACTACCCGGCCGAACTCGGCGACTGGGCCGTTCAGCGCCGCGTCACCGGCGGCCACCCGGACGGCTTCTGGGCCATCAACACCCTCGCCATCCAGGTCGAGTGGGACGCCCGCGGCGAGAACACGAACTCGATCGACGAGGTCGTCACCCGCGACATCAACCGCGGCCTGACCGTCGACGCCTACAAGGACCGCATGGTCGTCACCGCGCGCGACTTCGGGCCGACCGCCGGCCCGGGTGCGAACAACACCGTCAACTCCGAGATCCGCGACGTCACCATCCCGAACCCGTTCGTGAAGTGACCTGACGCGCACACCACGGCGCCCGCCACACACCTCGTGTGGCGGGCGCCGTGTCGTTTCGGTGGAGCCAGCCGGAGCTCAGTCGACGATGGCGTCGACGAATGCCTCCGGCACGAAGGGGGCCAGATCGTCCGGGCCCTCGCCCAGCCCGACGAGTTTGACCGGCACACCGAGCTCACGCTGCACCGCGACGACGATGCCACCCTTGGCGGTGCCATCGAGCTTGGTCAACACGATGCCGGTGACGTCGACGGCCTCGCTGAACACCTTGGCCTGCTGCATGCCGTTCTGCCCGGTCGTGGCGTCCAGCACGAGCAGCACCTCATCGATGGGCGACTGCTTCTCGATGACGCGCTTGACCTTGGCCAGCTCGTCCATGAGACCGACCTTGTTGTGCAGGCGCCCGGCCGTGTCGATGATGACGACGTCGGCCTCCATCTCGATCCCGGTCTTGACGGCGTCGAACGCGACCGCGGCCGGGTCGGCGCCGTCCTTGTCGGAGCGCACGACCGGCACGCCGACGCGAGCGCCCCACGTCTCGAGCTGGTCGGCGGCCGCGGCCCGGAACGTGTCCGCGGCGCCGAGGACGACGTCACGGTCGTTGGCCACGAGCACGCGCGCCAGCTTGCCGACGGTGGTGGTCTTGCCGGTGCCGTTGACGCCGACGACGAGGATCACCGACGGGCGGCCCTCCTGCCGACCGGCGGCGAGGCTGCGGTCGAGGCTCGGGTCGACGAGCTGCAGCATGTCGGCGTAGAGCCAGTCACGCGCCACCTCGGGGTCGGTGGTGCCGTCGACCGCGACGTGCGTGCGCAGCGAGGCGACAAGGTCGTTCGTCGCGGCCAGACCGAGGTCGGCCTGGAGCATCGTGTCCTCGACGTCCTCCCAGTCCTCCTCCGAGAGCTTGCCCGCGGACAACAGGGCGAGCAGGCCCTTGCCGATGGCGCTGTTCGAACGCGACAGGCGGGAGCGCAGATTGCGCATCCGGTCCGCCGGCGCGGTCGGAGTCTCGACCGGCGGTGCAGGGGCGACCTCCGGCAGGGTCTCAGGCTCGGTCGGCGCCTCGGGAGCGGTGCCGGCGGCGACCGCCGCCTCCGCGTCGGCGACGGTGTCCTGGGTGGGGGCGTGCACGGTCGCATCCGGCGTGACTGGTTCGGCCGGCGGTGCCTCCGCGGGCGCCACCGGACCGGCGTG
>NZ_BCRE01000119.1 GCF_001552435.1 Kribbia dieselivorans NBRC 106261
CCCGAAACCATCACTCGGTGGGGGTGCTCGGCGGGGTGGGCGGGTCTCAGGGAGGTCTCAAAACTCCGTGGAAACATCCCGGGGCTGAAGTCAGCGCCGGACCCATGTATCCTTGCTAGCACGAATACACACACCCCGGGACCCGCTCCGCGGATTCGTCAAAGACGTCAGGCTTCAACCGGACGATCCGCGACGGTGACGCGATGCGCGCCCGCATGACGCACACAAGGGGGTCACGCCATGGGGCGCGGCCGAGCCAAGGCAAAGCAGACCAAGGTCGCACGGGAGCTGAAGTACTACTCCCCCGAGACCGACCTCGAGGCTCTCGCACGAGAACTGCACGGTGGCAACACCCGGCAGGGCACCTCACGCAGGTCGGATGATGACTCCACCGAGCCAGACGACGACCCGTACCAGGAGTGGGCTTCAGGGCAAGATTGACCTACGCCCCCAGCAAGCCCCGCTGCCGCGCCTGCGCCACAGCGTCCACCCGCGAATCAACCCCCAACTTGCCGTAGGCATGGGACAGGTGTGATTTCACCGTCGATTCGCTGATGAACAGCATGGCCGCCGCGTCCCGATTGGACGCGCCCGAGGCCACGGCAGCCAGGACCTCCCGTTCACGCTCCGACAGGTGAACGGGAGTCGTCTTGTCTGCGTCCATCTCCGCATCGGTCGCGGCAGGGCTCTCACCTCGGGCAGCAGCCCGGATCGACCTGATCACCTCGGTCGCGGTCCAGCCACCGCGCTCCGGGATGACGACGACGCGTGGGTGACCCGCCCGCGCCGTGATGGCGGCGATCGCCTCGGATGTCGACATCGGCGGGGGAAACCCCGCGTCTAGCAGCACGACGTCGGCGCGCCGGGCCACGGCCAGGGCGACCGCCTCCAGACCGCTGGTCGCCGTCGCGATGACGCTCATACCGCGCTCCGCCTCGACGACGGAGCGCAGCCCGGCCCGGCGGGGTTCGTGGCCATCGGCGACGAGAACCCGGATCATCGGCGTGTACTCGCCGTGTCAGCCGCGCGGGGCGAAGTCGTTGATGACCTGCACCGACCCGCCGTCGACGCCCTTGGCCCCCGAGACGACCTCGATCCCGTCGACGACCGGTGCGGCCGCGGCGTCGAAGACCTCGCCCATGACCCACGCGTCAATTCCCTTGGCGCGCAACGCGTTCAGTGCCACGTCGACCTGATCTGCGGCCACGACTGCGGCGAAGCCGACACCCATGTTGAGGGTGCGCTCGAGGTCAAGGGCGGGCACGCGGCCCAATTCACCGACGGTGGTGAACACCGCCGGCGGCGTCCACGTCGAGCGGTCGATCGAGGCGAACGTGCCCGGCGGCAGCACGCGCGCCAGGTTCGCGGCCAACCCGCCACCGGTGACGTGGCTGAGCGCCCGAATCTCCACCCCATCGACCCGCATGAGATCGAGCAGGTCGGCGCTGTACACCCGCGTCGGGGTGAGCAGCTCCTCACCAAGCGTGCGGCCGAACTCGTCGACGTGTCGGTCGAGCTCCCAGCCGGCCGACGCAATCACGCGCCGCACCAGTGAGTACCCGTTCGAGTGCAGCCCGGAGGACGCGAGCGCGAGGATGACATGCCCCGGCCGCACCCGCTGCGGCCCGAGGACCGCCGAACGCTCGACCACGCCGGTGGCGGCGCCGGCGACGTCGTACTCCTCCGGCCCGAGCAGACCGGGGTGTTCGGCCGTCTCCCCGCCGACAAGGGCCACGCGGGCCTGGGAGCACGCCTGCGCGATACCGGCGACGATCGCGGCGATGCGCTCGGGCACGACCGAACCGGTGGCGATGTAGTCGGTCATGAACAGCGGCTCCGCGCCGCACACGACGATGTCGTCGACGACCATGCCGACGAGGTCGAAGCCGATGGTGTCGTGGCGATCCAGCGCCTGGGCGATGGCGACCTTGGTGCCGACCCCGTCGGTCGAGGTCGCCAGCACCGGGTGGGCCATGTCCTTCAGGGCGGAGGCGTCGAACATGCCGGCGAATCCGCCCAGCCCGCCGACGACCTCAGGTCGGGTCGCGCGGGCGATCGACGCCTTCATCAACTCGACGGCCCGGTCTCCGGCTTCGACATCGACTCCAGCGGAGGCGTATGTGATGGGCTCGGGGCTGGTGGGCTCGTCGGTCACGCGCCCCAGCCTACCGGGGGCGCGCCCGAGTCACGGGCGGCGCACCGCCTCGGCCACGACGTCGGTCGCCGCCGCCCCCTCCAACGTGAACTTGCCGATGCGCCCATCCGTCGGCAGCGGGATCGGGTACTCACCGGTGAAGCACGCGGTGCACAGGGCGGAGCGCGGCTGCTCCGTCGCCGCGATCATGCCGTCCTCGCTGATGTACCCCAGCGAGTCCGCGCCGATCGACGAGCACACCTCCTCGACGGCCAGGCCCGTCGCGATGAGCTCGGCTCGCGAGGCAAAGTCGATGCCGTAGAAGCAGGGCCACCGCACCGGCGGCGACGAGATGCGCACGTGCACCTCGGCCGCACCGGCCTCGCGCAACATCTTGACGATGGCGCGCTGGGTGTTGCCGCGGACGATGGAGTCGTCGATGACGATGAGGCGCTTGCCCTTGATCGCGTGCTTGAGCGGGTTGAGCTTGAGCCGGATGCCCAGCTGACGGATCGTCTGGCTCGGCTGGATGAACGTGCGCCCGACGTAGGCGTTCTTGATCAACCCCTGGCCGTACGGGATCCCCGACTCCTGCGCGTACCCGATCGCGGCCGGGATCCCCGACTCCGGCGTCGGGATGACGAGGTCACCCTCGACCGGGTGCTCGCGCGCCAACTGCCGGCCCATCTCGACGCGCGCCTCGTGGATGGTCCGGCCACTGATCGTCGTGTCGGGGCGGGCCAGGTACACATACTCGAACACGCAGCCCTTGGGCTCCTTCGCCGCGAAGGTCTGGGTGCGCAGCCCGTCCTGGTCGATGGCGATGAACTCGCCGGGCTCGACCTCGCGCACGAACGACGCTCCGACAATGTCGAGGGCCGCGGTCTCGGAGGCGACGACCCAACCGCGCTCCGCCCGCCCGATGACGAGCGGGCGCACGCCGTGCGGGTCGCGGGCGGCATAGAGGGTGTGTTCGTCCATGAAGACGAGCGAGAACGCCCCGCGCAGCAGCGGGAGCACCTCGAGCGCGCGCTCCTCCACCGTTTTGCTCGGGTCGTCGGTCAGGAGCGCCGTGACGAGGGCCGTGTCGGTGGTGTTGCCCTGCTTGAGCTCACCGCGGCTGAAGACGTCATCGCCCCCGCGCGCGACGACGAGGTCACGCAGTTCGGCCGAGTTGACGAGGTTGCCGTTGTGGCCGAGTGCGACCGTCGAGCCCTCGTGACCGCCGAGGGTGGGCTGCGCGTTCTCCCACGTCACATCTCCGGTGGTCGAGTACCGGCAGTGGCCGATGGCGATGTGGCCCTTGAGGGTGCTCAGGTGCTTCTCGTCGAAGACCTGACTGACGAGCCCGAGGTCCTTGTAGACGAGGATGTGCTGGCCGTTGCTCGTGGCGATGCCGGCCGACTCCTGCCCGCGGTGCTGCAGGGCGTAGAGGCCGTAGTAGGTCAGTTTGGCGACATCCTCGCCGGGGGCCCAGACGCCGAAGACGCCGCATTCGTCCTGCGGGCCGGCGTCGTGGGGGTCGAGGGCCTGGGTCAGTCGTCCGTCTCCGCGAAGTGCCACGCCCTCCAGTGTCCCACGTCAGGCGCGGGGTGCGAACACCTCAGGCGTCGGGGTCGGACGGGGTCGCACCGGCCGGGCGCGGGGCCTTCTTCTCGGGCTTGCCGGCCACGAGCGCGGCGACGACGAGACCGATGATGCCACCGACCGCGGCGCCGGCGACGAGCATGTACCCCATGGCCGCGACCTCGGAGAACCCGGGCACCTGGTCGCCGAGCAGGCTGGTCAGACCGAAGGCAGCCGCGCCGAGCAGCACGCCGGTGATGATGAAACTCCAGGGGCGGGGTTCACGGGTTCGCATTGGGCTCACGATACCGGCCTCCCCTGAACGCCCCGGAGGCCGGAATGGTCAGGCCAGCGGCAGCAGGTGGGCGAGGTCGGTGCGCTGCCCGCTGACCCGAATGTCGCCGGTCTCGACGGCGTCGGCCCAGGTCCGCGCTCCGGTGGCCAGGGCGAGCCACGTCGCGGGGTCGGTCTCGACGACGGCAGGAGGAGTGCCACGCCGGTGGGTCGGGCCCGGCACGCATTGCGTCGCGCCCCACGGCGGCACGCGCACCTCGACGCTGCGACCGGGGGAACGGTGGGCGAGTTCTTCGAGCGTGTAGCGCACCGCGGTGGCGACGACGGCACGATCGGCGGAGCGCGGATCGGCGCGCCACGCGGTAAGCGCGGCCTGGCCGTCGGGTACGGCGATGCGACGGCGGGCAGGCATGGGCGGATCTTCGCAGATGGGCTGGTCCCGCAACACATCTGGCCCCGGGCCAGCGCGGTCGAACAGCAGGGGCCGAGCAATGGTCTCGGCGCACAACTGGCACACCGATATCGTGGAAACGGTCGAAACCGTGGAAATGTGGGAAGGAGGGGAGAACCATGACCATGAGCGAGAAGTACAAGCGCTTCGATGCCGCTGACTACCTGGAGAACCTCGACGACGTGGCCACGTTCCTCGAAGTCGCACTCGAGGACTCAACCGAGGATCCCAGCGCTCTTCCCCATGCCCTCGGCATCATCGCCCGTTCGCAGAACATGAGCGAACTTGCGCGACGCGTCGGGATGAGCCGCGATCGTCTGTACAAGGCCCTCTCCGACGAGGGAAACCCCACCTGGTCGACCATCCTGAAGGTCACCAATGCGCTCGGCCTTCGATTCGAGCTCCACGCGGTCGCGTGACCCGACACGAAGAGCGCGCGACACCCCCTGAGGCCGACACGGAAAGGTTCGGGTTCAGCCGCGATGAGCATGGGGGCGTCACGTTGCTCATCGGCGGCCACCCGCAGTCGTATGTCGACGTGGCCGACCCCGAGCACCTGGTCTTCGAGTACATGGCCCAGATCGCCGCGGTCCTCGACGCGCTCGCCCCACGCCCGCACCCGATCGGGGTCACGCACGTCGGCGGAGCGGCGCTGACCCTGCCCCGATGGGTGCACCACACGCGCCCCGGGTCGCCCCAGATCGTCCTCGAACCGGACGCCGCACTGACCGAAGTGGTGCGCCGCGAGGTGCCGCTGCCGCGAGGCCATCGGATCCGCGTACGGCCGGTGGACGGGCGCAGTGGCCTGACCGCGCTCAAGCCGGGCAGCGCCGACGTCATCATCATCGACGCGTACGCCGACGGCGCGGTGCCGGCCGAGTTGCAGACGCTGGAGTTCCTGCGCGACGGCGCCCGTGTGGTGCGCGACGGCGGCCTGTGGCTGATGAACCTCGCCGACGAACCGGGGCTGCGGCACGTCCTGCGCGTGGCCGCCGGCGCCCGCGACGCCTTCGGGCACGTCTCGCTCGTCGGCATGCACGAGGTGCTCAAGGGCCGACGGTTCGGCAACGTCGTTCTCGTCGCGAGCGGCGCTCCGCTCGATATCGACGAGATCAGGCGGCACGTCGCGCGGCTGGCCGTACCGACCGGGGTGTGGGACGAGCGCGAGGTGACCCGACGAATCTCCGGCAGGTCGGCGATCACGGACGTCGATGCCGTGCCCTCACCCACCGCGCCGGAGGCTGGGCGTTGGCGGGTGCGCTGAGGCACCTTCTCACGCAGGCCAAGTGGCCACATGCCGGACATCGGGCGACATGTGGGCGACGCCTTGGTGAACGCCGAGCGAACACTTGGCAACCAGAGGCATTCGCGGCGAAATCGCGGGGCACGATGACGGTGGCCTGCGCCCGGCGTGTGGCCGCCCCACCGAGTCAAAGGACGGAACACATGCGTTTGCACCGTACGGCCGCTGCGGCCGGCGTCGCTGCCCTGGTCGCGTCGGGAGTCACCGCACTCCCCGCCTCGGCCGCCCAGGAGCTGCCTGCCGGCCAGTCGATCAGCGCCACCCTCACCAAGGTCAGCCTGCTCAGCATCAACGACTTCCACGGCTACTTCAGCAACGACTTCGCCTGCACGCTCGTCACCGAGCAGCAGGCTCGTGGCGGAGCGTCGAAGGCCGCCTTCGTCTCGGCCGGTGACAACGTGGGCGGTTCCGCCTTCGCCTCGGCCGCGCAGAACGACCAGCCGACGATCGACTTCCTCAACGCGCTCGGGCTGCAGGCCTCCGCGGCCGGCAATCACGAGTTCGACCAGGGCTTCGCCGACCTCACCGGTCGCCTGACGCCGAAGTCGAACTTCCCGATCCTCGCGGCCAACGTGTACAAGAAGGGCACGACCGAGCCGGCGATGGAGGGGTACAAGGTCCTCGACGTCAACGGCGTCAAGGTCGGCTTCATCGGCGCGGTCACTCCCTCGACCGCCGCGAAGGTCTCCCCCGACGGCATCAAGACGATCGACTTCGGCAACGCCGTCGACGCTGTCAACCGCGTCGCCGACCAGCTGACCGACGGCAACGCCGCCAACGGCGAGGCCGACCTGCTCGTCGCCGCGTACCACGAGGGCGCCACGGTCTCCGGCAAGAACTACGCCGACACCAAGGCCTCGTCGACGCTGTTCGCCGACATGGCCGACAAGACCTCCGCCAAGGTGTCGGTCATCCTCAACGGTGACTCCCACCAGCAGTACCTCGTCGCCGGCCCCATCCCCGGTGGCGCCGGCGCCAACGACACCCGCCCGATCACGCAGTCGGGCAACTACGGCAGCCACGTCGGCGCGATCGACCTCGGTTGGGACGCGGCGGCGAAGAAGGTCGTCGAGTACAAGATGGCCAACGTCGCGCGCATCAAGCCGGCCGACGCCGACTACACCGCCAAGGTCGCCGCGTGCGAGACCAACCCGGCCTACACCAATGCCAAGACGATCGCCGACGCCGCCAACGCTGCGGCCGCCGAGATCGGCAAGCAGGAGATCGGTGAGGCCACCGCCGACATCACCCGCGCCAACCTCGGCGCCGACCGCACCACCGAGTCGGCGCTGAGCAACATGATCGCGCAGTCCTACCTGGACAGCCTCGCCAAGCACCAGTTCGGCAACGCCACGATCGGTGTCATGAACCCCGGTGGCGTGCGCGCCGACCTGCTCAAGGGCAAGCTCACCTACAAGCAGGCCGCCGACATCATGCCGTTCAACAACATCGTCAAGACCGTCGATGTGACCGGAGCGCAGTTCAAGGCGATCCTCGAGGAGCAGTGGAAGTCGCCCGAGGCCGCCCCGGCCCGCGCCGCGTACCTGCAGCTCGGCCTGTCCAAGAACGTGACCTACACGTTCGACCCGGACGCCGCCTTCGGCTCGCACATCACGTCCATCACCGTCGACGGCCAGCCGATCAACCCGACCAAGACGTACAACATCGCGTCCAACAACTTCCTCCTCGAGGGCGGCGACGGCTTCGTGACGTTCGCCAAGGGCACCAACCTCAAGGACTCCGGCCTCGTCGACATGTCGCTGTTCGTCGAGTGGATCAAGGACAAGAGCCCGCTCACCCCGGACTTCACCAAGCACGCCCTGGCCGTCTCCCCGTCGCTGCCGGCCACGGCCAAGCCCGGTGACCGCCTCACCTTCTCCGTCTCGAGCCTGAACATGACCAGCGCCGGCGCCCCGGTCGCCACGCAGGTCACCGCCAAGCTCGGTGGCCAGACCGTCGGCACCTTCGACGCCAGCGCCGTGACGCTGAACGGCACGCCGAACCGTCCGGGCAACGCGACGATCCAGGTCACCATCCCGCAGAACGTCACTGGCGGAGCGCAGTACCTCGAGATCTCGTGGAACGGCAGCACCGCGCTCCTCCCGATCACGATCACCCTGCTCGACCAGAGCGCCACCCCGGTCCCCGGCATCAGCGGCACCGCCCGTGTCGGCAGCAAGCTCACCGCCCGCCCCGGCGCCTGGGACGCCGGCGTGACGAAGTCCTACCAGTGGCTGCGCAACGGCGCCGCCATCGCGGGTGCGACCAAGTCGACCTACACCCTGACCGCGGCCGACGCCGGCGCGAAGGTCTCCGTGGCCGTCACCGGCACCAAGGCCGGCTACACCACCGTCACGAAGACCAGCACCACCCGTACCGTTGCCAAGGGCATCCTCACCGGTGCCAAGCCGAAGATCACCGGCACGAAGAAGGCCGGCAGCACGCTCAAGGTCGTCCGTGGCACCTGGAAGCCGTCCGGCATCTCCTTCTCCTACCGCTGGTACTCCAACGGCAAGGCGATCTCCGGCGCGACGAAGTCCTCCTACAAGGTCTCGACCGCCCAGCGTGGCAAGCGCATCACGGTCAAGGTGACCGGTCGCAAGGCGGGCTACATCACCAAGAGCAAGACCAGCGCCCCGGTGGGCATCGCCCGTCGCTGACCCCACCCCACCCCCACGCGGGTCGAGGTGCAGGAGGACCTTGTAGCGCCCTTCTGCACCTCGAACCGCGGGAGGGTGGCACCTCGAACCGCGGAGCAGAGCACACAACGAAGGCCGCCGACCCACTCGGGTCGGCGGCCTTCGTCGTCGCGACCCAGTCCGGCACTTTGCTCATGTTGCGTCACCTACGGACAAACTGGATCGTACGCCCCAGTCACGCAAGATGAGCGAAGTCGGCGAGGGGGACGCGGGAGCCCGCCCCCACCCGGGTCGAGGTGGGGGCGGGCCTTGGAGGGCCCTCCTGGACCTCGAACCGCGGGGAGGGGGGCCGGGGTCAGGCGACGTGCACGCGCGCGTTGCGGAACATCCGCAGCCAGGGGCTCTCCGCGCCCAGCGGCCCGTCCGTCCACGACATCTGCGCATTGCGGGCCACCCGCTCCGGGTGCGGCATCATCGCGGTGAACCGCCCATCGGGCGTCGTCACGGCCGTCAGCCCGTCCGGTGAACCATTCGGGTTGAACGGGTACGCCACCGCCGGCTCACCGTGGTGATCGACGAACCGCAACGCCCGCTCCACCACCGTCAGATCACCACGCGCCGAGAAGTCCGCCCGACCCTCACCGTGCGCCACGGCGATCGGCAACCGCGACCCGACCATCCCGCCGAAGAAGATCGACGGAGAATCGAGCACCTCCACCTGCGTCAACCTCGCCTCGTACTGCTGCGAGACATTGCGCGTGAACCGCGGCCACGCGTCCGCCCCCGGGATCAGCTCCGCCAACGCCGCGAACATCTGGCACCCGTTGCAGATGCCCAACCCGAACGTGTCCGGGCGCGCGAAGAACGCGGAGAACTGCTCGGTCAGCGCCGACGAGAACAGCACCGACCGCGCCCACCCCTCCCCCGCGCCGAGCGTGTCACCGTACGAGAACCCACCGGCGGCCACGAGCCCGACGGCCTGCGACAGGTCGAATCGCCCCGCCTGCAGGTCCGTCATGTGCACGTCGAACGTGTCGAATCCGGCCCGATCGAACGCGAACGCCGTCTCCACATGGCTGTTCACACCCTGCTCGCGCAGCACCGCCACCACCGGCCGCGCCCCGCTGTTGATGTACGGAGCCGCGATGTCATCGCTCGGATCGAACGTCGGCGACACCGTCAACCCAGGATCGTCGTCAGCCCCGACGGCGGCGTGCTCCTGACCGGCACATTCCGGGTTGTCACGCCCCACGGCGATCCGCCACGACACCTCGTCCCACACCTGCGCGAGGTCACGCACCGACTCGTCCAACGCGCGCACCCCGGCGATCCGCACCCGCACCCGCCGGTCACCGTTCGTGTGCCCCACGACCCCGCTGATCGCCGCCAACCCATGCGCGGCCAACACCTCCAGCGCCTCCTCACCACGCTCGACCGGCACCCCGAGCACGACCCCGAGCTCCTCGGAGAACAGCCCGGCCAGCGAGTCGACCGTCAGGTCCACCCCCGTCGCACCGGCGAACGCCATCTCGGCGGCCGCCGCCCACAGCCCGCCATCCGAACGATCGTGGTACGCCGTGACCAACCCGGCCCCGCGCAACTCCGTCAATGCCGCCGCCAACGCCACCAGGCGACTCGGGTCGTCAAGATCGGGCACGACATCCCCGAACTGCCCGGTGACCTGGGCAAGCATCGAGCCACCCAACCGGTCGGCACCGGCGCCCAGATCGACGAGCAGGAGCGCCGAATCGGCCCGCAGTTGCGGCGTCCACGTGCCCGAGATGTTGGGCAGCGACGCGAACGCCGACACGACCAACGACACCGGGCTGGTCACCTGCTTGACCTCACCGGAGTCCGGATCGGTCCAGCGCGTGCGCATCGAGAGTGAGTCCTTGCCGACCGGCACCGAGATGCCCAGCGCCGGGCACAACTCCATCGCCACGGCGTACACGGTGTCGTACAGCGCCGCGTCTTCCCCCGGCTCACCACACGCGGCCATCCAGTTGCACGACAATTTGACCCGATCCAACGCCGGAATCGGCGCGGCCAGCAGGTTCGTCAACGCCTCCCCCACGGCCATCCGCCCCGATGCCGGAGCGTCGATCGCCGCCAACGGGAACCGCTCACCACTGGACATGGCCTGGCCCGCGAGACCGGTGAAGTCCGACAGCGTCACCGCCACGTCTGCCACCGGCACCTGCCACGGCCCGACCATCTGGTCGCGGTGGTTCAGGCCGCCGACGGTGCGGTCGCCGATGGTGATGAGGAACCGCTTGCTCGCCACCGTCGGGTGACGCAGCAGGTCGTAGGCGACGGTGCGCAGGTCGAGGCCGGAGAGGTCGAGCGGCGGGGCCGTGCGGGCCACGCGCGTGACGTCGCGGGTCAGTCGCGGCGGCTTGCCGAGCAGCACGTCCATGGGCATGTCGATCGGCGTCTGCGCCGGGTCAGTCGGCTGATCCGGCCCGGGCGTGACGACCAGACGCGCGTCGTCGGCGGCGACTCCGACAATCGCGGCCGGGCAGCGCTCCCGTTCGCACAACGCGAGGAACGACGTCAGGCTCTCCGGCGCGATCGCGAGCACGTACCGCTCCTGCGACTCGTTCGACCAAATCTCCTTCGGTGCCAGCCCCGACTCCTCCAGCGGCACCGCGGAGAGGTCGAACCGCGCTCCGAGACCGGCGTCGTCGACGAGTTCGGGGAAGGCGTTGCTCAGTCCACCCGCGCCGACGTCGTGGATCGCCAGGATCGGGTTGTCCGCGCCGGCGGCCCAGCAGTGGTTGATGACCTCCTGGGCGCGGCGTTCGATCTCGGGGTTGCCGCGTTGCACGGAGTCGAAGTCGAGGTCGGCGGCGTTCGTGCCGGCGGCCATCGACGACGCCGCGCCGCCGCCCATGCCGATGCGCATGCCCGGGCCGCCGATCTGCACGAGCAGCGTGCCGGCCGGGAATGCGATCTTCTCGGTCATCTCGGCGCTGATCGACCCGAGGCCGCCGGCGCTCATGATCGGCTTGTGGTAGCCGCGGCGGATGCCGTCGACGGTCTGCTCATAGACCCGGAAGAACCCGCCCAGGGCCGGGCGGCCGAACTCGTTGTTGAACGCGGCCGCGCCGATCGGGCCGTCGGTCATGATCTCGAGGGGGGTGGCGATGTGGTCCGGAGCGCCGTACGGCTCGGTCTCCCACGGCTCGTGCGTGCCGGGCAGGTGCAGGTTGGAGACGGCGAAGCCGGTCAGGCCGGCCTTGGGCTGCGAACCGCGCCCGGTGGCGCCCTCGTCGCGGATCTCGCCGCCGGCGCCGGTCGCCGCGCCGGGGAACGGCGAGATCGCGGTCGGGTGGTTGTGCGTCTCGACCTTCATCAGCACGTGCACCTCGCCGTCACGGGCGCAGTACTTGCTCGGCCCGGTGGCGTGTTCGGGCAGCCAGCGGGTGATGGGGCCACCCTCGATGACCGAGGCGTTGTCCTTGTAGGCGACGACCGTGCCCTGGCCGGCGACGGCCTCGGTGTGGCGGATCATGCCGAAGAGGGTGCGTTCCTGGGCGACGCCGTCGACGATGAAGTCGGAGTTGAAGATCTTGTGTCGGCAGTGCTCGGAGTTCATCTGCGCGAACATCATCAGCTCGACGTCGGTGGGGTTGCGCGCCAGGCCGGTGAACGCGCCGGTGAGGTAGTCGACCTCCTCGTCGGAGAGCGCCAGGCCGTACGTCGTGTTCGCCTCGACCAGGGCGTCGCGGCCCCGACCGAGCACGTCGATGTGTGCCATCGGTTCGGCGTCGCGCTCGTCGAAGAGAGCGGCGGCGTCGGCGCGGTCGACGAGCACGGTCTGGGTCATGCGGTCGTGCAGCGCGGCCGCGGCGGCGTGCCACTGCGCTTCGGTCAGCGCGGGGCCGTCGAGGCGGTACTCGGTGACCCGCTCGACGCGGTGGATGTCGATGCCGCAGTTGTGGGCGATGTCGGTGGCCTTGCTCGCCCACGGCGAGATCGTGCCCAGGCGCGGCGCGACGACGATGAGGGCGCCGGGGTCGGCGGCCGGGTTGTCGCTGCCGTTGCCGCGCGGCGGGGCGATCGGATCGCCGTACGTCAGGAGTCGCGCGACCGTCTCGCCGGTTTCGGGGGTCATCTCGGTGGCGCTGTGCACCCAGTGGACGAACTGGCCGCGCACGCCGGTCACCTGCGGCACGACGGCCTGGATTGTGGCCAGCAGGGTGGGGGCGAGGTGACCGGGCAGGGCGTCGCCGCCCTCGACGACCGTCAGGGTTCCGGCGCGGGACACGGGCGCTCCTTGGTTGGGGGGTGAACAGGGTGAGTCTATCGACGCTCGGAGACGCGCTCGGCCGCCGCAGACCTGGCCCGCTCGCCGAAGTTGTTGAGGTTCGCCGAAACCAAGAGCAACACCACAACCTTGCAACCAGGTGTGCGCGTGTTGCGGATTTGCAACGCCTCCCTACACTGGTCACATGAACCTTGCGGAGCGCATCTCGACCCTGCGCCGCGCGAACGGGCTGAGTGCCCGTCAGCTCGCGGCGCTGGTCGACGTCGCTCCGACGACCGTCACCCGGATCGAGGCCGGCCAGGTCAGCCCGTCGTTCAACTTGGCGCAGGAGATCCTCGCCGTCCTGGGCGAGCCGATCGGATTCACCGGGACAGCGGACGTGAACGCGATCGCCGCCGCGCGGCTGGCGCTCGATCCGACGCTCGGCCTCGAGGTAACGCAGGGTGTCGATGCGTGGCGGCAGCGCTGGGCTCGGATCGGACTCATCGACGTGACGGGTGGCGCAATCAACGGCATGGAAGCCGATCTGATGTTTCGGGCAGGCAGGGCTGCGCGCCTCACTCGTCGTCCGGGTGCCGTCGACTTCAAGGCAGGGCCGACTGCCTACGACATTGCGGAGGCTCTCGGGACCGCGACCATTGAGTACGCCGTGACAGGCGATACCGGCGCGAACCGTTACCGCTCCGGCGCAGGAGAGGCTTGGCCGGTCGTCTATGTCGAAGACGTCGAACGAACGGCCGAAGCCGCCGGCCTCACCCTTAGGGAGCCCGGCTCGTTCGGGATGCGGGTCACGCTGATCCCATTCGACGGCGTCAGCGAACTCGGGCGGACCACGATCGATGGCATCACAGTCGTTGAACGCGACCAGGTTGTCATCGACGCTTACGGCGGCATCGACCGCATGGCTGAGCAGGCCGACATCCTCCTGGGGCGACGGGTGGCGTGACGGAGTTCTGGCACCCCACGGGCTTTCGGGAACGGGGAGCCGTGCGAAGTCGAGTGGACGGCCGGGGTCTTGCGTGACCCGGTGAGCGTGGAGCGCGCCAAGCTGGCCTTTGACACCTTTGTCGACCTGGCGGAGATCGACCGCGTCTTCGACCTGCGGGTCCGCGCATTTCCCCTCTGAGAGCCGCCACCGCCACCGCCACCGCCACCGCCCGGACGCACTTCCGGGTCGGAGCGGCCTCGCCCGAGTCGTAGCGACTTGACAACGGCTCGCCGCTGCCGGCACCTGTGGATGAGCACCGAGGCGCCCCGGCCCCCGGTTCGAGGTATTCCGGGGCGGGATTCCGCCGCGGAATACGTCGAACCGGGGGAGGGTGCCAGTGAGGTTGACCCCGTTGGGTGGACATCCTGACCGCCAGGTTCGGCCTGGCAGGAGAGGATGCCCCTCATGGGTGCCAAGAGGAAGAGTTACACCCCGAAGTACCGGCAGGATGCTGCTCGTCTGGTGATCGATACCGGGCGGACGATCGCGGAGGTCGCCCGCGAGATCGGGGTCGGGGAGCAGTTGCTGG
This sequence comes from Kribbia dieselivorans NBRC 106261, assembly GCF_001552435.1. GTDB lineage: Bacteria > Actinomycetota > Actinomycetes > Actinomycetales > Dermatophilaceae > Kribbia > Kribbia dieselivorans. Next base: position 14,175 of record NZ_BCRE01000119.1, read on the forward strand.
GCCGGTGGGTGGCCATCGAGCGGGCCCGGATGGACGACCCGCCTGGGGCCCTGGACGTTGACGAGCGGGCCGAGTTGGAGCGGTTGCGCCGCGAGGTCGCCGAGCTGCGGATGGACCGGGAGTTCCTGAAAAAAGCAGCGGCCTTCTTCGCCACGGAGAACTCGAACCCGAGCAGGCGTTCGCAGTGATCGAGGTGGAGAAGGCCACCTACACCGTGTCGCGGATGGCGCACCTGCTGGGCGTGTCCCGCTCGGGTTACTACGCCTGGGCCGCCCGCCAGGGTGCCGAGCCGGGGCCACGCGCCGCGCGGCGGGCCGACCTGACGGTCAAGATCAAGGTGGCCCATGACGCCTCCGACGGGGTCAACGGCGCTCCCCGGATCCTGGCCGACCTGCGCGAGGCCGGTGAGGTCGTCTCCCGCAAGACGGTCGCCAAGCTCATGCAGGAGAACGAGATCCGTGGGATCAGCCCCAGGCCCTGGCGCCCGGTGACGACGCTGCCGGACCCCAACCCGCACTCGATCCCGGACCTGGTGGCGCGCCGGTTCGACCGCGGTGAGTTGAACGCCGTGTGGACCTCCGACATCACCTACCTGGCCACCGGGCAGGGCTGGTTGTACCTGTGCGCGGTCCGTGACGGGTGCTCCCGCCGGGTCATCGGGTACGCCTTCGCCGACAACCTGCACACCGACATCGTCGAGACCGCGCTACGCCGCGCGGTGACGTTCCGGGACGGGGACACCACCGGGGTGATCTTCCATGCGGACAGGGGCTGTCAGTACACCTCGGCACAACTCGCCCAGGCCGCGCAGGACCTGGGCGTGCGCCTGTCCGTGGGACGGACCGGGGTGTGCTGGGACAACGCCCAGCAGGAGAGCTTCTGGTCGACCCTGAAGACCGAGTTCTACGACCGGCACCACTTCGCCACCCGCGCCGAGGCGATCACCGCCGTCAGCACCTGGATCGAGACCGTCTACAACCGCCGCCGGCGGCACAGCGCCCTCGGGCAAATCGACCCGGTAGCCTTCGAACACCAACTCACCACAGTGGCCGACCAAGCCGCCTAACCGATGTCCACGAAACAGGGTCAACCCCAGCAACGCGGCTCTTCGCCGTTGAGTGTGGGGTCATAGGTTGAGGCCGCCTCCGATGAGGAGCATTCGGAGTCGGTAGTTGTCGCGGTTGCGGAAGCCGCGGGCGATGCGTCGGTGGAGTTCGATCAGTCCGTTCATCGCTTCGGTGCCGCCGTTGCTCGCGCCGTGGGTGTCGAAGTAGCCGAGGAACTCGGTGCGCCATCGGCGTAGGGTCTTGCCCAGGCGGGCGATTTCGGGGATGGGGCAGGTGTGGAAGGTGTCGATGATCTTCTCGGCGACGGCGCGTCCTGCGGCGTGGTTGTCTTGGTGGTAGGCCGAGCGGAGCTGCTGTGCGCACAGCCACGCGACTTCGACCTCGATGTGGCGTTCGTCGGCTGCCCACGCCGCTGCCAGGCGTGTTCGCTGGCGCTGGGTCAGGTTTTCTTGGCCGGCGCGCAGGATGTTGCGGATCCGGTAGAGCGGGTCGTCCTTGCGGCCGCGGTGTCCGTGGATCTGCTGCTGGACCCGTCGACGGACCTCATCAGTGGCTGTTGTGGCGAGTTTGACTACGTGGAACGCGTCCAGGACCGAGCGGGCGTCCTCGAGTTGGTCATCGATCGCGTTCTTGTACCCGTGGAACGGGTCCAGTGTCGCGACCTCGATCCCCTTCCTGAATGCCTCGCCGCGGGCGGTGAGCCAATCCTTGTACGCCGCGCCGGAGCGGCCCGGGACGAGGTCGAGCAGCCGAGCCTTGGTGTGCCCGTTGGCGTCGCGGGTCAGGTCGACCATCCCGGTCAGTTCCTTCGGACCGCGCCCACCGTGCTCGATGGGCCTGGTCGATACGTGATGCCACACGTGCTCGTCGACCCCGAGGACGGGCTTGTCAAGTTTTCTGTGTAAGTGTTGTGGGTCACATTGGGGTTTAGAGGTGGTTGTTGATGCGGTCGGGGTAGATGAGGGCGAGTTCGCCGAGGGCGGCTTTCCAGCCTTGGATGACGGAGCCTTCGACGAGTTTGCCGGGGGCCTTGCGGGGGGTGCCCTTGGGCAGGCCGGCTTCTTTGGCGCGTTCGCGGGCGCGTTTGTCCTCGATGTTGCGGATGGCCAGCCAGAGGAGTTTGACCGCGGCGGCGTCGTTGGGGAAGTGGCCGCGGTTCTTGATGATCTTGCGTAGCTGGTAGTTCAAGGATTCGATGCTGTTGGTGGTGTAGATGACCTTGCGCAGGGCGGGCCCGAACGCCAGGAACGGCGTGAACCGGTCCCAGGCGTCCTCCCAGGAGCGGACCGCGGCGGGGTACTTCCTGCCCAGTTTCGAGTCGGTGAACTCGGTCAGGGCCAGCAACGCGGCGTCCTCGTTGGCCGCGGTGTAGATCGGGCGCAGCGCTGCCGCGACGGCCTTGCGATCGCCGTAGGACACGAACCGCATCGACGCCCGGATGAGGTGGACCACGCAGGTTTGGACCAGCGCGCCGGCCCAGGTGGCCTCGATGGCCTCGGGGAACCCGCTCAGCCCGTCGCAGCACACGATCAGGACGTCCTTGACACCGCGGTTGGCCAGTTCGGCGCACACGCCGGCCCAGAACTTCGCGCCCTCACTGGCTTGGACCCAGATGCCCAGGACGTGCTTGATCCCGTCCATGTCGACGCCGACGGCGATGTGCGCGGCCCGGTTGGTCACGTGCGCGCCGTCACGGATCTTGACCACCAGGGCGTCGAGGTAGATCACGGGGTAGAACGCCTCCAACGGGCGGGTCTGCCACGCGGTGACCTCCTCGGCCACGGCGTCGGTGACCTTGCTGATCGTCTCGTGGGACATCTCGGTGCCCAACGTGGCCGCGAGGTGGTGCTGGATGTCGCGGATCGTCATCCCGCCGGCGTACAGGGAGATGATCATGTCCTCCAGCCCGCCCAGACGCCGCGCGCCCTTGGGCACCAGCGCCGACGCGAACGTCGAGTTGCGGTCCCGTGGCTGGTCCAGGGAGATGTCCCCGACCTCGGTGCCCACGGTATTGGGCGAGGTGCCGTTACGGGAGTTGCCCGACCCGTGCCCGATCCGCTCACCCTTCTCGTACCCCAGGTGATCGGTCAACTCGGCCTGCATCCCCCGCTCGAGGACGGCCTTGATCATCTCGGGCAGGAACCCGCCATCACCGGTCAACGCGACACCACGCTCATCCGTGGCGGCCATCAACCGATCCAGCATCGCATCGTCGAACAACTCCCGACGCAACCGGCGAGCCTCCGGCTCAACAGCATCCTTCTTCGCCTTGGTCATGGTCACAGTCAATCTCCTTCGATCAGAGACCCCCACTTACACAATCCATTTGACACGCCCCCGAGGGGACGGCGACCCCCTCGAAGCGGGAGGGGTCAGCGTCGGCAGCCGCCAGCAGGGGCCGGATCGACTCCCACACGGTGCGCCAGCCCGTGCCCAGCTGTCGGCGGATCCCGTTGACGCTGGCGTGTTCACGGCGGATCTGCTCGATCGCCCACCGGCACGCCCGCGTTGTCAACAACGCCCGCGGAGGCACCACCGCCTCGTCCTGCTCGACGAACGACCCCATGTCACAGACCGGTTCAAGGCAGATCCAGCGGCGCTTGCGCCAAATGATCCACACCGGCCGGCCGAACGCCGGCGCGTCGACCAGACGCACGTCCACCCGGCCGTGACCGGCAGCGATGACACCGCAGGAACGGCAACCCATCGGCTCCGCCTCGGACTCCACCGTCACGATCAGCCGGTCACGCCCGTCCCGATCGACCCCGACCACGTGCAGGCCGGCCAAGCCAACCAGCACGTCACAACGGTCGCAATAATCGCCGCCAACACGACAGCACAACGTAGGCTCAGACATCGTCGAGGTCCTTCGTGATCAGGAGAGGTAGAAGTCCTCTGATCATCAAGGGCCTCGACGCCTTCCACCCTCACCCACCCACCGGCGCGTCGCACTCACCCCACACTCATCGGCGAAGAGCCAGCAACGCCAGGCCAGCGAGAACCGAGGGTCCGTTGAGACGCATGCAGCCACACCAACTGGCCGGAATCGACTCACAGGTTGCCTCGGGCAACTTCTACAAACAGATTCGCCGAGCAAGTCGGTTGGACCGGGTCGATCACCTGGTTTCGCGAGCACGCCGCCGGTTGCATGCTGAACACCGGCCGGTCGACCCGTTCGGACCGGCTTATCCGGCTGGCTGGGGACACGGCGATACCCGGAAGGACCCCGGGGTCCGCGTGGCGCGATCAAGCGGGTCGCCGATCAGCACGGCTTCATCCCGAAGCGCTGCGGAACTGGGTCCGCAGGCCGAGATCGACGGCAGCGTCAGAGCTGAGACCACGAGTGACGATGCGCTGCGGCTGGCCGAGTTCAAGCGTGAGGTCCGTGAGCTGCGTGGGGCCAACTAGATGAAGACCTCCGCGGCCTCTTTCGCGGCCGCGGGAGCTCGACCGCAAGATCCAGTAGAGGTGCCCACCGCACCAAGAAGCGGCCACTGTCGGCACGCCCTGTGTGGGACAACGGTCTTCCCGGCCAGTTCGTGGTTGACGGAGGCACCGCCCAGCAGCGCTGCATGGTCAGCGGCATCCAACCAGACGCCACCGAGGAGGACGTCATCGGCGACCGGCGATCACTCCCCCGCGAGATGCTCACTGAGAGTCGTGCGCCGAGTTGCCGACCACGCGCCGAGGGCGGCCCCTCCGACGGATAGTGCGACCACCGCCACGATGAACGTCACCGGGGGATCCCAGACAATCGCCGTTGATGGCATGGTCGCCACCAGCGCAGCCAAGGCCGCACCACAACTGAGCAGGGCAAGAGCGAGTCCGGTGACCACCGGCACCCCCACGTACCCGGCGATGACCCGCCCAAAGAAGCTTCCCGGCACGCCGACGGCACTCAAGGCGGCCGATTGCCCGCGCAGGTCGTTGGCCACGGCGCGCGCCGACAGCGACGCCACCACGGCACCGAGCAGTGCCAGCAGGCCGGTGCCCCAACTGAGTGCCGGAGGGATGGTTCCGGGCGTCGGAGCGACGAAGGCCCAGACATAGGCCGAGTCGTAGCCGTAGACGTGTGCGGCTGCGTCCGCACTCGCGGACTGCTCCCGGGTGAGATCGGTGTAGATGAATCCGCTGCGCCACGCCCCGCCGGCGAGTACCTGGGCCGTCTCGTCCAGCACGAGACCCGACACCCGTTGCGACCATTCCGGCGCCATGTCCACCTGAGCTGCTTCCACGGGCACGCTTCGACCACGTGGGGTGAACAACTGCATCTGCTCAGCCGCAGGTGGCTCGGCGGTGAGCACCCCGCCGCTTTCGAGAACACCACGCTGCCGCTCTGTCAGGGGATGACTCAGCCACCGCTCCACATCGCCAACGGAGTCGGCGCTCCACACCGGATTCGACCCATCGCGCAACTCGAGGAAGGCGTCATTGCCCGGCAGATGCACCTCGATGGGGTCGCCCAAGTCGGCCCGCGCCTCGAACGCCGATCGGATCTCAGCAGGGACACCGCGGTCATTCACGGGGGAAAGCATGACCTGACCCTCCGGAATCTTGGCATAGGTGCTCTCGTTGTCCGCGGTCAACGCCGACGTCAGCACGGTGGCCACTCCGACGGAGAGCCCGATGGACACGGTGACCAACCCGGCCACGGCCAAGGCCCGACCTCGGGTGCGTGAGAGGATCCTGGAACTCAACAGCCGGTCGAACGAGCTGGCCGCTGGAGTTGCAGTGGCCCGCTGCAACACCGGCGGGATGACGACCGTAGACAAGAGCACCGCACCCATCACCGTGATCGAGGCCGATTCTGGCCCAGGCTCCTGCCTCAACCCAAAAACCAGGATGACCAGGCCAGCCACCGGCACACCCGGCGTCAGACCGGTCAGGACACGCGACGCCCAACGCCACACCATGGCCGCCACGACATCCACCTGTTCCTGGTGCGTACCCAGTACGGCGGCCAGGACGGACACTGCCAGGCCCACGACCAGACACCATGCAAAGAACGCGTAGGGCACCTCCCACGGACCCAGCGGTTGAGTCAGGACCGATGGCAGGATCAGCCGCGCGATCGCACCAAGCAGCAGCCCGACCACGGCGCCACAGATGGTCGCGCCAACGGTGAGGAGAGCAGTCGCTGCCATCGCTGCCGCCTGACCGACTGTGCGCGAAACACCCACCAAGCCAAGAAGTCGCGACATCCGCGAAAGATGCATGCGCACGCTGAGAAGCACCACGATACCGACCGCCAGCGGCAGCAACCACCGCGGAAACACGGCCAACAGCGGATACCGATCAATGGGGCTACGCGCCGGTCTCTCAAGCAGCGCCTCACGGCGCACCAGGGTCGATTCATCTCCCAATTCTTCAGGGTCACCCCCGCCTGTCGAAGTGCCGGCTAGCGCATCGATGACGTCAGCGTCCGTGCCTCCAGTCCAGTACGCCAACGGAGCAGCGCTTTCTGTGGGGAACCGCTCGGCCAAATCATCTGGCAGCCAGGCCCACGTCCCTGAGGCGGCCAGCACCCGGCTACTCCGCGTGGCGTACCGGTCCTCGACCCTCCCCACCACACGCAACTCGGCTTGCCCGGACAGCATCGAGACCCTCGAGCCCAAACCACTGGCAGCCGTGACCGCAACCTCACCAGGTCGGGTCGGCCATCGCCCCTCCACCAACACATACCGACCAGCGAACGGCAGTTGTGACCAAGGGCCCTCCTGGTAGAACGACCACGACCCATCGGGGTGGGTCAACGTGGCCTGCAACCCAATCCAGCCCCGCCCGCCGGCACGTCCCAAACTGGTGGCCAGTGGAGTGATCGCATCCGTTCCCGGTGCCACGCTCGTCCCCCAGCTGGTCATCCTGTCCGCTACACCCAAGTCGCGCTCAATGCGCTGCGAAGGAGTCAACGACGTCGACGACGCCACGATCAGCAGCACGGTCAGCAACGCCGTCGTCACGCCGAGGAGCGTGGTAGCACGGCGCAACGACCGATTCCGCACCATCCCCGTGGCAATGAGCCGCGGCCCCAGCCACTTTCCCCTCACGCCGCAGCCACCAACCGGCCGTCCCGCATCCCCAGCACACGAGTGGCGTACTCGCGCACCATCTCGTCATGGCTGACAACCAACACGGCCACCCCGGACCCGGCCAGACCCCTCAGCAGGTCGAACACGTCCGCAGAGTTTCGACTATCCAACGCACCGGTCGGTTCATCCGCAAGCAGTACGCGTCGCCCACCGGCCATGGCCCGCGCGATCCCCGCGCGCTGCCGCTGCCCACCACTCATCTGCCTCGGAAATCGGTCGGCACACTCGATGATTCCCATACGGTCCAACGCCTCGCGCGCCATCACGCGCGGGTCTAGCGTGGACCCTGACCGCAGGCTCAGGGGCAAGGCGACGTTCTCCACACACGTCAGGTCCTCCAACAGGTTGTCGGCCTGGAAGACGACACCCATATCCAACAGGCGCATACGGGTACGTTCCGCGGCGCTTTGCCCCACCAGATCCCGACCGAGCACCTCGATGTGTCCGCCATCCGCTTGAAGGAGACCACCAATCAGCGACAGCAACGTGCTTTTGCCGCACCCACTGGGACCCATCAACGCCACCATCTCGCCAGCATCGGCGTGTAGCGTCACATCATCGACCGCGCGAACCTTCTCCGGACCACTACGGTAGGTTTTCGTCACACCGCGCACGGCGACTGCCGCCTCAACCGCCACCGACTGTCCCGGGCCAGCGTCAGCGGTGAGTGACCGCTCTCTGTCCATTAGTTCGAGCCCCTTCCACCAACCGACACGCCAGGCAGTCAGCAGGCATCGTTCATTCGCCAAGACGACATAGTGTCATTGGACAACCAGCCGACATAACTAGACTCTCGCTGGGCCAACATGTTGTGGCATGCACCGCCACCACTTGCGTCTTCGTACCACGCGCCGTTTCGCGTCCGACTCGGGTTCTCCCACGAGGTCATGACATCGTTGTCACCGTTGGACACATTCGTCAGGCCGCTCCCCTCCCACTTGTACTTGAACATGCCCACCCAGTTCGCGTCCACGTACACGCAGGCGCGATACCCGTTGGTTGCGGACCGCGTGCAAAGGCTGTTGCCGGCCACGGCGGAGGTACTCACCAGTGAGACGCTGAGCGCCGCAATCGCCGTCCATGCCATCATCGTCAACTTCATTGTCGACTCCCCTCAAGGTAAATGTGCGTATTCGTTGCGAACGGTCACCATGATGCCATCGCCGCAGGATCCGAGTAGTGAACGCGACGTGAAACCTTCCTGAACTTCACCTGAACGGGTCACCGCCCGCTGGGCGGTTCGCCTCAGAACTGTTGGCCGGTCAGTCGCTCGTAGGCCTCGATGTACTTGGTGCGGGTCTGATCGACGACGCGGGCCGGAAGCGCCGGTGGCGCATTGTCGCCGCCCCGGTCCCAACCGGACTCCGGCGAGGTCAACCAGTCACGCACGAACTGCTTGTCGAAACTCGGCTGCGAGTGGCCGGGCTCCCACTGGTCGGCCGGCCAGAAACGCGAGGAGTCCGGCGTGAGCACCTCATCGGCCAACAGCACCGTGCCATCGGGGCGCGTGCCGAACTCGACCTTCGTGTCCGCCAGGATGATGCCCCGCTCACGAGCAATCTCATTGCCGCGCTGGAGAATCGCAATCGTGACGTGCCCTTGTCGGGTGGGTGACTCGTCGCTATGCTGTCGGCGTTTCGAGTCAGAGTTCATCAACGAGGGTCGAGCATGGGGGAGATCATGAATATTGGGGTTGTTTCGAGGGTTCTCGCTGCGGTTGCGGCATTGGGGGGTGCGGTGGCGCTGAGCGCGACGAGTGCCGTGGCTGCGGGGGAGGAGATCCTTCCAACCTGACTCGTGCCACGTGAGCTGATTTGGCTGGTCTGGGTGGCGTAGTTGCTGGTCAGCGGCCTGCGGGTGGCTGGGATGACACACCCCGGTCTGCGGGTAGTGTCGCGTGTCGTGGTGTTCGTGCGGAAGTCTCCTGGTCGTTCGGGCAGCACGAAGGTCCAGATCGCTGAGCGCCGGGCCGGTCGTGATGTGGTGCTGGAGCATGTCGGGACGGCGCGGTCCGAGGCCGAGTTGGCGGTGTTGATGGCCGAAGCGCGGCGCCGGCTGCGGCCGGGCCAGGACGCGTTGGACCTGACCCTGAGCGATAGCGACAACGGGGAAGGGACCGCGGCCCGGCCCGGGGTGATCACGAGTAAGTCCAGCGCGCTGTTGTGGCAGGTGCTGACCAGCGCGTATGGCCGGCTCGGGTTCGACACCCTCGAGGACGCAGCGTTCGAGCAACTGGTGCTGGCGCGGTTGGTGGAGCCGACGAGCAAGGCCGATTCGCTGCGGGTCCTGGACGAGGTTGGTGTCGAGCATGCCTCGCTGCGCACGATGTTCCGTACGTTGAAGCGGGCCGGTGCTGGCCAGTACCGCGACGTCATCGCCACGCGCTGCTTCGCCCACGCCGCCACGCACGGTGATGTAACCCTGTGCCTCTATGACGTGACGACGCTCTATTTCGAGGCTGAACACGAGGACGACCTGCGCAAGGTCGGGTTCAGCAAGGAACGCCGGGTCGATCCTCAGGTCGTGATCGGGCTTCTGGTCGACCGGCACGGGTTCCCGCTTGAGATCGGCTGCTTCGAGGGCAACAAGGCCGAGACGACCACGATCATCCCCATCGTCAACGCCTTCCAGGCTCGCCACGGCCTGGCCGACATGGTCGTCGTCGCCGACGCGGGAATGCTGTCGGCGACGAACCTGCGCGAGTTGGACGACGCGAATCTGCGGTTCATCGTCGGTTCCCGCGTGACCAAGGCACCCACCGACCTGGAG
>NZ_BCRE01000120.1 GCF_001552435.1 Kribbia dieselivorans NBRC 106261
AGCTGGGCGCCGGGGTGCCTCTGGCCCGGCTCGTTGCCGATCTGGGCGGCCATCCCAATGCCACCCGGGCCCATCTGGAGGCCCTCGTCGCCGACGGCCACGCCAGCGTCGCGCCCCTGCCCCGTTCGGGCCCGGGGCGGCCGGCCATGGGCTACACCCTCACCGCCGAGGGCCGCGCCGCGCTCAGTGGTGACCGCGTGGCGTCGGCCTATGCCGAGCTGGTCTCCGCAATGGCCGGGCACCTGGCCCAGTTCCCGAACGCGACCGACCTGGCTCGCTCCATCGGACGCGACTGGGCCACCGGCCGAACCCGGGCTCCGTCCCGACCGGCGATGCTCGCCCTGCTCGGCGAGCTCGGCTTCGCACCGGACGACGACGGCGGTGTCGTCCGGCTGCGGACGTGCCCCATCCTGTCGGCCGCCGCCCAGCACCCGGAGATCGTCTGTGCCATCCATGCCGGGCTGGTGGAGGGCTCCAGTGGCAGCACCGACGTGCGACTGGAGCCGTTCGTCGAGCCCGGGGCGTGCCGGATCGAGTTCGCTCCCGCGCCGGAGGCCCGCACCACGCCGTAGCGGCTCGGGGTCAGTCGGTCTGCGACCGCCCTGCGCGAGGTGTGTGACCGCTCACGGCGCGGCCACCTCCGGCAGTGAGAGGATGGAACTGCCCAGCCATCAGTGACTCGACGGGGAAGAGGGTGCGGCCATGCCCGCCGCGACGATCGTGTACGGCAGCCGCTACGGCAGCACGGAGCAGTACGCCCGCTGGGTCGCCGAGGACACCGGTGCCCGACTGGTCGAACTGTCGACACTCCAACGCTCCGACCTGGAGTCGGCCTCGGCCATCGCCTTCCTCAGCCCGATCCTGGCCGCCACGCTCATGTACCGGAAGGCCCTCAAGCGCCACGCCGATGTGCTGGCCACGACCCCGTTCGCCCTGGTCACCGTGGGGTTGTCACCGTGCGACGATCCGGACCGCGACAACGCCATCAGCCGCGCCCTCCCGCCGACCCTCGCGGACGTCGATCCGCCCGTCTTCCACCTACGCGGCGCCATCGACTACGGACGACTGGGCTTCGTCCATCGAATGATGATGCGCCTGGTCGACACGCAGGCGCGCCGAGCGGTTCGCCGCAATCCGACCGATGAGGCACTCACCCGGGCCCACGTTGCCGGCGTCGATCAGGACTTCGTCGACCGCGCCACCACCGCTCCCCTCGTCGGCTGGGTGCGCCAGCACAGCGAGTTGGCGCCGTGAGCGCGGCGGAGCGTCGTCTCGGCCTGGGCACGTACGGCCTCACCGGCGAGGCGGGCATCGCTGCGATCGAGAGCGGCCTGCGGGCGGGGTATCGCCTCCTGGACACCGCGGTGTCCTACGGCAACGAGCCCGAGGTCGGTCAGGCGTTGCGGCGCTCCGAGGTGCCGCGGGCGGAGGTGTTCGTCCAGACGAAACTGCCGGGGCGGAGGCACGCGCACGTTCGCGACTCCGTGCTCGGGTCCCTCGACGCGCTGGGTCTCGAGCGCCTCGACGGCGTGCTGATCCATTGGCCCAACCCGGAGCGCGATCTGTACGTCCGGGCGTGGGAGGGGCTGATCTCGGTGCAGGCCGAGGGCCTGGTGGGCACCATCGGCGTCAGCAACTTCACCCCCGCCCACCTCCAGCGGATCATCGAGGCCACCGGTGTCGTCCCGGCGATCAACCAGGTCGAGGTCCACCCCTACTTCGCCCAGACGGAGCTCCGTCGTGAACACCGGCGGTGGGGCATCGTCACCCAGGCGTGGAGCCCGCTGGGCAAGGGCACGCGGCTGCTGAGCGAGCCGGCGGTCCTGGCCGTGGCGGAGCGTCGTGGGGTCACCCCCGCGCAGGCCGTGCTGGGGTGGCATCTCGCGGCCGGCGTCGTGCCGCTGCCCAAGTCGGTGAGCGCGGCCCGGCAGGTGGAGAACCTGGCCGCGCTCGACGTCGCGCTGACCGCCGAGGACCTGACCGAGCTCGCCGGCCTCGACCGCCCCAACGGGCGCCGCCGCGCCGACCTCAACCCGGACACGCACGAGGAGTGGTGACCCCGCGGCGGCACCACCGCGACCCCGAGCGCGCAGCGTCGCTGGTCAGTAGGTTGGAGGCATGCGACGCCTGCGGTTGATGTCCCTGGTGATGGTGGCCGCGGTCGGCCTGGCCGGCTGCACGGGCGGTGGCGGGTCGACCGGGCCCGGTGGGTCGACCGAGTCGAGTTCCAGTACGTCGCCGACCACGCGCTCCTCCGCAACGTCGTCGAGCATGCCCACCGGCCCGGACGGGCGCCCGTTCGCCGTCGAGGAGCGCGCGACCTTCGATGATCCGTGGGCCCTGACCACGCTGCCGGGCACCCCGTGGTTGGCGGTGACCCAACGCTCGGGCACCCTCCATCTGGTCAACGCACATACCGGAGACGTGCGCGACGTGACCGGCGCCCCCGAGGTCGTCGCCGACGGGCAGGGCGGGCTGGGCGACATCATCCCCGCGCCCGGCTTCTCCCGAAACCGGCAGGTGTACCTGAGCTGGATCGAGGCCGGTGACGGCGGCACCGGAGCCGTCGTGGGGCGGGGGCGACTCAACCTCGACGGCGACGCGTCCCTGAGCGACCTTCAGGTCATCTGGCGACAGGACCCGAAGCAGTCCGGGTCGGGTCACTTCAGCCACCGCCTCGCGATCTCGCCGGACGAGAAGTACCTCTTCGTCACCTCCGGCGACCGGCAGAAGTTCGATCCCGCGCAGGACCTGACGAACAACCTCGGCAGCATCGTGCGCCTGACCCTGGACGGCCAACCCGCGCCGGGCAACCCTTTCGCCGACCGCGGCGGCCTCAGTGCACAGATCTGGTCGTACGGCCACCGCAATCCACTCGGCCTGGCGTTCGACGACGACGGGCGGCTGTGGAGCACCGAGATGGGACCCCAGGGCGGCGACGAACTGAACCTCATCGCCCGGGGCGCGAACTACGGCTGGCCCCGGGCGTCGAACGGGTCGCACTACGGCGGCGCGGACATCCCCGACCACGCGGCCGGTGACGGCTTCACCGCACCCAAGGTGTTCTGGACTCCGTCGGTCTCGCCCTCGTCGCTGATGATCTACTCCGGCAAACAATTCCCAGCCTGGCGCGGCGATGCGTTCATCGGCGCACTGTCGGGCACCGCGCTGATCCGGGTCGACCTCGACGGCGAGAACGCGACCGCCGCCGACGAGTGGGACATGGGCGAGCGCATTCGCGAGGTCGAACAGGGTCGTGACGGGTCCATCTGGCTGCTCGAGGACACCCCCGGCGGGCGGCTGCTCCACCTGACCCCACCGCGCTCCGCCTCGTGACAGACCACCGGGACTGAGCGGTAACTAAGTGTGATCTTCATGACCGCCCCAAAGGCTGGCCGCCGCGCCTGAGTCTCCGTAGGGTTCCAATTACCACCTCTGTCGTGTCACACAAAGGAGCCGGTCAATGCCGGAACAGCCCCAGGCCGTCATCTACGACGCCGTCCGCACCCCCCGAGGCAAGGGCAAGTCCTCCGGGGCCCTGCACGAGGTCAAGCCGATCGACTTGGCCGTTGGTCTGATGCACGCGCTGCGTGAGCGCAACCCGGGCCTCGACGCCACCCAGATCGACGACGTCATCATGGGCATCGTCAGCCCCGTCGGCGACCAGGGCTCGGTGCTCCCCCGCATCGCCGCCCTCAAGGCCGGCCTGCCCGAGCCGGTCGCCGGAGTCCAGCTCAACCGCTTCTGCGGCTCTGGCCTCGAGGCCGTCAACCAGGCCGCCGCCCGCGTGCGCGGCGGTTTCGAGGACCTGTTCTTCGCCGGCGGTGTCGAGTCGATGTCGCGCGTGCCGATGGCCAGCGACGGCGGCGCCTGGGCGATGGACCCGGCCACCAACCTCGAGACGCACTTCGTGCCGCAGGGCATCGGCGCCGACCTCATCGCCACGATCGAGGGCTTCGACCGCACCGAGGTCGACCGTTTCGCCGCCCAGTCCCACGCCCGCGCCGCCGCGGCGTGGGATGCCGGCTACTTCGACCGCTCCGTCGTGCCGGTCAAGGACGCCAGCGGTCTGACCATCCTCGACCGCGACGAGACGATCCGCCCCGGCACCACCGTCGAGTCGCTCGCGAGCCTGCAGCCGTCGTTCGCCGCCATGGGTGAGATGGGCGGCTTCGACTTCGTCGCGACCGACCGTTACCCGTCCGTGGACGCGATCAACCACGTCCACCACGCCGGCAACTCCTCGGGCATCGTCGACGGCGCCGCGCTCATGCTCATCGGCAACGAGCGCGTCGGCCAAGAGATGGGCCTGACCCCGCGCGCCCGCATCGTCTCCACCGCCGTCATCGGCTCGGAGCCCACCATCATGCTCACCGGCCCGGCCCCGGCCTGCCAGAAGGCCCTGGACCGCGTCGGCATGAAGGCCTCCGACATCGACCTCGTCGAGATCAACGAGGCCTTCGCCGCGGTCGCCCTCAAGCTCATGCGCGACATGGGCTGGAAGGAAGACCAGACCAACGTCAATGGCGGCGCGATCGCCATGGGCCACCCGCTCGGTGCGACCGGTGCGATGATCCTCGGCACCCTCGTCGACGAGCTGGAGCGCCGTGACCTCGAGCGCGGCATCGCCACCCTGTGCATCGGTGGCGGCATGGGCATCGCCACCATCGTCGAGCGCATCTGACCAGCGGACAAGGAATCCAGAAACCCATGAGCGAGAACATGATCCGTTACGAGCGTGACGATGAGGGCATCGTCACCCTGACGATGGACGACCCGACCTCGGGCGCCAACACGATGAACGACCTCTTCCGCGCGTCGATGAGCGAGACCGTCGACCGTCTCGAGGCCGAGCGCGACGAGATCGCCGGTGTCGTCCTCACCTCCGCCAAGAAGACCTTCTTCGCCGGCGGCAACCTCGTCGACATCCAGCAGGTCTCCCCCGAGACCGCCAAGGAGATGTTCGAGCGCGTCGAGTTGCTCAAGGCGATGATGCGTCGCGTCGAGAAGTTCGGCAAGCCGGTCGTCGCCGCCATCAACGGAGCCGCGCTCGGTGGCGGCCTCGAGCTCGCGCTCGCCTGCCACCGTCGCATCGCCGTCGATGACGCCAAGATCAAGCTCGGCCTGCCCGAGGTCACCCTCGGCCTGCTGCCCGGTGGCGGCGGTGTCACCCGTCTGGTGCGCATGCTCGGCATCCAGGAGGCCCTGATGGGCTGGCTGCTGCAGGGTCAGCAGCGCAACCCGGCCGAGGCGAAGGCCAAGGGCATCATCGACGAACTGGTCCCCACCCGTGAGGACCTCGTCCCGGCGGCCAAGCAGTGGATCCGCGACCACAAGGACGACGCGTCCGTCGCGGTCAAGCCGTGGGACGTCAAGGGCTACAAGATCCCCGGCGGCACCCCGAAGGTTCCGGCCTTCGCAGCCAACCTCCCGGCCTTCCCGGCCAATCTGGTCAAGCAGGTCAAGGGCAGCCCGATCAAGGCCCCGCGCGTCATCATGGCCGTCGCGGTCGAGGGTTCGCAGGTCGACTTCGACACCGCCAGCCGCATCGAGTCGCGCGGCCTGACCGAGCTGGCCGCCGGCCGCGAGTCCACCGCCATGATCCAGGCGTTCTTCTTCGACCTGCAGGCGATCAACTCCGGCAAGCTGCGCCCCGAGGGTGTCGAGAAGCGCACCGTCGGCAAGGTCGGCATCCTCGGCGCGGGCATGATGGGCGCCGGCATCGCCCACGCCTGTGCCACCTCGGGCATCGACGTCGTCCTCAAGGACGTCACGATCGAGGGTGCGGAGAAGGGCAAGAGCTACACCGTCGGTCTGCTCGACAAGCGCGTCGCCCGCGGCAAGATGGACGCCGCGAAGCGTGATGAGGTCCTCGCGCGCATCACGCCGACCATCGATGCGGCCGACTTCGCCGATGTCGACGTCGTCATCGAGGCCGTCTTCGAGGACGCCTCGCTCAAGGAGAAGGTGTTCAAGGAGGTCGAGGCCGTCGTCCGCCCGGACGTGCTGCTGTGCTCCAACACCTCGACGCTCCCGATCACCGGTCTGCAGGGCTTCTCCTCGCGCCCGGCCGACTTCATCGGTCTGCACTTCTTCTCCCCCGTGGACAAGATGCAGCTCGTCGAGATCATCCGTGGTGAGCAGACCTCCGACGAGGCGGCCGCGCGCGCGATCGACCTGGTGCAGCAGATCCGCAAGATCCCGATCGTCGTCGGTGACGGCCGCGGGTTCTACACCAGCCGCGTGTTCGGCACGCTCATCGACGAGGGCGTGGAGCTCGTCTCCGAGGGTGTCGACCCGCAGGTCATCGAGCGTGGCGCGACGACGGCCGGCTTCCCGGCTCCGCCGCTGGCCATGCTCGACGAGGTGTCGCTGACGCTGACCCAGCACATCCGCGCGGAGGCTGCGGCCGCCGCCGAGGCCGCTGGTCAGGCCATGCCCGCCACCCCCGCGGTCGAGATCATCAACACGATGGTCGACCTCGGTCGCAAGGGCCGCGCGGCCGGCGCCGGGTTCTACGACTACCCGGCCGGCGGCCCGAAGGTCCTGTGGCCCGAGCTGCGCCCGCGCTGGTCGAAGGACACGCAAATCCCGCGCAAGGACATCCAGGACCGCTACCTGTTCCGCATGGCCCTGGAGACCGCCGGCTGCTTCGAGGACGGCGTGCTCAAGGACGCTCCGTCGGCCAACATCGGCGGCATCTTCGGCATCGGCTTCCCACCGCACACCGGTGGCCCGGCGACGTTCATGACGAACTACGAGGGCGGCCTGGCCGGCTTCGTGGCGCGCGCGAACGAGCTGGCCGACACGTACGGCGAGCGCTTCCGCCCGTCGGCGTGGCTGCAGGGTCGCGTCGCCAAGGGCACTTTGGCCGACTGATCCTCCCGCTCTTGACGGAGCGCCGAAGGGCCGGGTTCGCATGGCGAGCCCGGCCCTTCGGGGGATGTGCAATTCTGTTGTGGCCGAGTGGCTGCCAGAGCGACCACCTGGCCACGACAGAACTGCACAAGGTGCGCTCAGCGCGCCGCGGCGACCTTCTCGGGCCGCAGATCCAACCGGCGCAGCGTCTGCGCGTTGAGCGCCACGATGATCGTCGACAGCGACATGAGGATCGCCCCGACGGACATCGGCATCACGAACCCGATCGGCGCGAGCACGCCCGCGGCCAGCGGCACGGCGATGAGGTTGTACCCCGCCGCCCACCACAGGTTCTGCGTCATCTTGCGGTAGCTCTCCGTGGACAGGTCGATGACCGACAGGACCGAGCGTGGGTCGTCGCTGGCCAGGATCACGCCGGCCGAACCGATCGCCACGTCCGTGCCGGCCCCGATCGCGATTCCCACGTCGGCCTGCGCCAGGGCCGGAGCGTCGTTGACGCCATCGCCGACCATCGCCACAACCTTGCCCTCGGCCTGCAGGGACGCGACCTTGGCGGCCTTGTCCTCGGGGCGCACCCCGGCGAAGACCCGGTCGATACCGAGTTCGTGCCCGACGTGCTCGGCCACCGCAGCGGCGTCGCCGGTGATCATGATGACTTCGACCCCACGGGCGTGGAGGGCGTCGACGGCCTGCCGGGACTCCGGGCGAATCTCGTCGGCCAAGCGCAAGGCCCCGATCACCGCTCCGTCACGCACGACGTGCAGGATGATCGCACCTTCCTCACGCCACTGATCGGAGATCGGCAGCTCGCCTTGACCTTCGTCGTCGAGCATGGCGGGGCCGCCGACGCGAACGGTGGTGCCGTCGACCGTGGCGGTGACGCCCACCGCCGGGGACGACGAGAATCCGGTCGTGGCGGGGACCATGAGCCCGCGGTCGGTGGCGGCGCCGACGATGGCCTTGGCCAGCGGGTGCTCGCTGTCGGTTTCGGCGGCGGCGGCCAGCGTCAGCACCTCGTCGGCGGTCAGGCCGGAGACCGGTTCGACGGCCGTGACGGTCGGCTGCCCCTTGGTCAGGGTGCCGGTCTTGTCGAAGAGGACGGCGTTGACCGTGCGCATGCTTTCGAGGGCGAGGCGGTCCTTGATGAGGACGCCGCCGCGGGCGGCGCGCTCGGTGGCGATGGAGACCACCAGCGGGATGGCCAGGCCCAGGGCGTGGGGGCAGGCGATGACGAGCACGGTGATGGTGCGCGTGACGGCTTCGTCGGGCATGCCCAGGAAGAAGCCCCAGACGATCGCGGTGATGATCGCGGCCCCGAGGGCGAACCAGAACAGCCAACCGGCCGCGGTGTCGGCGATCCGTTGGGCACGCGACGAGGAGTTCTGAGCATCGGCGACGAGCCGTTGGATGCCGGCCAGGGCGGTGTCGTCGCCGATGGCGGTGACCTCGACGCGCAGGCCGGAGTCCGTGGCGACGGTGCCGGCCACGACATGGTCGCCGATGGTGCGGGTGACGGTCTTCGACTCGCCGGTGACCATGGACTCGTCCATCGCGGCGGCGCCTTCGATGACACGCCCGTCGGCCGGGACGCTGCCACCGGGGCGGATGACGACGAGGTCTCCGAGGCGGAGTTCGCTCGGGTGGACCGTGACGACCTGATCGCCCTCGAGGCGTTCGGCCTCATCGGGGAGCAGCGCGGCCAGGGAGTCGAGCGCGGAGGTGGTCTGGGCCAGGGAGCGCATCTCGATCCAGTGGCCGAGCAGCATGATGACGATCAGGAGGGCCAGTTCCCACCAGAAGTCGAGGTGGTGGCCGAGGATGCCCAGGCTGGCGCCCCAGGACGCGACGAACGCGACCGTGATGGCCATCGCGATGAGCAGCATCATCCCGGGTTTGCGGGCCTTGGCCTCGGCCCAGCCGCCGGTGAGGAAGGGTCGGCCGCCGATGACGTACATCACGGTGCCGAGGATGGGTGAGATCCAGGTCGTCCAGCCGGACTCGGGCAGGGTGTACCCGATCACCGAGGCGAACATGCCGGAGAACCCGACGACGGGGATCGCGATGATGAGCATGATCCAGAACAGCCGGCGGAACTGGGCGACGTGATCGCCGTGGCCGGCATGGCCCATGTGCCCCTCGTGCCCGGCGTGGTCCTCGTGCCCGGCGTGGGCGTCATGCCCGGCGTGGGCGTCATGCCCGGTGTGGGCGTCATGCCCGGCGTGCGCACTGTGGTCCTCAGGCGCGGCGTGGTCATGCATGGCGTGCTCGTGCGCGGCGTGGTCGTGACCCGCGTGGTCGTGCGTACCGTGCTCCGTCACGTCGGTGTGGGCCATGTGGTGGCCCTCGTGCGCGTGGCCGTCATGGGCGGTCGGTTCAGTCGTGGGTTCAGTGGTGTGCGGGTGGTCGTGTTGACCGCTCATGTTCGGTTCTCCTGATCCGAGATGGTGAGAAGTTGTCGTAGGCAGTGGTCGAGCAACTGGTGGGGGAAGCCGTCGGCCAGGCGGTAGTACATGACGCGCCCATCACGACGAGCCTGCACCAATCCGGCGGTGCGCAGTTGTTTGAGCGCGTAGGAGGACTGGTCCATGGAGATCTCCAGGGCCATCGCGAGGTCACCGACGCAGAGTTCCTCCGTCGACGCCAGCGCGAACAGGACGCGCAGCCGCACCGGATCGGCCAGCAGCGTCAGCAACTCCGCCAGGCTCTGCGCGTCGGCGCGCGGGACGGTCCCGGCTATGGCACGCTCGACCCCGGCGGGATGAACCGGGTGAGTATGCGAAGTGGTCACATCCGTACAACCGCACGATCGTACGGATATTCCCGGCTTCGAGCGGACCGCGACAGGGGGCTCGTCGTCGGGCTCCCGAACAGGCGGCACCCCGGTGGCCTCCAGGTCACCACGCGGCGATCGCAGGGCCGGCGGTGTCGAGGATGCTCGCGTGACTCATGCCGGGCGATCTCGTCTCCCTCGCGGCGAGTACCGTCAGGTGGTCTGCACCACGCGCAGCAAGGACGACCATGACCACTCCCCCAGCGGGACGGACCTCCCCGGCCGCCGCGCTCACGCCCACCGACGTCGCCGCGATCCATCGCCGCACGCTGACCACGGTCGTCGCGTCCCAGATGCTCGGCGGCGCCGGCCTGGCCGCCGGAGTCACCGTCGGCGCCCTGCTCGCCCAAGACATGCTCGGTACCGAAAGTGTTGCCGGGCTGCCGTCGGGACTGTTCACGCTCGGCTCCGCGGTCGCGGCGTTCACGGTGGGGCGCTACTCGCAGGTGGCCGGGCGCCGTCGCGGACTGGCGGCGGGGTTCGCGGTCGGGGCCCTGGGTGCGACAGCGATCGTCGTGGCCGCGGTGCTGAACAATCCGGTGCTCTTCTTCTTCTCGCTGTTCATCTACGGAGCGGGGACCGCGACGAATCTGCAGGCGCGTTATGCCGGTGCCGATCTCGCCCCGGCCTCGCAGCGCGCCACCGCGGCGTCGCTGGCGATGGTGGCGACGACCTTCGGGGCGGTGGCCGGCCCCAATCTCGTCCAGCCGCTCGGCGATCTGGCCGAACAGTTCGGCATCCCGCGGCTCGCGGGGCCGTTCCTGCTGGCCGCGGTGGCCTATGGGCTGGCCGGTGTGGTGCTGTTCATCTTCCTGCGACCGGATCCGCTGCTGACCGCCCAGGCATGTGCGGCCGAGGAGGAGGTGGTCGCCACGCGGTCCGACGCGGCCACGTCGGTGGCGGCGACCCGGAGCGGCGTGCGCTCGGGAGCTCCGCGCGTCGCCTCGGGCGTGTTGCTGGGTGCCACGGTCATGGTGCTGACCCAGGTCACGATGGTCGCGATCATGACGATGACCCCGGTGCACATGCGCCACCACCACCACGACCTGAGCCAGATCGGCCTCGTCATCGGGTTCCACATCGCGGCGATGTTCCTACCCTCCCCCGTGACCGGGCGGCTCGTCGACCGGATCGGGCGGTTGCCGATGGCGGTGGCGGCGGCGCTGACCCTCCTGGCCGCCGGGGTGTTGGGCGCGCTCGCCCCGGGTGACTCGATGGTGCTCATCTCACTGGCGCTGATCCTGCTGGGCCTGGGGTGGAACTTCGGGCTGATTTCGGGCACGGCGCTGATCGTCGACTCGACGCCGGTGTCGACGCGCGCCCGCACCCAGGGGAGCGTCGATGTGCTCATCGCGCTCGCCGGCGCCGGTGGTGGTGTCATGTCCGGAGTCATCGTCGGGGCGAGCAGTTTCAGCGTGTTGGCGTTGGGCGGCGGGATCCTGTCGCTGGCCCTGATTCCGGTGGCCGTCTGGTACGCCGCCCAGCCCGCGCACCCCACCCATTAGCCGGGTTCTGTACCGCGCAGGGCCTCAGCCCAGGTCGCAGGCACGAGAAAGCCCCCGAACCGAGTGGTTCGGGGGCTTTCCGTTGCTCTGAAACAGGAGCCTGTGTGGAGCTGAGGGGATTCGAACCCCTGACCCCCTCCATGCCATGGAGGTGCGCTACCAACTGCGCTACAGCCCCGAAGGTGCTACCTTGCCCCCGTTGGGGACTAGGAGAGATTAGCCCATCCGAGCGCCCGGGTCCAAATCGAGGTCCGAGCGGCGATCAACCATGCTCAGGCGGGCCCACCGATGCGCCCCGTGGCCGGCACGCCCTCGGCCCCGCCGTTCCAGACGTCCAGACGCCACCCGCCCGTGCTGCGCTCCACCAGTTCGGCCCAGTGGCAGTTGCCCAGGCCGCTCAGCGCCGTCCATGCCGCCTGCTGGGGCAGCCCCACGAGATCGGCCGCGAGCACCCGCAACGTGACCCCATGGCTCGCCAGGAGCACGCACTCCCCCGGCTCCATCCCCGCGACGACCTCGTCGGTGACCGGCCGGGCGCGCACGCGCACCTCCGCCACCGATTCGCCGGTGACGCCGCGTTTGAAGTCCTCACCCCGCAGCAACCGTTCCCGATCCTCGGGGTAGCTCGCGTACACCTCGGAGGCCGTCATCCCGGTCCACTGACCCGCGTGGATCTCGCGCAGCCGCTCGTCGTACGCAATCGACACACCCGCCGCAGCCGCCACATCGGCACCCGTGGACGCGGCGCGCTGCAGGTCCGAGGCCACCACGCGCGCAATCCCCCGCCCCGCCAGCGCCGCCGCGGCCGCCCGTGCCTGGGCATGCCCGATCGGCGACAGTTCACTGTCGAGCTGTCCCTGCCAGATCCCGGCCGCGTTCTGGTTCGTCTGGCCGTGGCGCAGCAGGATCAGCCGACGCGGGTTCACTGCTCCGTGCCGACGGCACCCAGGTCGATGAGCGGGCAGTCGCGCCACAGACGCGCGAGTTCGTAGTACTCCTTCTCCTCATCGTGCTGCACGTGCACGATGATGTCGCCGAAGTCGAGCAGCACCCAGCGCCCTTCGCGCTCACCCTCGCGGCGCAGCGGCTTCGTCCCGAGGTCGCGGAGCTTGTCCTCGACCTCGTCGACGATGGCCCCGACCTGACGCTCGGTGGGTGCCGAGGCGATGACGAACACGTCGGTCAGCGGCAGGTGTCCGCTGACGTCGACGCCGGTGATCGTCGTGGCCATCTTGTCTGCGGCAGCGGCGGCGGCGACGCGCGCCAGTTCCACACTGCGATCCGGTGCGCTCACGCGGAGTCCCCCTCGGCCTGCTCACCATCGAGGTAGAGGCCGTACTTGTTGATGTATTGGACAACGCCGTCGGGCACGAGATACCAGACGGGTTCGTCGGACGCGACGCGCTCACGGCAGTCGGTCGAACTGATGGCCATGGCTGGCACCTCCTGCAGGGTCACGCGATCGCGCGGCAACCCCGTTTCGGAGAGCTCGTACCCGGGCCGGGTCACGCCGATGAAGTGGGCGAGCTCGAAGGTCTCCTCAACGTCCTTCCACGACAGGATCGCGGCGAGCGCATCGGCGCCGGTGATGAAGAAGAGTTCCGCCCCCGGTCGCTCCCGGTGCAGGTCACGGAGCGTGTCGATGGTGTACGTCGGCCCGTCGCGATCGATGTCCACGCGGCTGACGGTGAACCGCGGGTTCGAGGCCGTCGCGACAACCGTCATGAGATAACGGTGCTCCGCCGGGCTGACGTGCCGACCGGCCTTCTGCCAGGGCTGCCCGGTCGGCACGAAGATGACCTCATCGAGGTCGAAGCGATGTTGGACCTCACTCGCCGCAACGAGGTGGCCGTGGTGGATGGGGTCGAACGTGCCGCCCATCACCCCCAGACGCACTGTCAGTGCTCGTGCTCCCGCACCTGGCTCGTGTACCGCGCACCGGCGTAGCGGAAGGCGTAGGTGACAGCGAGCAGAACGAGGAACAGGACAAGCGTCAGCGCACCGAAGGCCCACGGCGGGATCGGCAGGTCCTTGACGACGTGCGACTCGGACTCGAGCAGGACGCGGGAGAGGGTCATCGACATGCGGCACAGAATACAACCGTGGTCGCGTCACGGTCACCCCGGCCGTGCTGGTCATGCCGGATCCACGTGTGGCTGGGCCCCCTCGGCGTGTCGCGATCGCCGTGGGTTGCGGCGTGTCGTCCACGACTTTCGTCCACAGGCTGTGTGGACGGCCGCGTCCGTGCAGGTCAGCGGGATGAGCACCTGTGTATGACCCGGTGCACGACGATTTCCTCCGGTGGTGGGTTGAGCGGTTGCGCCCATCCGGCGTAGGAATGGAGTACTGCCCGATGGGGCATGGGAGCACCGTGACGCGAGCGATCGTCGGAGCGGCAGCCCATGATCCATGGGGAGAACCGAGGGGAAAACGGTCACCAGGTTCGCCCACCCGCGAGCTGGCATCCCGCGGCGCCACCATCTGCGCGGCGCGGGTTCCACGGGCGACGTCGTGGAGGTTGCCGAGACCACTTGGTTCACGGTGGGTCGACCGGTGCCGCAGCACCGGCGCCGGCGTCGACGGCAGTCCTGCGCGGGACACACCGACCCACACGCCACAGGGCCCTCCCGGATCTCCCCGGGAGGGCCCTGCGCATGCCGTTCGCGCAGCACAACCGCGATACGCGACGGATCAGCGCACTTGACCGTCTCCCTCGACGATCCACTTGGTCGTCGTCAGCTCGGGCAGCGCCATCGGACCGCGCGCGTGGAGTTTCTGCGTCGAGATGCCGATCTCGGCGCCGAAACCGAACTCCCCACCGTCGGTGAACCGGGTCGAGGCGTTGACCATGACCGCCGCCGCGTCGACCTCGTTGACCCAGCGTCGCGCGGCCGCCCGATCCTCGGTGACGATCGCCTCGGTGTGACCGGTGCCGTGCGCGCGCACGTGCTCCATCGCCCCGTCGATCCCGTCGACGATGCCGATGTTCATCGTCAGCGCGAGGTACTCGGTGTCCCAGTCCTGGCTCGACGCCGGGGTGCTCGCGACCCCCGCCTGCGCCGCCGCCGCGCTGGCCGTGGAGTCGGTGTGCAGCTCAACACCTTGCTCCGTCAGCGCCGGCAGCACCTTCGGCAGGAACTCGTCGGCCACGGCCCGGTCAACGAGCAAGGTCTCGGCGGCGTTGCAGACGCTCGGCCGGTGGGTCTTGGCGTTGACCGCGATGTTGACGGCCTTGTCGAAGTCCGCGGCCTTGTCGATGTAGACGTGACAGATCCCCACTCCGGTCTCGATGACCGGCACGGTGGACTCGGCGACGACCCGTTGGATCAGCCCCGCTCCCCCACGCGGGATGAGCAGGTCGACCTGGCCACGTGCGGTGAGCAGCGCGGCCACCACCTCGTGGCCGCCGTCGAGCAGACCGATCGCGTCGGCCGGCAGGCCGCGGCTCTCGAGCGCCCCGCGCATGAGGTCGACGAGCACGCGGTTGCTGCTCGCCGCGGCCGACCCGCCGCGCAGGATCACCGCGTTGCCCGACTTCAGCCCCAGGCCGGCCGCGTCCACGGTGACGTTCGGGCGAGCCTCGTAGATCATCCCGACGACGCCCATCGGCACACGCACCTGGCGGATCTGCAGCCCGTTCGCCAACGTCGATCCGCGCACGATCTCACCGACCGGGTCGGGCAGCGCGGCGATGTCACGCAGTGCGTCGGCGATCGCGCGCACCCGCTCGTCGGTCAGCGTCAACCGGTCCAGGAGCGCTTGGGTCATGCCCCCGTCGCGACCACGCTGCAGGTCCTCGGTGTTCGCCGCGACGATCTGCGGCGTGGCCGCCTCGAGGGCATCGGCCATGGCGTGCAGCGCCGCATCCTTGTCGGCGCGGGACAGCAGCGCGAGGGTGTGCGCGGCGACGCGGGCCTTGGCAGCCAGGTCGGCGACGATGGCCTTCGAGTCGGTGTCGGTCGTGGGGGTGGCGGTCATGCCCTCAAGGGTAGGCCGCACCCCCGACACGCGGGAATTCGCCCGTAGGCTGGGCGGCGTGACGGACACCAAGCGGATCTGCCTCGCCCTCGGCTCCGGTGGCGCGCGCGGCTACACGCACATCGGAGTCATCGACGAGCTCACCGCCCGCGGGCACGAGGTCGTCGCCATCGCGGGCACGTCCATGGGCGCGGTCGTCGGCGGGGTCCATGCCGCCGGGCACCTCGACGAGTTCACCGCGTGGGTGACCACCCTGACCCAGACCGGTGTGCTGCGCCTCCTCGATCCGGGGTTCGGGCAGGGCGGCGTGGTCAAGGGCGATCGCCTCTTCGACGCCATGAAGGGGTTCATCGGGGGCATGGACATCGAGGACCTCCCGATCCCCTTCACCGCCGTGGCCACCGACGTCGACAGCCGCCAGGAGGTGTGGTTCCAGCATGGCCCGCTCGATGCCGCGATCCGCGCGTCGATGGCCATGCCGAGCATGTTCACCCCGGTGGTCATCAACGGCCGGCTCATGGTGGACGGCGGTCTGGTGAACCCGGTGCCGATCGATCCGACGATTCCGATCCCGGCGGACCTGACGATCGCGGTGTCCCTCAACGGCAACTCCGAGGGTCGGGCACGTTCGGAGGCTCGTACGGCCGAGGAGTCGCCGGAGGAGGCACGGCGGTGGCACATCCCGGGGCTGACGACGGCGAAGGCCCAGCCGGAGTCGGTACGCACCTGGCAGGACGCCCCCAAGGGTCTGGGCTACATCGATCTCATCTCCCGGTCCCTGGACGTCAGCACCGAATTGGTGCGGCGTTACCGCATGGCCGGTCACCCGCCGGACGTGCTCGTCGACATCCCGTTCGACGCGTGCAAGGTCATGGACTTCCATCGCGCGCAGGAGATGATCGACCTCGGGCGTGCCCTGGCGATCGAGGCGTTCGACGCCGCCGGGGTGTGATGGAGAATGGCCGAATGACCACGATCCTCTCCATTCAGTCGAACGTCGCCTACGGCCACGTCGGCAACTCCGCCTCCGTCTTCCCGATGCAGCGCCTCGGGGTCGAGGTCTGGCCCGTCAGCACCGTGCTCTTCTCCAACCACACCGGGTACGGACAGTGGCGTGGCCCGCTCGTGGCGCCGGAGGACGTGACGGCGGTCATCACCGGCATTGAGGAGCGCGGTGCGTTCGGCGAGGTCGACGCCGTCCTGTCCGGGTATCAGGGCGGAGAAGAGATCGGTGGCGTCATCCTCGACGCGGTCGCGCGCGTGAGGGCCGCCAACCCGAACGCGATCTACGCCTGTGACCCGGTCATGGGCAATGCCGCGTCGGGCTGCTTCGTCCACCCCGCGATCCCGGTGCTGTTGCGGGACAGGGTCGTGCCCCAGGCCGACCTGATCACGCCGAACCAGTTCGAGCTCGGCTTCCTGACCGACACCGAGGCCGGTGACCTCGCCTCGACGCTGAAGTCCGTCGACGCGGCCCGCGCCATGGGCCCCTCGACCGTGCTCGTCACCTCGGTGCTGCGCCCCGACCGTCCCGAGGGCACGATCGAGATGCTCGCCTGCCACGACGAGGAGGCGTGGATCGTGCAGACCCCACACCTGCCACTCAAGGCCAACGGTTCGGGCGATGTCACGGCCGCCTTGTTCACCACGCACTGGCTGCAGACCCACGACCTCAAGGCCGCGCTTGAGCGCACCGTGTCGTCGGTGTTCGGTCTGCTCCAGGAGACGCTGGACTCCGGTCGGCGCGAGTTGCAGCTCGTGCAGAGCCAGGAGCACTTCGCGCACCCGCAGCTGCAGTTCACCGCCGAGCAGGTGCGCTAGTACAGCACGAGATCGTCGCGGTGGATGACGGCGCGTTCGAACTCCGGCCCGAGGTCGGCGCCGAGGTCCTTGGTGCTGCGGCCGAGCATGGCCGGCAGCTCCCACGACCCGTAGTTGGTCAGCCCGCGGGCGACGCGCCGGCCATCCAGGGCCACGACGTCGACCGCGTCGCCATCGCGAAACAGGCCGTGCACCTCGGTGATCCCGGCCGGCAGCAGAGAGGTGTGCCTCCGCGTCAGCGCGGTCACGGCACCGTCGTCGACGACGAGCGCGCCGCGCGGGTCGGTGGCGTGCCGCAGCCACAGCGTGCGTGAGGGCATCGGCGACGGGTCGGGCAGGAACAGCGTGCCGACGTCCTCCCCCACCAGGGCCTGTTGCACGCGCCCGGCCGAGGTGAGCACGGTCGGGATCCCGGCCGACGAGGCGATGCCCGCGGCCTCGACCTTCGTCTGCATCCCACCGGAGCCGACCGCCGAACCGGTGCCGCCGATACGGATCTCGGCCAGCGACGCCCGCGAGTCCACCACCGGGATGCGCTGGGCCCCCGGCTCCTTCGGGTTGTCGGTGTACAGCGCGTCGACGTCGGTGAGCAGCACGAGCGCGTCCGCCTGCACCAGGTGCGCCACGAGCGCGGCCAGCCGGTCGTTGTCACCGAACCGGATCTCGTCGGTCGCGACCGTGTCGTTCTCGTTGATGACGGGCACGACGCCGAGCTCGAGCAGTCGGTCCAACGTGCGCCGCGCGTTGGTGTACTGCGCACGCCGGGTCACGTCGCCGACCGTCAGCAGAACCTGCGCCGCGGTGATCGCGTGATCGGCGAAGGCATGACGATACGCGGAGGCGAGTACCCCCTGTCCCACGGACGCGGCGGCTTGTTGCGTGGCCAAGTCCGCCGGACGACGCTCCAGCCCGAGCGGACCGAGCCCAGCCGCGATCGCGCCCGACGAGACGAGCACGATCTGGGTGCCGGTCGCGTACCGCGCCGCCAGTGCGTCGACGAGCGCAATGAGGTGCTCCTCGACGAGGTGACCGCCCGTGCTCCCGGTCAGGGACGACGATCCGATCTTGACGACGATCCGGTGTGCCTGGGTGAGCGCGTCGCGCCCGTCAGGCATCGTCGTCGTCCTCGACCCAGTGGCCGGCCCGCCGCTCCCGCGCCAATTCCTCGCGAGCCGCGGTCTGGGCGTCCTTGCGGGAGTGGAACTCGTCACGACGCTCCGCACTCGTGCGGCGGGTGCGGTCCTCGAGGCGCAGGTCGGTGCCGCGGCCGCCGAGCAGTTCGGCACCGCTGACCATCGTCGGGTCCCAGTCGAAGACGACCGCGTCGTCCTCGGGGCCGATCAGCACCGTCGACCCGGCGACCGCACCGGCCTTGACGAGGGCATCCTCGACGCCGGCCTTGGTCAGGCGGTCGGCGAGGTAGCCGACAGCCTCGTCGTTGGTGAAGTCGGTCTGACGCACCCAACGGGCCTGCTTGTCGCCGATGACGCGGAAGACCTCGCCGTCGGCGGTCTCCTCACGCCGCACGACGAAGCCGGCATCGTCGACCGCCTTCGGACGGATGACGACACGGGGACGGCGGGTGTCGAGCGCGGCCTCCTCCAGCGCGGCCGCGCGCGCCTGGGCGACGTGGCGGGCCATGGCGAAGGTCAGTTCCTTCAGGCCGTCGTGGGCCACGGCGGAGATGGTGAAGACCTCCAGGCCCAGGGCCTCGAACTCGGGGGTGACCATCTCGGCGAGGTCGCGGGCGTCGGGCACGTCGGCCTTGTTGAGCACGATGAGACGGGTGCGGTCCGAGAGGGGGCGGCCGCCGAGGGACTCGTCGACGACGTACTCGCTCAGCTCGTGCTCGATCGCCTCGTAGTCGCTGATCGGGTCGCGGCCGGGCTCGAGCGTGGCGCAGTCGATGACATGCACGAGCACGGAGCAGCGTTCGACGTGTCGCAGGAACTCCAGCCCCAGACCCTTGCCCTGGCTGGCTCCCGGGATGAGACCGGGCACGTCGGCGACGGTGAAGCGCTCCTGCCCGGCGGTGACGACGCCGAGGTTGGGCACCAGCGTGGTGAACGGGTAGTCGGCGATCTTCGGCTTGGCCGCCGAGAGCACCGAGACGAGGGAGGACTTGCCGGCGCTGGGGAACCCGATGAGCGCGACGTCGGCCAGGGACTTCAGTTCGAGGGTGATGTCACGGGTCTGGCCGGGTTCGCCGAGCAGCGCGAAGCCGGGGGCCTTGCGCTTGGCCGTGGCCAACGCCTTGTTCCCCAGCCCGCCGAAGCCGCCCTGCGCGACGATGATGCTGTCGCCCTCCTCGATGAGGTCGGCCAGGACCGAACCCGACGCGTCCTTGACGACGGTGCCGGGCGGGACGGGCAGCACGAGATCGGCGCCGCGGCCGCCGTTGCGCTCGTCACCGGCACCCGGAGCGCCGTTGGCGGCCTTGCGGTGCGGGTTGCGGTGGTAATCGAGCAGGGTGACGGCCTGCGGATCGACGACCAGCACGACGTCTCCGCCGTGCCCGCCGTTGCCGCCGTCGGGACCGCCCAGGGGCTTGAACTTCTCCCGCATGACCGAGGCCACGCCGTGGCCGCCATTGCCGGCGGTCAGGTGAAGCACCACCCGGTCGACGAAGGTGGTCATGGTGGTCTCCTCAGGAGTGCCGGTTGGGGGGGTGAACACGACGATGGGGCGGGCCACGTCGGCCCGCCCCATCGTGATCTCGACGCGCGCGTGGCGCGCGGTCGAATGGGTCAGTTGGCGCCCGCCGGAACGACGTTGACGACGCGACGGCGACGCTTGGTGCCGAACTCGACGACGCCGTCCGCGAGTGCGAACAGGGTGTCGTCACCACCGCGGCCGACGTTGTCGCCCGGGTGGAACTGCGTGCCGCGCTGACGGACGAGGATCTCGCCGGTGCCGACGACCTGGCCGCCGTAGCGCTTGACGCCGAGACGCTGTGCGTTGGAGTCCCGACCGTTGCGGGTCGAGGACACACCCTTCTTGGATGCCATGTCTGTTTCCTCTGCTTTCGCTGGGCCGGTCAGGCCTTGATGTCGGTGATCTTGACCTGCGTCAGCGGCTGACGGTGCCCCTGGCGCTTGCGGTAGCCGGTCTTGTTCTTGTACTTCATGATCGTGATCTTCGGGCCCTTGGCGGGACCGACGACCTCGGCCTTGACGGAGACCTTGGCGAGCTTGTCGGCGTCGCTGGTGATGGTGGAGCCGTCGACGACGAGGAGCGGCGTCAGCTCGAGGCTGTCACCGGCCTGGGCGTTCAACTTGTCGATCAGGAGGACGTCACCGACGGTGACCTTCTCCTGGCGGCCGCCTGCACGGACGATCGCGTACACGGTGTACTCACTTTCATTCACGGTCGGCACGCGCTCTCTGTCTGGACCGGCGAACAGCGACCCCGCCGCCTTCCTGGGCTCAAGGCACAGGTCAACTGCACGGGACGTTCGACGGTGGGCGCACCGAAGGAACAGCCTACAGGGGCCGGTGCCGCCGGCACAAATGCACGCAGGTCCCTCGCCCAGCCACGTTCTGGATCAGGTGGCCTGCACCCCGCGATAGGTCCCGAAGCTCCACAGGACTCCCTCGGGATCGAGAACACTGAATTCCCGGGAGCCGTAGTCCTCGTCGGTGAGTCCGGCGACTTCGGTCGCGCCGGCCCGGATCGCCCTGGCGTGGAGAGCGTCGACGTCATCGGTGGCGATGTAGACCGAGCCGCTGGCCACCCCGGTCCTGGTCATGACCCCGCCGTCGTCACGGGCGGAGCCGAGCATGATGCCGCCACCTCCGGGCCATCGCAGCTCGGCGTGGTCGATCCGGTTGGGGTCCTCGGCGTTCATGTACTGCGCGAGCACCTCGAAACCGAAGGCCTCCCGTAGGAAGGCGACGGCAGCGGGGGCGTCCTGATAGCGAAACGTCGGCCAAATGTTGGCCGCACGGTCCTCGGTTGACATGTCCGATCCTCCTTGTGTTCTGGGATACCTCCAGAGTGGACGAGCGACCGTCGATCCGTCTTGGACGAATGGGATCACCTCCGGGAGTCCCGAACGCCGGCCCCTCAGCTGTTCGCGAGGGGGGCCGGCCGGGACACGCGTGCGATGGCGTCAGAGCTGAGCCACTCGGTCGGGCTGGTCCCCGTGAGCGCCTTGAAGTCGCGGTTGAGATGCGGTTGGTCGACGTAACCGCACACGACCGCAATCGCAGCGAGCGTCCCGGCGTCCGCACCGATCAGGCGTCGGGCCCGGTTGAATCGCATCACACGTGCCGCCTCCTTGGGGGCGATGCCGAACTCGGCGCGGAACTGGGCGGTGAGGTGGCGGCGGCTCCACCCGACATGGTCGGCCACCAGCGAGACGGGAACGTCACCGAGGCTGCGTACGATCCGACGCCATGCCTCGGCGACCTGCGGACGTGGCCCGATCACCGGGTGGAGGGCCCGTACGAGGACATCGTCGATCGCCGCGAACCGTGCCGGCCAGCCTCGCGCAACGTTGACTCGCTCGTGGAGTTCCACGGCAAGCGGTCGAGAGATGTCGGCGACCTCGACGCTGCGGTGCGCGAACACGGACGCGGGGTTGCCGAAGAAGGCCCGTGGGGCGAGGGGGCTGAAGTTGATCTGAATACCCGCCATCGCACCGTGATGCCGGATGAGCGTGCGCTCCAGGTGCAGACCTGCGAGCAGGACGTCATATCCCTCGGTGCGGTCGGCCGCCTCGTCGTACTCATACAGCGGTTCGCCGATCGAGACGATGAACGTCAACGCACCCGAGGGCAGGCCCAAGTGCACGCCGGCGGGGACCCCGGCGATGTCGTAACCGACATAGTCGCCCACGAACGGGCGCAGACTCGGATGTGGTCTGCGGATCACGTTGGCGTCACCAGACGCAGCCATGGGGCTAGCCTACCGAGCCCGCACCACGCGGCATCGTGACCTGAAGCAGCCACGATGCTGCGTGCATCCCGCCAGATCAGGCAGTGGGCTCCGCGCTCGGCTCCACGTGTTGGACCTCGACCGCTCCGGGCGCCCCGGCCTGGGAGACGACCCGGCCACGCTTGCGACGCCCGCGCGGGGTCGGCGCGGGAGCTGGCTCGGGCTCCTCCACGATCGGCGCCTCGACCACGGCCTCGGTGGTCTGGACGGCCGCTTCCCCAGGCGTCTCCACGTCGGCCACTTCCGCCTCGACCACGTCAACCTCGGCGTGCGCGTCCTCCGCCAGGGCGATCTCGGCCACGTCGTCCTCGAGGGGCTCCCCCGTCGTGGCCTTCATCGCCGCCGCGTGGGCGGCCGCCGCGATCTG
>NZ_BCRE01000121.1 GCF_001552435.1 Kribbia dieselivorans NBRC 106261
GGGCGGCCGCCGCGATCTGCGCCGGCGTCGGCCCGGCGGGCTGTGGCGGGGTGACCTCGGCCGCGGGCTCCCCCGCACCGTTGCCGCCGCTGCCACCCGAATCGCCTCGACGGTTCCGGCCCCGGCCGCCGCCGTTGCCCTTGGCATTCCCTTGATCGTGGTTGTGGTTGCCACCCGAGCGGTCCACGGGCGTGGACTGCACGATGATCCCGCGGCCGTTGCAGTGCTCGCACGGCTCGGAGAAGACCTCGATCAACCCGGAGCCGACCCGCTTGCGGGTCATCTGCACTAGACCCAGCGAGGTCACCTCGGCGACCTGGTGCTTGGTCCGGTCGCGGCCCAGGCACTCGAGCAGTCGACGCACGACGAGGTCGCGGTTGGACTCCAGGACCATGTCGATGAAGTCGATGACGATGATCCCGCCGGTGTCGCGCAGTCGCAGTTGACGCACGATCTCCTCGGCGGCCTCGAGGTTGTTCTTGGTGACCGTCTCCTCGAGGTTGCCCCCGGCGCCGACGAACTTGCCGGTGTTGACGTCGACGACGGTCATTGCCTCGGTGCGGTCGATGACCAGCGACCCACCCGAGGGCAGCCAGACCTTGCGGTCCATGGCCTTGGCCAGCTGTTCGTCGATCCGGTAGTGGTTGAAGATGTCGTCGTTGCCGGTCCACTTCGTCGCGCGGTCGGCGAGGTCGGGCGCGACGTCGGTCAGGTACCCGGAGATCTCGTTCCACGCCTGGTCACCCTGGACGACGAGAGTGGCGAAGTCCTCGTTGAACACGTCGCGGATGACGCGCACGGTCATGTCGGGCTCGGCGTACAGCAGCGCGGGCGCGCCACCGGCGGAGGCCTTCTTCGACTTCTTCGCCTCGGCCTTGGCGGAGATCGACTCCCAGGTCTTGGTCAGTCGCTCGACGTCGCGGCGCAGTTCCGCCTCGGCGGCTCCCTCGGCGGCGGTGCGCACGATGACGCCGGACTTGTCCGGCACGACCTCCTTGAGGATGCTCTTGAGCCGGGCGCGCTCGGTGTCGGGCAGCTTGCGTGAGATGCCGGTCATCGACCCCTCGGGCACGTACACGAGGTAGCGGCCGGGCAGCGAGACCTGCGAGGTCAGGCGGGCGCCCTTGTGACCGATCGGGTCCTTGGTGACCTGCACGAGCACCGACTCGCCCGACTTGAGCGCGTTCTCGATGCGCTTGGGCTGGCCGCTGCTCAGACCCGCGGCGTCCCAGTTGACCTCACCTGCGTAGAGCACGGCGTTGCGGCCCTTGCCGATGTCGACGAACGCGGCCTCCATCGACGGGAGCACGTTCTGGACCCGGCCGAGGTAGACATTGCCGGCCATGGTGTTGTTCGACTCGCGGGAGACGTAGTGCTCGACGAGCACGCCATCCTCGAGGACACCGATCTGGGTACGGTCCTCGACCGAGCGCACGACCATGGTCCGCTCGACGCTCTCGCGCCGGGCCAGGAACTCGGCCTCGGTGATGATCGTGCGGCGACGGCCGGCCTCGCGCCCCTCGCGGCGGCGCTGCTTCTTGGCCTCCAGGCGGGTCGAGCCCTTGACGCCGGTGACCGTGTCCCGGCGCGATTCGCGCACCTTGGTGACGGTGCCGGGCGGATCGTCGTTCGCGCCACCGGCCGCACCACCGCGGCGACGGCGACGGCGACGGGTCGTGGTGCCCGAGCCGTCGGCGGTGTCGTCGGACTCCTCGTCGTCGGCCGACTCCC
>NZ_BCRE01000122.1 GCF_001552435.1 Kribbia dieselivorans NBRC 106261
CCGCCGGGTGAAGCGGCGGTCGAGGTGGCCAAGAAGCCCGAAACCGTGCTCGTCGCCGGGGGCGTGGCCGGCAGCCTGTATCTGCGGGCCAAGTACAAGAAGGGCAGTTACCGAGGCATCGCGTCCTCGACGGGGTTCACCCTGACCGAACGGGTCCTGACGAAGCGGCTCACCCGGGTCGTGCAGCGCGGGGTGCGCCGGGCGGGCACCGGCCCCGCGACGAACGCGGCGGTGGTCACCCCCCGGTTCACCGGGGCATCGCCGTTGGCCCGCCGGGCGCAGGCTGCCGGACGTGCCCTGCGCGGGCAGGTGGCACAGACGGCCGAGGGCAAGGCCGTCACCCAGGTGGGCTCTCTGGTCTGGTCGGTCGCTCGCCGAGGCATCGTGCCCCGCCAGCGAGTCAAGGTCCTGGCAGCGGCCGGCGCGGTCACGACGATCCACGCGGTCAAGGCGACGAGATCGGCCCAGGAGCACCTCGCCACCACGCGGTCCCGCGCCGCGCAGCTCCGCCGCCGTGCAGGGGAGGAGAACCCGCAGCGCTGACGGACGTATCCTGACCCTCATGCCGCTCGCCGAACCCCTCCTGACCGTGGAGGACCTCGGCTACCCCGAGCAGTTGCCGGTGGTGGAGCGTCGCGAGGACATCCTCGCCGCCATCCGCGATCACCAGGTCG
Organism: Kribbia dieselivorans NBRC 106261; assembly: GCF_001552435.1. Taxonomy (GTDB): domain Bacteria; phylum Actinomycetota; class Actinomycetes; order Actinomycetales; family Dermatophilaceae; genus Kribbia; species Kribbia dieselivorans. Next base: position 675 of record NZ_BCRE01000122.1, read on the forward strand.
TCGTCATCGCGGGTGAGACCGGTTCGGGCAAGACGACGCAGATCCCGAAGATGTGCCTCGAACTGGGCCGCGGCCGCGTCACGCGCGACGAGAACGGGAAGCGCCGCGGTGGGCAGATCGGCCACACCCAACCCCGCCGGATCGCCGCGCGGTCGGTGGCCGAGCGCATCGCCGAGGAACTCAAGGTCGACCTCGGTGACCTCGTCGGCTACCAGGTGCGCTTCACCGACCAGAGCAGCGCCGCCACGGCCGTCAAGGTCATGACCGACGGCATCCTGCTCAACGAGATGCAGCGCGACCGCGACCTGCGCCGCTACGACACGATCATCATCGACGAGGCCCACGAGCGGTCGCTGAACATCGACTTCATCCTGGGCTACCTCAAGCAACTGTTGCCGCGGCGCCCCGACCTGAAGGTCATCGTCACCTCCGCGACGATCGACCCCCAACGGTTCGCCGAACACTTCGCCGACGCGAACGGCGCTCCGGCACCGATCATCGAGGTCTCGGGGCGCACCTACCCGGTCGAGGTGCGGTACCGCCCGCTCGTCGACCCCGACGCCCCCGACGAGGAGCCCCGCGACCAGGTGCGCGGCATCGTCGAGGCCGTCGAGGAACTGTGGACCGATCCGAACTCCCGCGATGGTGGCCACCAGGACGTGCTCGTCTTCCTCAGCGGCGAGCGGGAGATCCGCGACGCCGCCGACGCGCTCACCGGCGCGCGTCTGCCCGACACCGAGGTCCTGCCGCTCTACGCGCGCCTGTCGGCAGCCGAACAGCACCGCGTGTTCGCCGGTCACCGCGGGCGGCGCATCGTGTTGGCCACCAACGTCGCCGAGACCTCGCTGACGGTGCCCGGTATTCGGTACGTCATCGACACCGGCACGGCCCGCATCTCGCGCTACAGCCAGCGCACGAAGGTGCAACGCCTGCCCATCGAGCCGGTCTCGCAGGCCTCGGCCAATCAGCGCTCCGGTCGGTGTGGCCGCGTCGCCGACGGCGTCTGCATTCGCCTCTACAGCGAGGAGGACTTCGAGGCCCGGCCCGAGTTCACCGACCCGGAGATCCTGCGCACCTCGCTGGCCTCGGTCATCCTGCAGATGACCTCGCTCGGTCTCGGCGATGTCGCGCGGTTCCCGTTCGTCGATCCGCCGGATTCACGACAGATCACCGACGGGATGCGGCTGCTCGAAGAACTCCATGCGTTCGAGATCGGTGAGGAGCGCGGTCCGGGCGAGTCCCGTCGCCCCACACCGGAGCGCGGTGGCCGACGCCGGCCCGGACGTCGCCTGACCAAGGTCGGCCGCACCCTCGCCCGGCTGCCGATCGACCCGCGCCTGGGGCGCATGCTCGTCGAGGCCGACCGGCTCGGGTGCACCAGCGAGGTCCTCGTCATCGTCACCGCCCTGTCGATCCAGGACGTGCGCGAACGCCCGCAGGACAAGCAGGCCCAGGCCGACCAGCAGCACGCCCGGTTCAAGGACGAGCACTCGGACTTCGCCAGCCTGCTCAACCTGTGGAACTACGTGCGCGAGCAGCAGCGCGAACTCTCCGGCAGCGCGTTCCGGCGGCTGTGCAAGCGCGAGTTCCTGCACTACCTGCGCATCCGCGAGTGGCAGGATCTGCAGGCCCAGGTACGCAACTCCGCCAAGGACCTCGGGCTCGACCCGCGCAAACGCACCGCCGAGCCCGGCGCCGACCCCGACCTCGACACGATCCACCAGGCGCTGCTCTCGGGGCTGCTCAGCCACGTCGGGCTGCGCGACGAGGCCAAGCGCGACTACCTCGGTGCCCGCGGCGCCCGGTTCTCGATCCAGCCCGGGTCGTCGTTGTTCCGCCGCCAACCGGCGTACCTCATGTCCGCCGAGCTCGTCGAGACGACGCGGTTGTGGGCCCGCACGAACGCGCGCATCGACCCGGCGTGGGCCGAGCGGCTGGGGGAGCACCTCGTCAAGCGCACCTACTCGGAGCCGCGCTGGTCGCGCAAGCAGGCGGCCGTGCTCGCGACCGAGCGGGTCACGTTGTACGGGGTGCCGCTGGTCGTCGCGCGCCCGGTGCAGTACGGCCGCATCGACCCGGAGACCTCGCGCGAGCTGTTCATCCGCCACGGGTTGGTCGAGGGCGATTGGGAGTCGAACCACGAGTTCCTCGCGTTGAACCAGGACCTGCTCGAACGGGTCGGTGAACTGGAGGAGATCGCCCGCCGCCGCGACATCGTCGTCGACGACGAGGACCTGTTCGCGTTCTACGACAAGCGCATTCCCGCCGACGTTGTCTCCGGGCGGCACTTCGACACGTGGTGGAAGAGCGCGCGGCGCGAGCAACCCGACCTGCTGACGTTCACCGAGGACGACCTGACCCGCGACGAGGCCGGCGCGGTCTCGGCGCAGGACTATCCGCGCACCTGGCACCAGGACGGGCCGACCGGCCCGCTCGAACTGGCCGTGACGTACCAGTTCGATCCCGGGTCGGCGGCCGACGGCGCGACCGTGCACATCCCGGTCGAGTTGCTCAACCAGGTCAGTGCCGACGGGTTCGACTGGCAGGTGCCCGGCCTGCGCGGCGACCTCGTCACGGCGCTGATCAGGGCCCTGCCGAAGGCGACCCGCAAACACTTCGTCCCGGCCCCCGATCACGCTGCGGCTGCGGTGAAGGCGCTCGAACCGCGCTCCGGAGCGTCGTTGACCGACGAGCTCGGTCGCGTGCTGTTCGAGCGCACGCGCGTCAAGGTGCCGCCGGGGGAGTGGGACGTGACGAAGGTGCCGGCGCACCTGCGCATCTCGTTCTCCGTCGAGGACCGGTCGGGCACGGTGCTCGGTCAGGGCAAGGACCTGGCCGACCTGCAGGCGCAGCTCAAGGGGCGGGTGCAGCGGGGCATGTCGAAGGCAGCGTCCAAGCTGGAGCGCAGTGGCGCGACGACGTGGGACTTCGGCACCATCCCCGCGTCGTTCGAGCAGCGCAGCGGCGCGCACACCGTCATCGGCTACCCGGCGCTCATCGACGAGGGCACGTCGGTGGGGTTGAAGGTCCTGCCGACGGCCGATCAATCGGCGGCCGCCCACCGGCGTGGTGTGCGCCGGCTCCTCATCCTCGGCACGACACCGCCGTGGAAGCGGGTGCTCGCGCGGTTGACGAATGCCCAGAAGGTCGCGCTCGGGCAGAATCCATACGGGTCGGTGCCGGCGCTGCTCGAGGACTGTCTCGAGGCCGCAGTCGACGCGATCGTCGGGGTCGGGACCGAGACGGAGCTTCGTGACGAGGCCGGGTTCGAGGCGGCGCTCGGGCAGGTGCGCACGCACGCCGCGACGCGGGTGCTCAATGTGGTCGAGGCAGTCGAGCCGGTGCTGACGCAGGCGGTCGAGGTGCGGACGCTCATCGCGCGCCTGGCGGCCACCGACAACCCGGTGTTGCGGACCACGGCGGAGGACGTGCGGCTGCAACTGGACGGGTTGGTGCGGCCCGGATTCGTGGCCGACACCGGCTTCGACCGGTTGCCCGACCTGCGGCGCTACCTGCGCGCGATGGCCCACCGCCTGGAGAAGGCGCCCGGCAACGCCCGCGAGCATGTGCTGCAGGAGCAGATCGACCGCGTCGAGGGCCCGTACGCGGATCTGCTCGAGTCGCTGACGCCGGAGCAGGCGCGTACGTCCGCCGTGACCGACATCGCGTGGATGATCGAGGAGTACCGCGTGCAGACCTTCGCGCAACAGGTGGGCGTCAAGGGTCCGGTGTCGGAGAAGCGGATTCGCAGCGCCATCACCGCGCTCTAAACCACGCGGTTCGAGGTAATAGGGGGCGCTTTAACGCCCTGTAATACCTCGAACCGCGTGGCGCTTGTCAGCGGTTGGCGGCCGCGTGCTGCGGCGCCGGACCCCGCAGCTTGCCGGCAGTGCGCGGCGAGTCGGAGCGCGGACCGATCGGGCCGCTCGCCGACTGCACCCGGCGCGTGCCGGCCAGCGTCTGCATCGACTTCACGTACGCCGGCTCGACCGAGGCGACCACACGCGGATCCGGCTGAGCCGTCGTCGGCACCGGGGTGAGGTGGAAGTCGGCCTGGACCCGCTCGCGGGTGACGTCGACGACGACGTAACCGTGCCCGACTCCGTCGACGTACTTGATCCACGGGTTGATCTGTGTGATGCCGCCCTCGACGTAGCGGATCAGGTTGGTCTGCGCCTCGGCCGGCAGCGTCGGGAACTGGCCACGGGCGATCTCGTAGAAGCCGTCCGAGGAGACCGACGGGCAGACGAACTCGACGCCACCGGAGGTGTAGGTCGGGTTCATCGGCGTGCCGTCGTGCACGAGGTCGGCGGCCCACGAGGAGTGGATGTCGCCGGTGAGCACGACGGTGTCACCGTTGCCGGCCGGCTGCGCGGCCATGTGACCGATGATCTCGGCCTGGTCGTTGCGGTAGCCGTCCCACTGGTCGCCGTTGAAGAGGATCGAGCCGGCCGGAGCGCCGAGCGCCTCGCCGGGCCAGTTGACGCGCGTCATGATCGTCTGCTGCGCGACGAGGTGCCAGCGCCGCGGCGTGGCGAGGCCGTCCTTGACCCAGGCCATCTGCTCAGGCTCGGGCAGGTGACGCGCCGGGTTGGACACCGCGGCGATCGTGGCCGGGTCGGTCGCCGGCAGGAAGCCGCTGCCCTTGGTGCCGATCTGCTCCGAACGGTTCTGGCGGGTCTCCATGACCTGCAGGTCCGCGAGGTCGCCGTAGGTGAAGCGCTTGAAGTAGCGCACGCCGCGGTGCGAGACGCTCTGGTCGGGCATGCGGAACGGCAGCCACTCGAGGTAGGCCTGCATGGCGACGCGGCGGCGCGCCTGGAAGTCACCCTCGCCGGCCTCGTGGTTCTCGGCGCCGTCGGCCCAGGTGTCGTTGGCGACCTCGTGGTCGTCGAAGATCGTCGTCCACGGGTGCTGGCGGTGGGCGGCCTGCGCGTCCGGGTCGGCCTTGTGCAGCGCGTGGCGGAGGCGGTAGTCGGCCAGGGTGAGGATCTCGTGCGCGGGCTGGGCGTCGCGCACGCCCTTGAGGGCGGCCGGGCCGTAGCGGTCGGAGCCGTTGCCGTACTCGTAGATGTAGTCGCCGACATGCAGGACGAGGTCGAGGTCGTCGCGCTTGGCGATCGAGCGGTAGGCCGAGAAGTAGCCGCCGGTGTAGTTGGAGCAGGAGACCAGGGCCAGGCGCAGCGCGTGCGTCGTGCCCTTCTCGTCGCCGGCGGTCTGGGTGCGGCCCACGGGGGAGGTCTCGCCGCGGGTGGAGAAGCGGTAGAAGTAGCGGGTGTAGACGTCCAGGCCGGTGACGTCGACCTTGACCGTGTGGTCGGAGTCGGCGGAGGTCTTCACGTGACCCTTGCGCACGATGCTCCGGAAGTTCGCGTCGGCGGCGACCTCCCACTTGACGTTGAGCGGGGCGCCCAGGCCGGAGCCCGGGGTGGCGACGCGGCCGTCGTTCATCGGCGGGGTGGCGCGGGTCCAGATGATGACGGAGGTGGCGGTCGGGTCACCGGAGGCGACGCCGTAACCGAAGATGCCCTTCTTGGCCGGGGCCGCGGCGGCCTCGGGGTCGAAGGAGCGGAAGGGGACGAGGAGCGCGGCGGCGCCGGCGGCAGCGCCGGTGAGGGCGGTGCGGCGGGAGAGTGGCAGTTCGGGAATACCCATGGAGGGCAGTATGGGTTGTGGTGGTTGACTCAGGGGGCGCTTTCACGTGTACGTCATGTGAACAGCGGGTAACCATGCGGTGAGGTGCGGTGATCGCGGGCGTGACGGAGCGTCGATCCGGCCGGTTGGCACGTCGAGCGTGGGGAATGGATAGCCTGAGTTGGTCGTTGAACCGGGCCAGAGCACTTCAGGAGGTTCCACGTGCGTAATCCGTCAGAGTTGTACCGTTTCGAGGCCGACGCCCGACCGGTGCGGCGTGTCTCGCTACCGCGGATCGGGTTCGGTGCGGCCAATGATGGCGCTCCCGAGCCGTCCGGTGGCGTGCTTCTGGTCATGCTCGACGGCTTCATCGACGCCGGCCATGTGGGGCACATCCTCGCCAATCACCTCACCCACACGGGTGAGCCGCACGTCGTGGCCTCGTTCGAGGTCGACGAGTTGCTCGACTTCCGCGGCCGTCGCCCCGGGATGACGTTCTCCGGCGATCGATGGACGAGCTACGACGATCCGGCCCTGCCGCTCTACCGCCTCGAGGACCGGGACGGCACACCGTACTACCTGCTGGCGGGCCCGGAGCCGGACTACCAGTGGGAGCGCTTCATCGCCGCCGTGACCCAGTTGATCGACGTGCTCGGCATCGAACTCGTCGTGCATACGTATGGCATTCCGATGGCGGTGCCGCACACGCGGCCGATCGGGTTCACCGCGATCGCCACGGATTCGCGACTCATCGGCGAGCACAAGGTGTTGTTCGGCGAGATGCAGGTGCCGGCCTCGGTGTCGTCACTGCTGCACCTGCGGCTGGGGGAGGCGGGGCGGGATGCGGCGGGGTTCGCCGTGCACGTGCCGCATTACCTGGGTCAGGCGGAGTTCCACGATGCGGCGTTGACGGCGCTCAACGCGATCGTCGACCTCACCGGGCTCAACCTGCCCAATGACGAGTTGGTGGCCAAGGCGGGGGAGAACCGCAAGCAGATCGCGGCTGAGCTGGAGGCGAACCCGGAGATCGCCCAGGCCGTGACCGGGTTGGAGAACCAGTACGACGTGCATGTGCGGGGGATGGGGCTGCCCAATCTGCTCGACCAGCAGGAGAGCAAACTGCCCTCGGCGGACGAACTTGCCTCCGACGTCGAGGAGTTCCTGCGGAGTGTAGACGGAGACGCCTGACCTGCGGGTTTGTTGAGACCCCGATTTTTTTCGGAGGGAACTCTCAGTTAGAGTTCGCGGTGACGTGAGATTCGCCGAGATCAAAGGACTTCCTGAGAGATGACTGACAAGCAGACCTCCGCTCCTCGCGGCGTCTCGCGCCGTGCCGTGGCCAAGGGTGTTGCGTGGGCGACCCCCGTCGTTGCGGTTGCCGCGGTGGCCCCGACTGCCAGCGCCTCCCCGCTGCCGCCTCTCTACCTGACGGGGAACGCGTGCAAGCGGCCCAACTTTGACCCCAAGCGGTACTACTTCCAGCTGTCCATCGCCGCCGGTATCGCGGCGTCTTCTGTACCGTTCACCTTTGTGTGGGAGGGGACAGGCGCTCTGACTTACACGGCCCAGAATCCTGGCGCGGACACGGCGGGAACGACCTCGACCGGCACAGTGAACATCCCCGCCGAGGTGGCGGCCAATGGTGGCAACATCGTCCTGATGTTCACCAACGCGGAGGACGCCTCCAACGGGAAGCTGACCATCAACTACACCATTGGCGGTCAGGACTACTCGACGTCCGTCGTCGACAACGCCTTCAGCGGCAACTGCACCCAGAAGGGCATCGAGCCCTTCTGATCCATTCAGGATCACCTGCACGAGACCCTCGGCCACTCTGGTCGGGGGTCTCGTGCGTTGTCAGAGTCACCACACCTTCGGCACCGGATTTCCCTCGTGGCCGTGGCATCATGACCGCAGCACGCCCACGACCACCCTGTCAGGAGCCTCACTGTGAACATCACCGACCTGATCCGGCCGAAGAAGGACACCGCACCGAACAAGCCGGTGCTGGAACAGGTGGCCGAGCACGATGAGTCCGGCGGTGTGACCGCTGGGGTGACGAAGATGATCGAGGGGCTCCTCGACGTGGGCATCGACGGGAAGGGCCCGTTCACCTCGGCACAGTTGACCGCCGACCGGGCGCGACTCAAGCACGGCGACACTGAGAAGGCCATCGACGGCGTCGTCAGCCACCACCTCAAGCTCGCCGGTGTCGAGGGGTTCGCCACAAGCCTGGGCGGCTTCGTCGTGCTCCCGGTCGCCATGCCGGTCAACGTGTTTCTCTTCTACGTCCTGGCCACGCGCATGACCGCGAGCATTGCTGCGCTGCGCGGGTACGACCTGACCCAGCAGGAGATCCGTACCGCCACCCTGCTTACCCTCGTCGGCGCCGATGCCCAGGACCTCCTGGCCAAGGCCGGCGTCGCCACCAAGACCGGCGCGATGACCAACCTCGCCGCCCAGCGACTCCCCGGCCCGGCGCTCATGGTCGTCAACAAGGCCGTCGGTTTCCGCATCCTGTCCCTGACCGGTCGCAAGACCTTGGCCCGCATGGGCAAGGCCGTGCCGGTGGCCGGTGGGGCCGTGGGCGCGGGCCTGGACATGTACCTGCTCAACAAGATCGCTGACAACGCCCGCAAGGAGTTCCCCCAGCGGTGAGCTGTGGGCGCGAGGCGCCCGCACTGTGATCCGATTCTCATGGCGTGAATGGGAATCCTGACGGCCCACTCGCTCGTTGAGGGGGCATGGCTACGAAGACCTCCCGCTTCCGCACCGCCCGCGGCCTCTGGGCTGCGTTCCGCGCCGTGACCCGCCCGGGCTCGGCCACGGCGTCCCAGCGCCTCGCTGCGCTGCCGCGCCTGTTCCGCGCGGTGGTCTCCGGCCGGTACACCGGCACGCCCGTGCGCACCCTCGGCCTGATGGTGCTCGCCCTCGTCTACATCGTCTCGCCCGTCGACGTCATGCCCGAGGGCATGTTCGCGCTGCTCGGTCTGGCCGACGACGTGCTCGTCCTGTCCTGGCTCGCTTCGACGCTCGTCAACGTCACCGAGGACTTCCTGCACTGGGAGTCCGTCAACGGCCGCCGCTCCGTGCCCGGTGAGCCGGTCACGGTGCGCTCAACCGTGGTCCGCTGAGCCGCGGCGGGTTATCCACCGACTCTCGAAACCCCGCCCGTCCGTCCACAGGCGCCGAATTGGCACCTGTGGGCGTCGGCGTTTCTCGCCACGCTGGGTGTCATGACATCGACATCACCGAACCCACCCACCGTGCTGCGGGCCCACACACCCGCCGAACTGCTCGCCCTCCTGCCGTACCAATTCGGCTACCAGCCGGAGCGCAGCATCGTCATCACCTGCGTGGACGGCGGCCGCGCCGGGCTCATGGCTCGCGTCGACCTGCCGCCCGAGGGGGTGGAGGCCCATCACCTGCGCACCGTGCTGCGCTCCGCCCTGCTGCGTGAAGACCCACCGGCGGCCCTGGTCATCGGCTACGAGAACACCACCGACGAAGCGCTGCCGGGCGTGCTGGCCGCAGCCCACGTGCTGGAGGAACTCGGCATCACCCCCGTGGGCCCGCTCATCGTGCGTGACGACCACTGGTTCTCGGTCGACCTGCTCGACGGCGAGGTCTGCGGGGTGGGGGAGCCGTTGCCCGAGCCCGCCGACGTGCCGGCCGTGGCAGCGTTCGTCGGGCGCGGCGTCTCGCCGCTGGCCACCCGGGCCGAGGTCGCGGCGCAACTGGCGCCCACCGGCACGTGGTCGTGCCTGCTCGTCGAACTCGACCTGCTCCGTGAGTGCGGCGGTCCGTCGACACCGGAGGCGGCCAGCGCCTGGGCCGAGGTGCTCGACACCAGCGACGGTGCACCGGAGGTGGGCGACCTCGGTGACCGAACCCTCGCGGCAGCGGCGCTCTCGCTCACGGACACTCCCTGGCGCGACACGATCCTGGCCCGCATCTGCGTCGGGTCGATGTCGTGGGAGGCCACCGATCCCCGGTTCCGCGAGGTCGTGGCGGCCGCGATTCCCCGCCCGGTCCGCGATCCCCAGGAGGGGGTGACGCTCATGGCCCTACGCACGCGACTGTGTGCCTTGGCCCGAATCCTGCCCGACCCGGTTGTCGTGGAGGTGCTGGCGCTCATCGCGCACAGTGCCTGGTGGGACGGGGACGGGACCATGGCCCGGGTGGCCTGTGATCGGGCGCTGGTCATCGATCCCGACCACTCGATGTGCGGACTCCTCATCCGGTTGCTGGATCATGGGGTCGGTCCGGAGCCGTCGCCGGGCTGAGGATGTCCACCACGTGGATCAGGTGGGTCCATCTGTGCCGCAATGGGAGCCAACCAGCCGATGATTCGGTATCTTCGCCTCAGGTCCACCGCGTCCATCCAAGGAGACATCACCCATGACCATCATCGTCGGCTACTTGGCGACCCCCGAGGGCAAGGCGGCCCTGGAGCGCGCGATCTCCGAGGCCGAACTGCGCAAGTCCAAGCTCATCGTCGTCAACTCGGCTCGCGGTGGCAGCAGCTTCACGGGTGAGGATGCAGTCAAGTCGGAGGAGGAGCTCAAGAAGGTCGAGGAGCGGCTCGGCGCGGCCGGCATCGAGTTCGAGGTCCGCCAGCTCGTGCGTGGCAACGACCCGTCGGACGACCTGATCGACATCGCCGAGGAGGTCGGCGGCGACCTCATCGTCATCGGTCTGCGTCGCCGCAGCCCGGTCGGCAAGCTCATCCTCGGGTCCAACGCCCAGCGCATCCTGCTGGACGCGAACTGCGCCGTCCTGGCGGTCAAGGCCGGCTGACGACACATCCGAACCGACGGCCTTCGGCGACCACGATTCGCGGTCGCGGGAGGCCGTCGCGTTATAATGGTCGAGTTGCCTCGCAGATCCCCAGTTCGGACGAGGCACTCCACTCAAGCAATGCGCCACGGCGCCGGAGCCGACGTGCACACGTGGGCGCCGTAGCCGTGCTCCGGCCAGAAAGGGCTGAGGTCACATTGACTCAGAGCTCGACCGACCCCGCCTCCCTTCCCGCGGAGTTTGCTCACCCTGCCCTGCAACAGTTGGTGAGGGAGGGGCGCACCACGGGTCGTCTGGCCGGTGAGGCCATCGCCGCGGCCGTGCAGGTGGCCGAGGTGGCGCCCAAACGGCTGAAGGTCGTGCTGCGTGCCCTCGCCCGCCAGGACATCGAGATCCTGCCACCGAGCACCGCCGGTGCTGCGGCCGCGGCCCGGAATTCGGCCGCCGAATCCGTCGACGAGGCGGTGGGCGACGCCGCTCCCGAGGCGAGCGACGACGCGGTCGAGACCCCCGCCCCCGCGGCGAAGAAGACCGCCGCGAAGAAGACGGCTGCCAAAAAGACCACGGCGAAGAAGACCGCCGCCAAGCGGACGACCGCCAAGAAGGCCGCGACGACCAAGGCCGCGGCCGGGGCGGCCGCGACACCGGCGAAGAAGACCACCAAGAAGGCCGCGGCGAAGAAGACGGCCGCGACCGCCGACGCCGGTGCCACCGCCGAGGGTGCCGACGAGAACGCCGACGCCGAACCCGAAGACGTCGACCCCGCGGAGTTGGAGGACGTCGAGATCGACGTCGATGACACCGACGCGGCCGACGTCACCGACGAATCCGAGACCGAGAAGTCCGGTGCGGACTCCGGGTCCAAGGGCGAGGACAAGGGCAAGGGCGACGGCAAGGGCGACGAGACCGAGGAATCGTCCGGCTTCGTCCTGCGCGCCGACGACGAGGACGACGCTCCGGCCCAGCAGGTCGTCACTGCCGGCGCGACGGCCGACCCGGTCAAGGACTACCTCAAGCAGATCGGCAAGGTGGCCCTCCTCAACGCCGAGCAGGAGGTCGAACTCGCCAAGCGGATCGAGGCGGGCCTCTTCGCCGAGGAGAAGCTGAACAGCACCGACAACATCGACATGAAGCTCAAGCGTGAGCTGTGGTGGATCGCGCAGGACGGCAAGAACGCCAAGAACCACCTACTCGAGGCCAACCTGCGCCTCGTGGTGTCCTTGGCCAAGCGCTACACCGGCCGTGGCATGCTCTTCCTCGACCTCATCCAGGAGGGCAACCTCGGTCTGATCCGTGCGGTCGAGAAGTTCGACTACACCAAGGGCTACAAGTTCTCGACCTATGCCACCTGGTGGATCCGCCAGGCCATCACCCGCGCGATGGCCGACCAGGCCCGCACGATCCGCATCCCGGTCCACATGGTCGAGGTCATCAACAAGCTTGCCCGCGTGCAGCGGCAGATGCTGCAGGACCTCGGTCGCGAACCCACGCCGGAGGAGCTGGCCAAGGAACTCGACATGACCCCGGAGAAGGTCGTCGAGGTGCAGAAGTACGGCCGCGAGCCGATCTCGCTGCACACCCCGCTCGGTGAGGACGGCGACTCCGAGTTCGGTGACCTCATCGAGGACTCCGAAGCGGTCGTGCCGGCCGACGCGGTGAGCTTCACCCTGCTGCAGGAGCAGTTGCACTCTGTGCTCGACACGCTGTCCGAGCGGGAGGCCGGCGTGGTCTCGATGCGCTTCGGCCTCACCGACGGTCAGCCCAAGACCCTGGACGAGATCGGCAAGGTCTACGGCGTCACCCGCGAGCGGATCCGTCAGATCGAGTCCAAGACGATGAGCAAGCTGCGTCACCCCTCGCGCAGTCAGGTGCTTCGCGACTACCTCGACTGAGGTCGCGTGACCCGTCGCTCAGCACGCCGACGCCCACATCGATTCCGGTGTGGGCGTCGGCGTGCGTGGGCCACTCCGGTGCTCCGGATGACCGAACCGCGAACCGACACAGCGCCGCCCACCGCATCTGCGTAACGTGCCCCTCGCACGCAGCCGAGACCACAGGAGCTCTCATGACCACTGACCCACAGTCGCCGGACTTCACCGACAAGGTCGCGATCGTCACCGGCGCGGCCGGAGGCATCGGTGCCGCCCTGGCGGAGGCGCTGTTGGAGGCGGGCGCGCGCGTCGTGATCTCCGACCTCGACGGTGACCGACTGGCCGAGACCGCCGGGCGGCTCGACGGCGGCTCCAGCACCGTCGTCGCCGTCGCCGGGGACGCCTCCAGTGACGAGGTCATCGCGCAGATGATCGCCGCCGCCACCGAGCACTTCGGGCCGGTCGACCTCTTCTTTGCCAACGCCGGCATCGGTGACGGGTCGGGCCTCGCGGCCACCGACGCGCAGTGGGACCTGGCGCTGAACGTCAACCTTCTCGCGCACGTGCGGGCGGCGCGCCAACTCGTCCCCGGGTGGGTGGAACGAGGCTCCGGCTACTTCGTCTCGACGGCGTCGGCGGCGGGGCTGCTGACCCAGATCGGTTCGGCGACCTACACGGTCAGCAAGCACGGCGCGGTCGGGTTCGCCGAATGGCTCGCGGTCACGTACGGCGCGCAGGGTGTGGGCGTGAGCTGCCTGTGCCCCATGGGCGTCGACACCGACCTGCTGCGCTCGGGGATGTCCAGTAACGAGGGCTCGGGTGGGGCCGTGGCCAAGGCCGCGGTGACCAATGCCGGAGCGGTGCTCGCACCGCGTGACGTCGCCGACCAGACCCTCGCTGCCGTCGCGGAGCGTCGTTTCCTCATCACCCCGCACGCCGAGGTGTTGGAGTTCGCGCGCCGCAAACTGTCCGACCACGACCGCTGGATCGCCGGGATGCAGCGGTTCCAATCCACCCTGACTGAGAGCGTGTGACCATGCGTGCCATCCAGATCACCTCCCTCGGCGGACCAGATGCCGTCGAACTCGTCGACGTGCCCGAACCGGTTGCCCCCCACCTCGTGAAGATCGAGGTCAAGGCGGCCGGAGTCTCGTTCCCCGACCTGCTTCACACCCGTGGGCTCTACCAGATCCGACCCGAACTGCCATTCACGCCGGGCATCGAGGTGGCCGGTGTCGTGGTCACCGCCCCGGAGGGCAGCGGCTTCGCTCCCGGTGATCGGGTCGCGGCGCTCACCCAGGTCGGCGGCTTCGCCGAGCAAGTCCTCGCCGACCCCGACGATGTGTTCGCGCTGCCGGACGAGGTGGGCTTCGAGGCCGGTGCCGCGCTGCCGCTGAACTACCTCACCGCGTACTTCGCCCTGGTGGAGCGCGGTCGTCTGGCCGAGGGTGAGATCGTCCTGGTCCACGGCGCGGCCGGGGGCATCGGGACCGCGGCGATCCAGATGGCCAAGGCGTTCGGGGCCGGCGAGGTCATCGCCGTCGTCTCGACCGAGGCGAAGGCCGAGGCGGCCCGTGCGGCCGGCGCGGATCGCGTGGTGCTCGCCGACGGCTTCCTCGATGCCGTGGGCAAGGACAGCGTCGACCTCGTGGTCGACCCGGTGGGTGGGGATCGTTTCACCGACTCGCTGCGCACGCTGCGCGCCGACGGTCGGCTGCTCGTCATCGGGTTCACCGCGGGTGAGATTCCGCAGGTCAAGGTCAACCGCCTGCTGCTCAACAACATCTCCGTCGTCGGCGTCGGATGGGGCGAGTACGTGCGCCAGCGGCCCGGGCACGCCGCGGTCGAGTGGGCGGCCATGGTGCCGCACCTGCGCGGCGGCGCCCTGGACCCGCTGGTGGGGGCCACGTACCCGTTGGCGCAGGCCAGCGTCGCACTGCGCTCCATCGAGAACCGCGAGGTGACCGGCAAGGCGGTGCTCATCCCGTGACCCGCGCGCTGCCCTCTGCCGACGAGGTGCTGGCCCTGCCGGCCGAGGTCGTCGAGGTCGCTCCGCCGGAGTGGGAGGACCACAACGGTCACGTCAACGTCGTCCACTACTACGCCCTGCACATGCGCGGGGCGGATCGGGCGCTGCAGGAGTTGGGGATCACCGACGATTACCGCGCCCGCACCGGGTGGAGCACCTTCAGCGTCGAGCACCACCTGACGTTCCTCGATGAGGTCCACGTCGGCGATGAACTGAGCGTGCACCTGCGGATGATCGACCGGGGCGAGAAGGTCATGCATGCCGTCTCGCTCATCGTCAACCGGTCGACGGGGCGGCTGGTCAATGTGCTCGAGTTCGTCGAGGGGCACGTGGACCTGACCACGCGCCGCACCTGCCCGTGGGAACCCGCGCTGGCCGACCGGATCGATGCCGTCCTGCGGGAACATGCCGACCTGCCGTGGGCTGCGCCGGTGGCCGGGCCCATGGGCGTGCGCCGCTGACGTTGTCGGGCGGCCGCGGCGCTTCGGTCATGCAAGGCGGGGGCTATTTCACGCGTTCTGCATGACCGAAGCTCGGACCCGGGGGCGGGGGAGCGCCGTGCTGTTCCCGAGCACTGTCGGGTGGTCGCCGGCTTGTGCTCGCCTGTCGTCGTTGTGCTGGCTTGGCCGGCGGTCGGTTGCTGGCCAACCCTGATCAACGATGGCCAACCGCGCATAACGACGCCAACCTCGGGTTGGCGCGGCGCTTCGGTCATGCAAAGCGGGGGCTATTTCACGCGTTCTGCATGACCTGCGTTCTGCATGACCCCCTGGCGGGTCAGGGTGCGAGTGGGGGAGCGCCGTGCTGTTCCCGAGCACTGTCGGGTGGTCGCCGGCTTGTGCTCGCCTGTCGTCGTTGTGCCCTTCTGTCGTCGTTGTGGCCGCCTGTCGTCGTTGGGCAGGGTTGGCTGGCGGTCGGTCGATGGCCAACCCTGATTAACGGTGGCCAACCGCGCAGAACGACGCCAACCTCGGGTTGGCGCGGCGCTTCGGTCATGCAAAGCGGGGCCTATTTCACGCGTTCTGCATGACCGGAGCGGGGGACCCGGGTGGGGCGGGAGCGCAGCACGCATCAACTGCGGTGCCGGCCGCCGCGACCACCCAGCACCTCGCGCCACCGCCGCAGCGTCGCCGCGGGGAACAGGCGCGCCCGCCACACCGTGCGCGGGTGCTGATGACGCCGCGCCGCCCCGAGCACGGCATCGGTGTCGCGCGTCACCTGCTCCACCGAGCCGATCGACGCTCCGGGACGGGCGTACCGCGCCGACTCGAGCGTGGCCACGACCCGCCCCAGGGCATCGCGCTGATCCTGACCCAGGTCGAGGTCCTCGGCGATCGACGCTCCGGCCTGACGTGGTGAGGAGCCCACCGGCGCGGTGACCCCAATATCGGACAGATCCGCCACCAACCGCTGCCACTCCACCTCGACCCGCTCGGCGTCATCGCGAGCCAGGCGGCGAGAGCGGTGGGTGATCCAGCGGGCGACCAGCGGGGCCGACCCCAGCCCGACGAGCAGCAGCACCGCCACCGTCGCCAGCCAGACGATCACGGGCACAGCGGCGAGCCGGTCGCGCCAGGTCACCTGATTCGTCGTCGTCGTCGGGTCGGTCTCGGTGTCGATCTCCGGGCGCTGCGCGGTGGGTGCCGCGGACGACGAGGGCGACGGCGCCGCCGAGGTGGTCTCGTCGGTGGGGCCGGTGCTCGTCGAGGGTCGGTCCGGGTTGGTCGCGTACTCGGGGGACGATGTGGCGCGGGACCCGGGCGTCGGTTCGAAGCGCACCCAGCCCACGCCGTCGAACCACAGTTCCGGCCAGGCGTGCGCGTCGGCGGCGACGACCACCCGGGTGCCGTCGGCTTGGGGCGTGCCCGGCAGGAACCCAACGGCCATGCGCGCCGGGATCCCCGCCTCGCGCGCCATGAGCACCATGGCGCCGGCGAACTGCTGGCAGTACCCCACGCGGGTCTCGAGGAAGTTCGACACCGGATCCAGCGGCTGGCCGTCGTCGCCGCGCTGCGTCGGTTCCAACTCGAGGCTGTACCGGAATCGCGACGACCGGAAGTACTCCTGGATCGCCGCCGCGGTGGCGATCTGCGACCCGCTCCCGGTGTCGAGGGTGTTCAGGATCGCCCGCAGTCGGTCACCGGAACGCTCGTCGGTGGCGAGATAGCGGTCGCGGTCGCCCTCCCACAGCCGCGCCGGTCCGTCGGTGGGGTAGGAGTCGGCGGCCTCGAGGGTGCTCACCGTTGGGTCGTATCGCAGGTAACTCACCTGGAAGGCGCTGGCCTTGCGCCCGGCGCGCACCACCCCGGTCGAGTCGAGCCCCCACGGCACGGCCCGGAAGTCCCCGGACACGACCCGCGGTGGCACCGCCACCTGCGGCGCCGCCAGGGCGGAGCCGAGCACGGTCATCGCATACCGCTGCGTCTCCTCGGTCTGCGGCACGGTCGGCTCCTCGAACTGGGGCGGCTCGACCGGCCGTTCGCCCAATCCCTTCGGGCCGACCCGGACCCCGTCGCTGGTCAGGTCGCGACCGGTGACATCGGCGACGACATCGACGCGCAGTGGCCCCGGAGCGCGGTCGGTGGTGCGATAGCGCAGCACCACCCGATCGGAGGGGTCGTTCAGACTCGCCGCGAGATCGACGGTCGTGCTCAGCGAGATGTCACCGCTGCCCCCGCCGCCGGCCTGGCGGGCCAACCCATCGGCGACATACCGCGTCGGCAGGTGCGGCAGGAACCCGGGCAGGATCAGCGCGGCCACGAGCGCGATGACGGCCGTGACCTGGGCGACCGCCACGATCGAGCGGGTCGGGTCCTGGGTGCGGCCGCCGCGGCCGGTGATCGAGGGCATGATGCGGCTCCACCGCTGCATCTCACCGACACCCTGGCGCGCCACCAGCAGCAGCCACAGACCCGCCGCGAGGAGGAAGTACCCCCACGGCAGCGCGTCGCCGGTGTTCGCCGCGGTGATGAGGTACCCGGTCAACAGGGGCAGGCCCGCCAGCGTCGGCGCGCGTCGGGTGACCGCCACCAGATCGACGATGAGGGCCATGAACGCCACCAGCGCACTGATGACGAACGCGACCCCGGGCGGCACGGGGGCCGGCGCGGCGTAGTTCGAGATGACCTGCTGCGCCTCGGCCGCCAGCTCGCCGAACCGCACGAAGGTCGTCGGCGTCGGCACGAGCCCGGCCGCCAGCGTCTCCGGCGCGTGCAACCAGCTGAGCACGATCGACGCTCCGGCCGCCTGGATGATCGAGACGAACATCGGGCGCGCGGTGATCATCCGCCCGACGATGCCGAGCAGCAGCACGACGATGAGGGTGAGCAGGGCCGGGGCGACCCACGACTCGTCGCGGAACAGGCCGCGCATCGGTGCGAAGACAGCCAGCGTGCACGCCGCCGCGAGCAGGGCATCGGGGATCTGCGCGCGCGCCATCATCGGACCATCACACTCCGCCGGCCGGACAGGGCCGCCCACGCCTGCGGCACCTCGGTCGTCGGCCCGACGGAGGCAACCGACCAGCCTCGTGCGCCGAGCAGACGAGCGGTCTCACCGAGCTCCGCCACGCGACGGTTCGACCCGGCCCACGCCGGCCCGTCGAGCACCAGGGCCATCGTCTGCACACCGGGTCGCCGCAGACCGGCCAGGGCCTGCGCCCCGACCGGGTCGAGCTCGCCGGTCACCGCGATGACGACGCCGCCGCCGAGGGTCAGCGCATCGGCGGCGAGGACGAGCGCATCGAGGTTCTCGTCGGCCGAGGGGGTGACCATCGCCAGCACGTCGAGCGCATCGTCGAGGCCCATGCCGCTGTGCACCGCGTGATCCTCCACGGTCGTCGAGGTGAGCAGATGCACCGAGAACCGCTGCCGCTCGAGGTGGGTGATCACCGAGGCTGCGGCGGAGACCGCCCACTCCAGACTCTCGGAGGTCTGCGCCCCCTCCGCGACACCGTGGGCCAGGGCCCGGGTGTCGAGCAGCACGACGGAGCGTCGTTGGGCCGGGCGTTCCTCCTGGCGCATCATCACCTCGCCGGTCCGGGCCGTCGACGGCCAGTGGATCCGCCGCAGGTCGTCGCCGTAGCGGTACTCGCGGATGGCGATGTCGTCCTCGCCGTGCAGCGCGACGTGCTGCGGCACCGCCCCCTCGCCGCCGGCGCCACTGGCCAGGTGTGTGCCGGGCGGGAGCGGGTGGACCTGGGGGAGGACGACGACATCGGCGCGGGTCGGCTGCTCGACGCGGCGCTCGACGAGGTCGAAGGGGTCCTTGACCTGGACGGTCAGCGGGCCCAATTCGTGACGACCGCGTCGGCGGCCGGTGACGCGATAGCGCAGTTCACGCTTCTCCCCAGGGCCCATGCGCGGCAGCACGAACCGGGCCGGCGCGCCCAGGGCCGCGGCGATGCCCTCCTCGGCGAGCAGCAGGGGCGCGGTGCGGCGGTCGCGATTCTCGATCGTCAGGTGGATCTCGCTGGGGTGCCCCATCTCCACGCGGTGCGGGGTCACCTCCCGGGTGACGACGAGATTGAGGGAGTGCCGTCGGGCCCGGAGCGCGGCGACGATGGGCAGCACGATGACGAGGATGCCGATGCGGGTGAGGTCATGGAAGCCGAGGACCGTGCCACAGGCGACCAACGTCAGCCCGGCGGTGAGCAGGGATCGGCCCCGCAACGTCAGCACCGAGGAAAATCGCGCCATGGCCGGGCCTCATCGAGGCGACGGAACCGGCACCAGCGTGCGCAGTTCCTCGAGCACCTGCTGGGAGGTCTGCCGGGCCATCTGGGCCTCGCCGGAGAGGATGAGGCGGTGGGCCAGCACGGGGACGAGCATCTCCTGCACATCATCGGGGAGCACGTGGTCGCGACCGTGGAGGGCGGCGTTGGCGCGGGCCGCGCGCAGCAACTGCAGCGACGCGCGCGGCGAGGCACCCAGCCGCAGCGCGGGGGAGCGGCGCGTGGCCCCGACCAGGTCGACGACGTAGCGGCGAATCCCCTCGGCGGCGTGGATCTGGCTGACCGTCGCCACCATCGCCGAGACGGTCGCCGCGTCGGCCACCGGCCGCAGGGCGTCCAGCGGGGACACCGAGCCGTGGTGATCGAGCATGGCCATCTCGGAGGTCGGTGACGGGTAACCGAGCGAGACGCGCGCCATGAACCGGTCGCGTTGGGCCTCCGGCAGGGGGTAGGTGCCCTCCATCTCGATCGGGTTCTGCGTGGCCATGACGATGAAGGGGTGCGCCAGCGGATACGTGGTGCCGTCGACGGTGACCTGCCGTTCCTCCATGCACTCCAGCAGCGCCGACTGCGTCTTCGGGGAGGCCCGGTTGATCTCGTCGCCGACGACCACGTTGGCGAAGATCGCGCCCGGGCGGAACTCGAACGTGTGGCTGTCCTGGTTGAAGATGCTCACGCCGGTGACGTCGCTGGGCAGCAGATCGGGCGTGAACTGGATGCGCCGCACGGAGCCGTCGATGGCCTTGGCCAGGGTCTTGGCGAGCATGGTCTTGCCGACGCCGGGCACGTCCTCGAGGAGGAGGTGGCCGCCGGCGAGCAGCACGGTCAACGCGACCCGCACCACCTCCGGCTTGCCCTCGATGACGCCGTTGAGCGCCCGCGAGAGGGCATTGGCCTCCTCCAGCACCTGGGGCAGGGGCATCGTGGCCGGGTGTGGGGCGCGCCCGC
Organism: Kribbia dieselivorans NBRC 106261; assembly: GCF_001552435.1. Lineage (GTDB taxonomy): Bacteria > Actinomycetota > Actinomycetes > Actinomycetales > Dermatophilaceae > Kribbia > Kribbia dieselivorans. The sequence goes on from NZ_BCRE01000122.1 coordinate 20,689, forward strand.
CGTCGTACTCCACCGTCGTCACGCCTGTCGTCCCCTCATCGCCGCCTGCTCGTCTGGTCGTGCTCGTTCGTGGGGGTGAACGACGCTCCGGCGCTCGGTGATCCCCACCTCGCCCAGTTTCCCACCATCTGAGCCGCCGGGGCGACCCAGGCGCGACCCCGGCTGCCTCGGCCGGCCACGTCGAGACGGAGTTTCGTTCACGACGCTCCACTTCGCACCACCATGTTGACCTGCACAAACACGAAGATTTGTCGGTATATAGACGTCAGAAGGGTGTGTTTGGGAGGATCGGTGGAGTAAAGTGGAGCGCGATGGGGACCAGTGACGGAGCGAGGTGAGCATGAAGGGAGGTGGCCGGGATGTTTCTGGGTACGCACACACCGCGTCTGGACGACAAGGGCCGCCTCTTTCTGCCCGCGAAGTTCCGCGATCGCCTCGCCGGCGGCCTGGTCATCACCCGTGGTCAGGAACGCTGTCTCTACGTCTTTCCGATGGATGAGTTCGTGCGCGTGACCGAGCAGATGCAGAGCGCCCCGACGACCTCCAAGGCCGTACGCGACTACATGCGCGTCTTCCTCTCCGGCGCCTCCGACGAGGAGCCGGATAAGCAGGGGCGCGTCACCATCCCCGCCAACCTGCGCGATTACGCCGGCCTCGACCGTGAGATCACGGTCATCGGGGCCGGCGCGCGCGTCGAGATCTGGGACTCCGCGGCCTGGGCCCAGTACCTCGAATCGACCGAGCAGGCCTTCGCCGACCAGTCCGAGGAAGTGGTGCCCGGACTCCTGTGACCCGCCACCTGCTGTGGCCAGGCCTCCAGCCGTACGTCGCCGACGCGACTTCCCCCGCGCCGGACCGGACGGATGGGGACCTGACCACAGCAGGGCGAGGAACACCGCCGAACCGGGCCTCCACCACCCTCCACCACCACCCACCACCGACGAGGAAGGAGTCACGCATGGAACGCACCGATGCCACCGGCCGCCACGTCCCGGTCCTGCGCGACCGGATCCTCGACCTTCTCGCACCCGCCCTCGACGCGCCGGGTGCGATCCATGTCGACGGCACGTTGGGCATGGGCGGGCACGCCGAAGGTGTGCTCGAGCGGTTTCCGCAGGCCCGGGTCATCGGCATCGACCGTGACCCCGAGGCACTGCGACTGGCCGGAGCGCGGTTGGCCCGGTTCGGGGATCGCTTCACCGGAGTGCATGCGGTCTACGACGAGATCGCCGACGTCCTCGCCACGCTGGGGCTCGACGAGGTCCAGGGCATCCTGTTCGATCTCGGAGTCTCGTCGCTGCAGCTCGACGAGGCCGACCGCGGCTTCGCCTACGCCCAGGACGCGCCGCTGGACATGCGGATGGACCAGAGCGTCGGGACGACCGCGGCCGAGGTGCTCAACACGTACTCCGTCGGTGACCTCATCCGCATCCTGCGTGACTACGGCGAGGAGCGGTTCGCCCGCAAGGTCGCCCTGGCCATCTCGCGAGAGCGTGACCGTGAGCCGTTCACGACCTCGGCCCGGCTCGTCGATCTCCTGCGCACGACCATCCCGGCGGCGTCACAGCGCTCCGGTGGCCACCCGGCCAAGCGGACCTTCCAGGCCCTGCGCATCGAGGTCAACGCCGAACTGTCGGTGTGGGCCGGCGCGCTGCCGGCGGCCCTCGACCACCTCGCCGTGGGCGGGCGGATCGCGGTGCTGTCGTACCACTCGCTCGAGGACCGGATCACCAAGCGGGTCCTCGCCGCCGGGGCGACGAGCAGTGCCCCACCCGACCTGCCCGTGGTGCCGCCCGAGCACCAGCCGTACCTGCGTCTGTTGACCCGAGGGGCCGAGGAGCCCACCGAGGCCGAACTCGCCGAGAACCCGCGCTCCGCCTCCGCCCGCCTGCGCGCCGCCGAACGAACCCGCACCACGAAAGGAACCGCCCGATGAGCCAGTTGACCCTCAGCCGTCCGGTCGCGCGACCCGTGCGTTCGACCGCGCGCACCACACCGCGCGACTCCCTGCGACTGGTCTCCGGGCAGCGGGCCGGCGGCGACCGGTGGTTCGTCGCGCTCTGTCTGGCGGTGACCGTGGCCGGCATCGCCGCGGTGCTGCTCGTCAACACGGTCATGGCCCACAACGCCTTCGCGCTGACCGATCTGCAGAAGCGCAGTGCCGAGCTCTCGGCCGAGCACGAGGCGTTGACCAATGAGATCGACGCCCAGAAGGCACCGGCCAAACTCGCCCAGCGTGCGACGCGACTGGGCATGGTGCCCGGTGAGAGTGCCGCCTTCGTCGATGTCGGGAAGGGCCGCGTCATCGGCGTGGCGGAGCCGGCCACCAAGGATCCGAGCTTTAGCGTGAATACATCGCCGTCAGCGCGCTGACCAGCGCACTTCGTGCCCGAGCGCACGCCACCACGCCCGTGACCCGCCGACCCGAGGATCAGCCG
>NZ_BCRE01000123.1 GCF_001552435.1 Kribbia dieselivorans NBRC 106261
TCTTGCCGTTGGGGGCCAGTGGTCGCCGGGGTGGGGTCCACTGGCACCCAATGGTGGTTCTTACTGGTTCATTGTGGTGTGTTCACGCATGTTCTGGTTGCCGGTGTCGACCCAGATGGTGTTGTGCACGATGCGGTCCATGATCGCGTGGGCGTGTACCCCGGATCCGAGTCGCTGGTGCCAGTCCTTCTTGGCGTACTGGGTGCAGAACACCGTGGATCCGGTGTCGTATCTGCGTTCGAGCAGTTCGAGCAGCATGCTGCGCATCGCGTCGTCGGGGTGGTCGAGTAGCCATTCGTCGATGACCAGCAGGGTGAAGGCCGCGTACTTCTTCAGGAACTTCGTGGCGCCTTGGGGTTTGTCGCCGGCCAGCGCCCACGCTTCTTCCAGGTCGGGCATGCGGATGTAGTGGGCGCGGATGCGGTGTTGGCAGGCCTGTTTGGCCAACGCGCACCCCAGGTAGGACTTCCCGGAACCGGTGAAGCCTTGGAACACCACGTTCTGTTGCCGCTCGATGAAGGAGCAGGTCGCGAGTTGGGCGAGCACGTTGCGGTCCAGGCCACGTTCCTCGACCATGTCGAGGCGGCGTAGGTCAGCGCCGGGGTATCGCAGCCCAGCCCGGCGGATCAGGCCCTCGATCTTGGCGTGGTTGAACGTCGAGTGCGCTTCGTCGACGATCAACCGGAGTCGTTCACCGAAGCTCATCCCGAAGGTGAGGGTGTCGTCGTGGGCCTCGATCGCCTCCAACAGGGGCGTGGCTCCCATTTCGCGGAGCTTGCGCTTGGTTTCGATGTCGATGCCCTTCACTGGGCACCGCCTGCGTAGTAGTCGGCGCCGCGCACGTAGCCGCCGACTTCGACTGGTTCCTCGCGCGGTGGTCGGTGTCCGGCGGTCTTGTCCTGGCCGGTGGCCAGGATCGGGTGCAGGTGCGCATAGCGTGGGGAGCGCACCGGGCCCGCCAGGGCGAGCCGGGCGGCGGCCTCGACTCGTTCGGCAGAGAAACGCCGCGACAGGCGCAGCACCGCCAGCGCGGCGTCCAGGCCCTGCTCGTCGACCGGGACGAACTCGAAGATCCGGTTCACCACGCTCACCGTCGCCGGGCCGATCCGCTCGGCCCAGTGCCTGACCCGGTCGGGGTCCCACTGGCGATACCTGTCCCCGGCAGGAAGGTCGGCGTCATTGGTGCGGTACACGTTGACCGATCCAGGTGGTGGCAGCAGGTGGCTGGTCAGCCGCTCGGTGCCGCGGTAGACCTGCAACACCCGATCGGTGATGCGCAGGTCCACCTTCGCGCCCACGTGGGCGAAGGGCACGCAGTAGAAGTTCTTCTCCCACACCACGTGCCCGTTGCGGCCCACCCGGCGCCCGTAGACCCACCGGCTGATCTCGTAGCCGGCCTGCGGCAGCGGACGCAGCAGTGGTTGCTCCTCAGCGGCGAACACGCCCGCCCGCGACCCGTGCCGTTTCTGGAACGGCTCGGCGTTGTACGCCTCAACGCGACTGGCGATGGCGGCCTTGAGGTCGGGCAGCGTCGCGAACCGTTCATCACGTAGGTCCGCGATGATCCGCATCGTGACGTGCCACACGGTGTTCTCCATACTCGCCTTGTCCTTGGCCTTGCGGACGAGCGTGTCAAGTTTTCTGTGTATGGAATCGGTCTCCTTGTTTGATTTGTAGGGGTTACAGGTGGGGGTTGATGCGGTCGGGGTAGGCGATCGCGAGTTGGGCCAGGGCCTGCTTCCGGTTCGTCACCACGAGTCCTTCGACCAGCCGTGGGGCGGCCTTGCGTTCATTGGAAGGCTTCCCCTTGTCCTTGGCCCGTTCGCGGCGCCGCACGCCCTTGGGGACCAGCCGCGGGCTGAACGTGCCGTCACGATCGCGGGGCACGGCCAGGTCGACGTCAGCGGCCTGGGTCGCCAACGTCTTCGGCGTCGTGCCGTTGCGGGCGTTGGGGAACGCGGCCGCGTCGGGGGCGCCCTTCTCATAGCCCAGGTGGTCGGTCAGCTCAACGGCCAGGCCACGCTCGAGGCTGGCCTTGAGCAGCTCGTTGACGAATCCGCCATCGCCAGTCAGGTCGAGCTCACCGCCGTCGATCTTGGCGAACAGCCCGTCCAACGCGCCCGACTCGGCCAGCTCGCTCACCGCTGCCCGAGCGGGCGAAGCGGCGCGGATCGCGCGGCGCTCAGCCAACCGGCTCGGCCGCGTCGAAGCGGGCTTGTCGTTCACGTCTGTCCCAGTGGTCTCGTCCGTCACAACGGACATCATGTCGGTCATCGCGGTCCTTTCAGGACCAACCCCTTACACAGACCATCTGACACCCCCGTGGGCAAGTCCTACGAAGAGAGCGCCGAAGGTGAATGGAACCCATGGGTCCAGCCGCACCCGCTCAAGATCAACCGGCCTCCGTCGCTGCGCGACAACGCCAACGTCGCTCTCTTCCTGGCCAGTGACGACAGCGCGTACATGTCCGGAGCCGTGCTGCCGTCGACGGACGGTGGCACGCTGGCGCGCATCGGCATCCAGTTCGCCGACGACGCCGCCCGCGACCACACGTCGTGGTCGACAAACGAGGGCTGACGCAAGCGCACCAGCTCACGCCCCGTCGGCCCTCACGGGCTGACGGGGCGTGTGCTGGTTGTCTCTACGGCACGAACGCAAGCGCGAGGTCGAACACCGCGAGCAACCCCGGCGCCGCCGCGAGGACGAGCGTGACCGCCAGATCGGTGGTGGTCACGTCCCCACCGGGCGCGTGCTTCTCTCGAACGGGCGCCATGTGGTGCCACCACGCGACAGCCGCGATGACCCACAGCAGCAGCGCCACCCCGTCGATCACGAACGGCAGCGCCACCTGGAGCGGATTGTTCGCATCCATGAGTGCCAGCGCCACCATCAGCGCTCCCGGCACCGCCAGGGCGAGCGCGGTCAGGCCCGCCACCGTCACGGACGTCGGCCGCAGCGCCACGCCCCGCAGCGCAAACGTCGGTTGACGCACCAACCTGACGATGGCCGCGACGCCGAAGACGAGCGGGGCCACGGCGATCATGAAGATGTCAGCCTGGCGCATGGCGAGCACCGTGAACATCGCGCTGTACCCGGCCGCAGACTCCTCGTCGAACGAGTAGACACCGGGAAACAGATCGGCGAGCAGCATCGGCACCGTCACTGAAACCAGCCCCAGCAGGCCCGCGACGAAGTGCGACCCGGCGGCGACGAACAGGGCGATGGCGAGCAGGTCGATACGCAGGGCGAACCGCCACGTGGCCACGGCCACCAACCCCACGGAGATCGCCACCGTGAGCAGGCCGAGAAGCATCACGGGAAGGTGCAGATCAATGCCCGGGACGGACTCGACGATCAGTCGTGGCACGAGCATCCGGTTCATCGCGACGGTGATGCTTGACCAGCCCGCCGCCACCCCGACGACACCCGTGGCGAGGAGCAGCCACGCGGGCGCGGAGCGCGTCAGGGCAAGCGCCCCAACCATCCCCACGAGGAGGATCGACAACAGATCCAACCCGGTGGTGTAGAGCGCGATGACCACCAGGCCGAGCACCACCGCGTCCGCGATCTGCCGCGCTCCGCTCGGGAGGCGCCACAACATGAGCGCCGCGGCCACGCCGATCACGGTGAGCAGCGACGAGACGGGCACGTCGATGAGGATCGCGGCCGCGATGTACAGACACAGCCCGGCCATGGCTGCGGCGAGAACGCGGTACGCGAGTTTCCCCCGTGCGTCGCCGACAGGCATTCCGGAGAAGCGTGGCGCACGCACGCGCGCGCGGGCCGCGGACGGCGGCTGGCTGGGGTAGGACATGCGCACACCATAAGCGCGAAATTCTGTCCAACAGCCCTCGGAGCAGGCGCTTCGCGCCGAGGCTCGACCTGAGGAATCAAGACCCCGAGCCTATCAATCTTGTCCTTGAGGCCGCTCAGTTCGGCGACGCCTCCACCATCCCCAGCGCCAAACGCACGTTGATCTCGGCCAGCGCCTCGGGCGTCTCGCCCCCATCGGCCCGATACCAGAGCGCGAACGCCGAGCAGAGCTGCGCGATGTTGCGCGCCGCATGCCGCGGGTACGGCGTGCCGAAGACTCCCTCGGCCACACCGCGCTCCGCAATGTCGGTGAAGATGTGCTGCACCTCATCGCGCGCGGCCACGATGTCGCTGCGCTCCTCCCCGGTGAGATACCGAAACTCGCTCAACGCGACCACGCCGGTGGCCTGACTGTGCGCACTCCACAAAATGTACGCGCGCACCGCCGCCCCCATCTGCGCCACCGGATCATCTCCGGCCGCGTCGACGCCGCCGCGCACCTGCCCCAACAACTCCTGCAGGCCGGAGCGCAGTAGTTCGGCCAGCAGTGCCTCCTTGGAGGGCACGTAGTTGTACAGGTTCGCCAAGCTGGTCCCAGCCTCGCCGGCAATGGCCCGCATCGACGCTCCGTGAAAACCGCGCCCCGCGAACGCCGTCAACGCCCCCTTGAGAATCGCCCCCTCATTCGGCCGTCGGCCGGTGGAAGGCTTCTTCGACTCCCGCTCTTGACTCTGTGCCGTCATGACCTCACTATAGGGACGAACGATCGTTCGTGTACAAGTTTTCCGTCAAGACGAAGGAGTCTCGATGACGCAGACCCGTCTCCTGGACGTGTTCTCTGCCCTGGTCGAGGCGTCCCCCGAGTCCGTCGCACTCCTCGATGGGCACGCGGGCACGCGCGCGCCCTCACCCGTCACCCGCGCCGAACTCGCCACCCACGCGGGCCGGATCGCCGTGGTGCTGGCCGACCTCGACGTGACCCCCGGCGATGGCGTCGCCGTCTGGATGCCCAACTGGTCGAGCGCGGTCGCGACTCAATTGGCCGCCTTGACCCTCGGCGCGCACGTCGTCGGCATCAACACGCGCTACAACACCGACGAGGTCGCGCACGTCCTCGACTCCGCCCGGCCGAAGGTCGTCGTCATCGCCGACGGCTTCGCGCAGGTCGACCTCGTCGATCGCCTGACGCGCGCCGCGGCCGCGACGACCGCACCGCTCCCGGCCGTCCTGGTCCTCTCCGCGCCTGGCCTCCCACCGGCCGAACACCCCGAGCGCTTCGACGTGGGCAACGGAGCCCACGCCGTGCCCGCCGACGGCCCCACCCTCCCGCTCAAGGCACACCCGGTCGCCGGCCTCGCCACCGCCTTCACGACCTCCGGCTCCACCGGGCGAGCCAAACTCGCGGCACATTCGGAGCACGGTGTGGTCACCCAGGCGCTTGCCGTCGCCGAGGCGACGGGCATGAATGCCGACAGTGTCATCATGGGTGTCCTCCCGCTCTCCGGCGTCTTCGGATTCACCCCGGTCATGGCTGCCCTCCTCACTGGCGCCACCGCGCTCCTCGAGCCGGTCTTCGACGACTCGGGCGTCCTTGCCGACCTGTCCGCCGCCCGGGTCACCCACGCGGCCGGCGCCGATGACGTCTTCAGCCGCCTTCAAGCCGCGTGGCACGTCGACCAGCCCCCGATGGCGCTGCAGTGGATCGGCATCGCCGACTTCGAAGGCAAGTCCCGTGCCTTCGCGCAGTGGGCCGAGCAGCAGTGGGGCACGACGGTCGTCGGGGTCTACGGATCCTCCGAGACCTTCGCGCTCGCCGCCTTCTGGCACGCCACCGACCCCACCCCTGCGCGCTGGGGCGGTGGCGGGCGACCGGTGTCACCCGAGATCGAATGGCGCCTCGCCGACCCGGTCACCGGCCAGCCCGTGGCCGACGGAGTCGACGGCGAGATCCAATTCCGCGGGTACAACGTCGTCGACGCCTACCTGGGCGATGAGCGCCTGATCCACTCCGCCAGCACCGACGACGGCTGGTTCACCTCCGGCGACCTGGGCCGGCGACACGACGACGGCAGCTTCACCTATATCTGCCGCATGGGCGATGTCCTCCGTCTGCGCGGGTTCCTCGTCGACCCCGCCGAGATCGAACTCCGACTCCTGCAACACCCGAAGGTCAACATCGCCAAGGTCGTCGGCGCGACGGGAACCGAAGGGGGCACGGTCGCTGTTGCCTTCGTCGTGCCCACCGACGACGCGGCGGGCGAATCGCAGGTCGACGAAGCCGAACTTCTCGCCTGGTGCGCCGAATCGCTCGCGAAGTTCAAGGTCCCCCAGCGCGTCGTCATCCGCGACGCACTGCCCACCACGGCCGGCACCAACGGCACGAAGATCCGCGCCGCCGCGCTCCGCACCATCGCCGCAGAGATCCTGGCCGGCGATGTTCCACACCGGAGCGTCGACGCCTGACTCTCCCCGCACGTCCTCCCCACCGAAACCCCCACCGGGCAACGATGCCCGACACAACCCGAAGGAAACCCATGCGTACCCGACTCATTCGTCTCGCGTCCGTCACCACGATCGCAGGCCTCGGCCTGGCCACTGTCGCCGCCTGCGGCTCCGGCAGCGCCGGCGGCAGCGGCGACAACTCAGAGATCCTCATCGGTGGCCTCTGGGCCACCAGCGGCGCCCAGGCCGTCTACGGCGACTACTTCGGCAACGGCGCGAAGCTGGCCGTCAAGGACATCAACGACGCCGGCGGCGTGGGCGGCAAGACCCCGCTGAAGCTCCAGGTCGAAGACACCCAGGCCCTGCCCGAGCCGGCCGTCACCGCGTTCCAGAAGCTTGTCGGCGAGGACGTCAAGATGGTCCTCAGCTCCTTCTCCAGCCAGACCCTCGCCCTGATGCCGATCGCCGAGAGCCGCAAGATCCCGGTCATCAACGGTGGCGCGCAGAGCAACGCGCTCGGCGACCAGAAGTTCCTCCTCAACACGATCCCGTTGGTGCGCAACGAGAGCGAGGTCCTCGCGAAGTACCTCGTCAAGGAGAAGAAGTACACCAAGGCCGCGGTCATCTACACCAGCGACGACGGCGGCCGCGCCGCCAAGGACAGCTTCGAGGAGGCCTACAAGGCCGCCGGCGGCAACATCGTCGCCGAGGAGAGCGGCAAGTACCAGGGCACCGACTACCGCTCGCAGTTGACGAAGCTGCGCAGCTCCGGCGCCGACTTCCTCCTCATCGGCGCCTTCGGCCAGGACACGAACAACATCGTCAGCCAGGCCCGCGAGATCGGCTGGAAGGTGCAGATGGCCAACACCTCCTGGGCCGCCATCCCCGACGTGCTCAAGAACAAGTCCGCCGAGGGCCTGATCCTGACGTCGATCCCGTTCGAGCCGAAGGCCGACTTCGTCCAGCGTTACGAGAAGGAGTACGGCGAGAAGCCGGCCAGCTCGTACATCGGCAACTACTACGACGCCGTGCAGGTCTTCTCGCAGGGCTACGCCAAGGCCGCCGAGGCGAACGCCAACCCGAGCGGAGAAGAGATCATCAAGGCGATCAACGACATCAAGACGTTCGATTCCTCCTACGGCTCGAAGCTGACGTTCGAGAACGGCGTCGCCTCGCGCCCGATCAACATCGGCGAGATCACCGGCGGCGCAGTCACAACCCTGGTCAAGAACTACCAGGGCTGACCCGAGGCATCGGCCCGACTGACATGAACCTCTTCATCCAACTGCTGCTCAACGGCGTCGTCGCCGGCAGCGTCTACGCCTTGGTGGCGGTGGGCTTCGCGTTGATCTTCGGCGCGACCAGCCACTTCCACATCGCCCACGCCGCCGTGTTCAGCGGCGCGGGATACCTGGCGGTCATCGCGACCCAGAACCTCGGCCTGCCGGGTGGTGTCGCCGCGGCCGTCGGGCTGATCCTCGCGGTGCTCCTCGGTGTGGCTCTGGTGCGCTTCCTCTATACCCCGCTGGGGCGCCGCGGCGGGCAGGGATTCGTCCTCTTCCTCGTCTCCCTCGGCGCGCTGGTGGTCGTCGACAACCTCTTCACCATCAACCTCGGAGCGCGGCCCGCCCAGTTGTCGTTGGGCGGCTGGTTCCACCGTGCGATCCCGATGGGGTCGTGGTCGATGACCGTGGGCCAGGTCGCCCTGGTGGCGATCACCGTCGTCGCGTTCACGGCGCTCCTGCTCGTGTTGACCAAGACCCGCGCGGGCAAGCTCATCACCGCCTACTCGGGCAACCCTGAGTTCGTCGAGATCGTCGGCCGCCGCCCGCAGCGCGTGCTCGTGCTCGTGTACGCCGCCGGGTCGCTCTTTGCCGCACTGGCCGGCCTGTACGTCGCGGCCGACACGGGCATGCAACCGGGCCTGGGCGAGACGTTCTTCATCATCTCGATCATGGCCGTCTTCATCGGCGGCATCGGCAGCGTCACCGGCGCGTTCATCGCCGCGATGGCCCTCGGCGTCCTGCAGAACGTGCTGCTCATGCGCATCGACGCCGAATGGACCCTGCCGGTGATCTTCGTACTGTTCCTCGTGCTCATCACGGTCAGCCCCGCCGGGCTCTCCGGTCTGAAGCTGACGTCGAGGAGGCGTCCCGCATGAGCCCCTACATGTTGTCCCTGCTGACCTCGATCGCCATCTTCGCGATCCTGTCGCTCTCCCTGAGCCTGCTCATCGGGCACATGGGCATCTTCTCGATGGCCCACGCCGCGCTCTTCGGTGTTGGTGCGTACACCTACGCCTTCCTCAGCGTGAAGCAGGACTGGTCCCCACTGGCCGCGACGGCCGCCGCGATCGTGCTGGCCGCGGCCGCCGGCGCCGTGATGGCCGTCCCGGCCCTGCGCGTCTCCGGTGATTACTTCATCGTCGCGTCGTTCGCCTTGCAGATCGTCGCCTCGAGCGTGTTCTCGAACTGGACCTCCGTGACCGGCGGCACCGGCGGAATCCCGGGGATCGTCCGGCCGGTCTTCGGCCCGATCGATCTTTTCCAGGACCAGCCGTTCCTCGTCTACTCGTTCATCGTGTTGCTCATCGTGGCCGCCCTCGGGTTCTGGCTCGTGCGTTCGCCGTTCGGGCGGATGATGCACACGATCCGTGACGACGAAGTCGTCGCGGCGACGATGGGCAAGCCAGTGCGCGGCACGAAGATCCTCGTCACCGTGCTCGCCGGGGCGTTCGCCGGCCTCGCCGGTGTCGTCTACGGGCAGTACCTCATGTACATCAGCCCAGGGTCGTTCGAGGTCGCCACATCGGTCAGCATCATCACGATGGTCGTCGTCGGGGGCATGACCTCGATCCTCGGGTCGATCATCGGAGCGGCGATCATCACCGTGATCCCGCCGCTGCTGCAGGAGATTCGTTTAGCCGAGTCGGTCGCGGGCCCACTGGAGCAGGCGTTCTTCGGGCTGCTCCTGGTCGTGCTCATGTTCACCCGCCCGCAGGGTCTGCTGGCCGACAAACCGCATCGACGCCCGCGCAGTGCCGGTACGCAGGCCGCAGCGCAGGAGGCTTCCCATGTTGCTTGAGGTCGAGAACGCCTCGAAGTGGTTCGGTGGCCTGCAGGCCGTCAAGGGCGCCACGTTCGGCGTGCCCGAAGGTCAGGTCACCGGTCTGGTCGGGCCGAACGGCGCCGGCAAGACGACGTTGTTCAACATGATCACCGGCACCCTGCCCACCGATGAAGGCACCGTGACGTACAACGGCACCGACATCACCAGCGCGTCACCACAGGACCGGGTCGCGGCCGGGATCGGTCGGACGTTCCAGGACGTGCGTCTGCTGCCGCGCCTGAGCGTCATCGACAACGTGTGTGTCGGCGTGCAGAAGCAGCCCGGCGAGCGGGTGCGCAACGTCTTCTTCCGCCCGGCGAAGTCGCGCGCCGAGGAGCAGCGCACGGTGGACTTCGCCCACGAATGTCTCGATTTCGTGGGGATCCCGGAGCAGGTGCGCGGCCAGTCGGCCGGGTCGCTGTCGTACGGGGAGCAGAAGCTCGTCTCGATCGCGCGACTGCTCGCGACCCGGTCGAAGCTCCTGCTGCTCGATGAGCCCACCTCCGGGTTGGACGAGTCCTCGCTCGACCAGTTCCGCGCGGTCCTGGCCAAGTTGCTCAGCGAGGGCCACACCGTGCTCCTCGTCGAACACAACATGCTGCTCGTGCGCGAGCTGTGCCACCGGGCCGTGTTCCTGGGCACCGGTGAGGTGCTGGCCGTGGACACCCCCGAGAAACTCATGGAAAGCGAGGTGCTCCGAGATGTCTACTTCGGCGCCTGAGAAGGTCACCAACGCGCTGCTCAGCGTGCAGGACGTGCACGCCGATGTGGCGGGTCAGCCGGTGCTGCAGGGGCTCTCGCTCGACGTGCGCGAGGGCGAGTTCGTCGCCGTGCTCGGGCACAACGGCGCCGGCAAGTCGACGCTCCTGCGTGCGCTTCTCGGGCTGACACCGACCAAGTCGGGGAGCATCCACCTGCGCGGCGAGGACATCACCTCGGCCTCTACCCCACGCATCGTCGACTCGGGTGTGGCCCTGGTGCCGCAGCAGCGCGGGTACTTCGAGAACCTCAGCGTGAACGACAACCTCAGCTTCGGCGAGCGTGGTTCGGGGCGGATCACCCGCGCGGACGTCTTGGAGATGTTCCCGATCCTGCAGACGCGCGGTGATCAGCTGGTCGGCACGATGAGTGGCGGGCAGCGGCAGATGGTCGCGATCTCGATCGCGCTGATGTCGAGCCCGGACCTGCTCATGCTCGACGAGCCGTCGGTGGGGCTGCAGCCGAACCTTGTCGACACGGTCATGCAGGTGGCGCAGCGGCTCAATGCGGAGTACGGCATGACGGTCATCCTCGTCGAGCAGAACATCGAGAAGGTGCTGCAGGTCGCCAAACGCGTCGCCGTCATCAACCGTGGTCGCATCATGCTCGACCAGCCGGTGGAGAAGGTCACGGCCGACGAGATCTGGCGGTTGCTGTGAGCGAGACCGTTCTGGCACCGGGCCTGGTCATCGCGCATGAGCCGACCGTGGCCCACCTGTTGGCGCACCTGAGCGCGACCCACGGTGAGCGCGTGGCCCTGATCGATGGGGAGTTGCGCACCACGTACGCACAGTTGCAGGAGCGCGGTGCCCGCCTGGCCGGCGCGTTGGCCGAGCTGGGGCTGGGAGCCGGGGACGTGCTGGCCATCTGGCTGCCGAGCTCGACGGCCACCGTTGAATATGTGGCCGCGGCTGCGCAACTCGGCGCGATCGCGTTCGGGGTCAACACGAAGCTCCGTTCGCATGAGGTGCTGCAGGCGCTCGTCGATTCGGGTGCGTCGACCCTCGTTGTCGAGCCCGGGTTCAAGGGCATCGACTTCATGGGCATGCTCGCGGAGATGGCGGCGCGGCTGCCGGATTCGCTGCGTCACATCGTCACTCTGGGCGAGGGTGCCGAGGTGCCGGAGGCGCTGCGTCCGCTGGCCGTGGCCGGTGAGAGTCTGCTCGCGCACGAACCGGTGTGGGAGATTGCCGCGACGCCGCAGACTCGGGCGCACGCGTTCAGTTCCTCCGGGACGACCTCGTCGCCGAAGCTCGTGTTGCACGATCATGCCGGTCTGGTGCATCACGCGTATGCCGTGGCCAAGCGGTTCGGGTATCACGCGCCGAACACCGTCGTGCTGGGTGCGCTGCCGTTCTGTGGTGTGTTCGGGTACAACACGCTGCTGGCGGGGTTGGCGGCCGGCGCTCCCGTCGTGATCCAGGCGGTGTTCAAGGCGGCCGAGGCCGTTCAGTTGATTCGCTCGCACGGCGTGACGCACACGAATGTCTCGGACGAGATGTTGCGCCGCATCCTCGATGAGGACGATCTGTCGACGATGCCGACATGGCGTGAGGCGGGCTTTGGGAGTTTCACGGCGCTCGACGCTCCGGGCATCGTGGCGCAGGCCGCTGCGGCAGGCCGGAAGTTCTTCCAAACCTTCGGGTCGAGTGAGGTGCAGGCGCTGATGACGTACCCGGCTGCCGGTTCGGGTGTCGAGCGGTGGGGCTTGGGCGGGGGAGTGCCGATCTCGGGGGCGATCCGGGTACGGGTCACCGATCCGGACTCCGGTGAGGTACTGCCCGACGGTGAACGTGGGGAGATCGAGGTGTCGGGCCCCAATGTCACGTGCGGCTATCTCAATCGTGAGGGCATTCCGGATCTTCGTTCCGACGGGTTCTTCCGGACCGGTGACCTGGGGTACATGGACGGCGATGACGTCGTGTATCTCTCGCGGGCGGGGGATTCGTTGCGGCTCGGCGGGTTCCTGGTCAGCCCCGAGGAGATCGAGTCGTTCCTCGAGGACCTGCCGGGGGTGCATCAGGCCCAGATTGTCGCGGTCGAGACGCCCGAGGGGCGGGCGGTGGTCGGCTTCGTGCTGGCCGAGGTGGGCGAGGCGTTCGATGAGGAGGCCGTGCTCGCGGAGTGTCGGCGCCAGCTCGCCCGATTCAAGGTGCCGCGTCGCGTGTTCGTCGTCGACGAGTTCCCGACCCTGCATGGCGCCAATGGCGTGAAGATCCAGAAAAACAAGCTGCGAGATCTCGCAACTGAGCTTTTGACGAAAGGGGGAGCCGATGTCGCTTCCTGAGGTCATGACGGCCCAACGCATTCACGAATTCGGAGGCCCCGAGGCGCTGCGGGCGGAGCAGGTGCCGGTGCCGCAGCCCCAGGCGGGGCAGGTGCTCATCGAGGTGGCGTACTGCGGGGTGTGCCGGCACGATCTGCTGACCCGTGGCGGGGCTTTTCCCCGTGCCCAGATGCCGGTGACCCTCGGGCATCAGGTGAGCGGGCACGTCTCCGCCCTGGGTGAAGGCACCACGGGCTTTGCGGTGGGGGATCGCGTGATGACGATGATCTACACCGGGTGTGGCACGTGCCCGCAATGTGCGGCCGGCATGGAGGCGTTGTGTTCGCAGCAGACGCCGGCGTTCTTGGGGGAGGACCACGACGGGGGTTATGCCGAGTTCGTGGCGGTGAATGCGTCCACGGTCATCGCGCTGCCCGAGGGTGTCGGCCTGGCCGAGGCGGCCATTGCGACGTGCACGCTCGGTACCGCGTACCACGCACTCATCGGCCGTGGTGGGCTCACGAGCGGGCAGACGGTGGTCATCACCGGTGCCAGCGGCGGGGTCGGGTTGCACGCCATCAGCATCGCGCGGGCCGCGGGTGCCCAGGTGGTCGGCGTGGTCTCCAGCGAGGAGAGCGCCGAGCGCGTTCGTGAGATGGGCGCGCACGAGGTGGTGGTGTCGCCGGAGCGGAAGTTCGCCAAGGAGGTGCGCAACCGGCTCGGGGTGCAGGCCGACCTCGTGCTCGAGGTGATCGGCGCTCCGACTCTGCGTGAGTCGTTGCATGCGGTGCGGCTGGGCGGGACCGTGGTTGTGTTGGGCAATGTTGAGGGCAAGGAGGTGTCGATTCCTCCCGCGTATCTGATCCTCAAGGAGATCAGCCTCGTGGGCACGAAGTCGTGCAGCGTGGATGAGATGCAGCAACTGCTCGGGAGCCTCGGGCGCGGTGAGTTGCGTGCCGATGTCTCGGAGATCGTGCCGGTGGCTCAGGCTGCGGAGGTGCACCGTCGGATGGAATCCGGCGCGAACCTGGGTCGGGTTGTGCTGGAGGTCAAGGGCGGATGAGCGAGGTCGTGGATGTCGTGGAGCCCAGCCCGGGGTTGTGGTTCGAGGATCTGGCTGTCGGGCAGGTGTATCGGTCGGTGGCGCGGACGGTGACCGAGACCGATCTGACGCAGTTCAGCATGCTGTCCGGCGATTGGAACGCGATCCACTCGGATGTGGAGTTCAGCAAGTCGTCGTTCTATGGGCAGCGGGTCGTGCATGGGGTGTTCGGGATCGCGCTGCTCACCGGTTTGATGGACCGCGCTGGGTGGTTCGCCGAGACCGCGGTCGGGATGGTCGGGATCGACGGCTGGCGCTTCGGCGCTCCGATCTTCGTCGGGGACACGCTGCACTGCGAAATGGAGATCACCTCGACGCGGATGACGAGCAAGGGGGACCGCGGGATCGTCGGGCGGCTGTACCGGTTGATCAACCAGCGCGGTGAGGTCGTGCAGTCCGGTGAGATGCCGGCGATGATCCTGGCGCGGCCGGCGGTAGGCTCCTGATCGCCGACTGATGTCGGTCCGCACACTGTCGTGCCCGAGGAAGGACACACCCATGATCAACGTCGTCGCCCGTTTCATCGTCAAGGACGGGTTCGCCGAGGAATTCGAGGCTGCGGTCGCGTCGGCCCGCCCGGCGTACCTGTCCGACGAGGGGTGTCTGCGATTTGACCTGCAGCGGCAACTCAAGAGCACCGAGATCTACATCCTGCTTGAGTCCTACGCCGACAAGGACGCGCTGCGTCGGCACAGCGAGATGAAGGAGTTCGCGGAGTTCCGAGCGGCGACGGCTGAGCTGATCGAGGGGCCGGCGGAGGTCACGCTGCTGTCCCCGGTGGGGGAGCAGATCGCCCTCGCCGGCTGAAATACCAATGCCGAGTGATGGATCCGCGTGCCCTATGAGGACTCATGGAGCACGCGGATCCATCACTTGACAGGTAGCCGACCTTGGCTTCGAGCGCCACGGAATTGGTCCTCGGTGCCAGGACATAACCTGTGACGCTCGCACTTTCGGGTGGCGCACTGCGAGGGCTGGCGACTGAGCCCAGTCTTGCCGGGCCGTTGCCGCACCTCGTTTGGGGTGCGGCGATCAACGGCACCAGTTGCTCGTCCGCGCCGGAATCACCGGATGGGAAGGACGAATCCCAAGCTGCGACGCCTTCGTGACTTCTCGGCGCCAGCTCAGTGCGGCAGTAGCCTGACCTGATCGAGAGCCCGGCTGAGGTCACCCTGCTGTCGCCGGTGGGAAAGCAGATCACCCTTGTCGGCTACAGGGGGCTCACCGTCCAAACGTCCGGAGTAGCCAGAAGCCCATGCCCGAGGCCTTCGGTCCGCCAAAGTAGTCGCAACCTGGTGGTCCGTCTCATTGCTGGGTAACAGGGGTTGGCTCTGTCTGGTGTCAACTCCACCCTTCGCCGGTTCCGGTTCGAGGTATTGCGCGGCGGGAATCCGCCGCGTAATAGCTCGAACCGCTGGGTGCCGGGGTGTCCGTGCCTTAGCACACCGGAGTCGCGCGCACGGCCCCAAACTTAGACGATCTCTGACTGAATGTGTGATGTGCGTCACAGATCGCGCCGAGCAGGTCTACCTTTGGTCGGTAGCCAGAGCCATGTGCCTGCGACGACCCCGCTCACGCAGACGTCAGCGACGACGTCCCCTCCCCGGAGCGCCCAACGGCAGAGACCTCCGTGCTGCGGCCCCGCGGGCGAGACCCGCCCGAGGGATTTCACAAGGAATGGGGAGTCAGATGTCACACACCGGACGGCTCGCGGCCACAGCGTTCTCCGCCCTCGCCGCGATAGCCCTCGCAGCCTCACCTGCATTGGGTGCGGTCAACGTCAAGACCGCACCGACCGCCACCTTCAGCGGCGCCTCCGTCACCGTCTCTGGTGGCAACTTCAGCGGACTCGGCAACACCCCGGCCTTCGGGCAGGTGACTGTCCAGGGCTTCGCCTACTACAACTGCTTCAACCCTGGCGGCAACTTCGTGCCCGGGCAGAACCCGGTAGCGGCGCAGTCCGGGACGTCGCCGCTGGTCGAGCTGCAGACCACCAAGAACGGTCGCGCCACCATCCCGCCCATCACGGCCACCGTGACGCAGCCGGCCACGCCGACGGCACAGGCGGTCGGCTGTGGTGGTAACGGTGGCACCGCCTGGGCGGTCGTCTTTGACCGCCTCGAGGCGACCTCGGCCCACGTGGACGTGTTCCAGTCGGGCAACCTCGTCTACGCGACGGACTTCACGAAGTGAGCCGCGGACGACACGCAGGGAGCTGAGCGTCCAGGCGCGGCCCCCTCGCGGTTCGAGGTATTGGCGACCGTTGCAACGGTCGCCAATACCTCGAACCGGGTGTGGGGCGGGTGGGGTGGGCGGGCGCAGTGGGTGGTTGACCGGTCCACGGTACGATCGTAGAGTTAGCGATCGCTAAGTACTGTGGACGGATCAAGGTGGATGCCGTGGATGTGACCTACGAGGCCCGCGATCACATCGCAGTGGTCACGCTCAACCGACCCGAGGCGCGCAACGCGTGGACCGACGCGATGGAGCAGGGCGTCATCGACGCATTCGAGCGCTCCGACGCCGATGACGACGTGCGGGTGGTCGTGCTCACCGGCGCCGGATCGACGTTCTGTGCCGGCATGGACCTCTCGGGTGCGGGCGACGAGACTCCGATTGCCGCATGGCGGCACAGCTCGACCACGCCGGCGGGGGCCAGTTTCGACGTCCCGGGCGAAGAACTACCGCTGCGCCGCGACGGAGGCGGCCGCGCCGTGCTCCGGATCTTCGAGTCACGCAAACCTGTCATCGCCGCCATGAACGGCCACGCCGTCGGTGTCGGCGCGACGCTGTCGTTGCCGTGCGACATCCGCATCCTGTCGAACCAGGCGCGGGTGGCGTTCCCGTTCACTCAGCGCGGGTTCGTGCCGGAGTCGTGTTCGTCCTGGTTCCTGCCGCGGCTGGTGCCGATGCAGCGGGCGATGGAGTGGGTCCTGACCGGACGCACGCTGACCGCGGCCGAGGTCGCCGACGCCGGGCTCGTGCTGCGACTCGAGGAGCCCGACCAGGTGCTGCCCGCGGCCATGGCGCTCGCGGAGTCCATCGCCGCCGCGTCGGCCGTGTCGACCTCGGTGTCGCGGCGCCTGCTGTGGGGCATGCTCACTGCCGACCACCCGATGGAGGCGCACCGCCTCGAGACGCTCATGCTCAACGCGTGCGGCGTGTCGGCCGATGCCATCGACGGGGTGCAGGCGTTCTTCGAGAAGCGTGCGCCCGTGTTCACCGAGACCCTCGACTCCGTCGATACGTCCGTGCTCGATGCTCCGTTGCGTCGTGAGTACACCCCGCCCGCCGGCGCGACGCCCCTGAACTGACGTCGAGTGATGGATTCGCGTGCTCTGTGCCGGCGTGTAGGCCACGCGGATCCATCAATCGACGAAACCTGAACCCGACCGGAAGGAACCCCATGAAGCGCCACCTCTACACCTCCGACCACGATGACTTCCGTGCCGTCGTGCGCGAATTCGTCGAGCGCGAGGTCGTCGGCAACATCGAAGGATGGGAGCAGCAGAAGCTCACGCCGCGCGACGTGTGGCTGGCTGCCGGAAAGCAGGGGATTCTCGGGCTTGCGGCTCCGGAGGAATACGGGGGCGCGGGCGCGCTGCACGACTACCGCTACCGAAACGTCGTCATCGAGGAATTGAACCGGGTTTTCGCGACGTCGCTGGCCGGTGGGTTCGGTCTGCAGGAGGATATCGCGATCCCGTACATCGTCGAACTGGGCAATGACGGGCAGAAGCAGCGCTGGCTGCCGAGCATGGTCACCGGTGAGATCATCGGTGCGATTGCCATGACGGAGCCCGGTACGGGCAGTGATCTTCGCGGTATCGCCACGTCGGGTCGTCGGGTCGATGGCGGCTGGATTGTCAACGGGGCAAAGACGTTCATCACGAATGGTATTCAGTCCGACATTGTCATCGTCGTGGTCAAGACGGACCCGGAGGGCGGTTCGCGGGCTTTCAGTCTGCTCGTCGTGGAGCGCGGTATGGACGGCTTCTCCCGAGGACGGCAGCTCGCCAAGGTCGGGATGGATGGTCAGGATACGGCCGAACTGATCTTCGAGGACGTGTTCGTGCCGGATGCGAATCTCTTGGGGGAACTCGGTGGCGGTTTGAATCAGCTGCGCAATCTGCTGCCGCTGGAGCGGCTGTCGATCGCGGCGCAGGCGGTGGCGTCGGCGACGTCGGTGTTCGACTCGACGGTGAAGTATGTCGATGAGCGTCGGGCGTTCGGGCAGCCGATTGCGGACTTCCAGAACACGCGCTTCGAGCTGGCGTCGATGCGGACCGAGATCGACGTGACGCGGGCGTTCGTGGATCAGGCGATCGTCGCGTACAACGCGTCGGACCTGACGGTCGTCGATGCCGCCGAGGCGAAGCTGTGGGGTTCGGAGATGCAGAACCGCGTCATCGACCGGTGCCTGCAGTTGCACGGTGGGTACGGGTTCATGCTCGAGTACCCCGTCGGCCGGGCCTACCAGGACGCACGCGTGCAGCGCATCTTCGGCGGCGCGAACGAGATCATGAAGGAGATCATCGGGCGGGACATCGTCGGTCGCCGCTGACGTTTCGCGGTTCCCGCGCCCTCGTGGTTCGAGGTATTAGCGACCGTTGCAGCGGTCGGTAATACCTCGAACCGGGGGAGGAGGGGCGGCGCGGGGGAGACGCTCAGCGGTGTTGGTACACCGGCGGGCGACGCTCGAGGAATGACGCGGTCGCTTCGCGGCGGTCCTCGGTCATGGCGGTGATCATCTGCTGCCGGTTCTCGAACTCGATGCTCGTGTTCCATGCCGGAGTCTCGAGCGCGATCCACATCCCGGCCTTGGTGAGTTCGACCGACGCCGGCGGGTTGGCGAGGATGTGCCCAACAGTCTCGTCGACGGCGCCGGCCAGAACACCGGGCTCGACGACCCGGCTGAGCAGCCCGCCGGCCAGCGCCTCGGCCGCCTCGAATCGCCGCCCGGTCAGCATGAGTTCGTGCGCGCGCCCGGCGCCCATGATGCGCGGCAACAGCCACGAGACTCCGATGTCGCATGCCGAGAAGCCCGCCCGGATGAACCCGACGGCGAAGACTGCGGTCGATACGGCGATCCGGATATCGGCCGCACAGACCAACGCCAAACCGCCGCCCGCGGCCGCGCCGTTGACCGCCGCGATGACCGGCTGCGGCAGCGCGCGGATCGCCTGGGCGACACTGACGATCTCGCGTTGGCGCGCGAAAGTGCCGAGCATCAGGCCCTGGTCGTCGGCGCGCGGGTCGTCGCCGTAGCCGTTGAGGTCGAGTCCGGCGCAGAACGCGCGGCCGGCTCCGGTGAGGACGACGACGCGGATGCTCCGGTCTGCGCCGATCTCGGCGAACGTGTCGAGCAGCGCGCGGACGAGGTCGGCGTTGAGCGTGTTCATCGCGTCGGGCCGGTTGAGCGTGATGGTGGCGACTCCGCGCTCCGAGCGTTGGACGGTGACGGGAGCAGCATCTTTGCTGGTCATGACTTCCCTTCTTAGCGATCGCTAACTAGTGTGAGGCTCAGCATGGCACGCGACCACGCGAATTGGAACGAGAGGACTCACCGATGAGTGCGCTGCTTCACCCCGATCTGCTCCGTGACAAGACGATCTTCGTCAGCGGCGGCGGTAGTGGCATCAACCTGGCCATTGCCAAGGCCTGCGCGTCGGTGGGCGCGAACATCGCCATCTGCGGGCGGACGGAGTCGCGGCTCGAGTCCGCGGCCGAGGAGTTGCGGGCCCTGGGCGCTCGCGTTGTGCCGGCCGTCGCCGATGTGCGCGACTGGGACGCGGTGCAGGCGGCGTTCGCGCGCACGGCCGAGGAGCTCGGTCCGGTCTCGGGTGTTGTCGCGGGCGCGGCGGGCAACTTCGTCGCTCCGGCCGAGCAGATTTCGACCAATGGGTTCAAGGTCGTGCAGGACATCGATGTGCTCGGGAGTTTCCACGTGGCGAAGGCGGCGTTCGAGCAGTTGCGTGAGACACAAGGCTCCGTGCTGTTCATCACGGCCGGTCAGTCGGTGCGGTCGATGGCGTATCAGGTGCATGTGGCCGCGGCGAAGGCCGGTGTCGATGCGTTGATGCGCGGGCTGGCGCTGGAGTGGGGTCCGCTCGGGATCAGGTCGAACTCGATCGCGCCCGGCCCGGTGGCGGGGACCGAGGGGATGAAGCGGCTGACCGAGGCGACGGGCGATCAGTTGTGGAACGACATGGTGCCGCTCGGGCGATTCGCCGAAGCCGAGGAGGTGGCGACGATGGCGACGGTGCTGCTCTCGCCGCTGTCGTCGTATGTCAACGGAGCGCGGTTGACGTGCGATGGTGGGTTGGAGGTCGGCGGATCGACGGAGTACGACCGGGCGACGCGTGAGGCGTTCGCTGCGGCGACTCAGCAGTAGGGCCCCTCCCGG
>NZ_BCRE01000124.1 GCF_001552435.1 Kribbia dieselivorans NBRC 106261
TTCGAGGTAAAAGGGACCGCTGCAACGGTCGGTAATACCTCGAACCGGGGAGGGGAGGGCGGTCAGAGGCCGCCGGCGCGGGCGAGTCCTTGCCGCACCTGAGCGACCACCTGATCCGGGAACACGCGCAGGGCCAACAAGTCGAAGCGCAGCACGAGGTCTCCGCCGAGCGTGACCGCGTTCTGCCGCAGGTTGTCGTCGGTGGGGGCGAGCCCGAACTGATGCCCGGCGCCATCGATCTCGACAACGAGGCCGCATGGCCAGCGCACATCGAGGTAAATGCGCCCCTCCGGACCTGCGCGCACCACTTGCCGCTCGGGTTCGGGCAGCCCGGCCTGGCGACACAGCAGCGCGAAGTCGAGTTCGCCCAGCGCCTGCGCACCGCCCGCGATATCGGCGCAGACCCGCGGGATGAACGCCCGCCGTGTGCGACCCCGCACGATCTTCGCGGTCTCGAGCAGCCGCGCTCCGGTCGTGAGTCGTTGTTGCACCGGCATGACGAGGAACAACGCTGCCTGCCGATCGCTGACTGCCCAGTGCGCCGCCCGAATCGCCGCCACTGCGGGAGTGGTGCGTGCGACGGGCCAACCGGTCTGCTCACCGGAGACCCGTCGGATGACCTTATGGATCACGACTCCGTCAATCGGGTCGACGGTCGCAGTGTGCGGGACCGAGACGTGGACGAACGTGTCGTCAAGGCCGCGGAGCCCAGCTGCCGCGAGTGCGGAGACCCCGTCGAGCACGGCGATGCGCTCGCCCACCTCCCAGACGGCTCGATGCCACTGGGCCTCAACGCTCAGACCGGCGGTGTGGACCGCCACCGTCTGCGAGCCATGGGTGCGCCACCGGCCGGCTTGGACGTGACGTGCGATGGCTCGACGGTCCACCCCCAGGAGGCTCAGTTGCCGTCGCGACAGGACACCGAACTGGTCGGCTGCGGCGCGGGTGGCCCGGGTGTGCTGAGCCAAGGGGTCTCGGCGGCGGGGGTCACGGGAAATCGTCGATGGAGGGGCATCAGCGGTCGAAACTGGGGCGCGCATGCGGACACGATGATCCGAGTCGGCGGGGTGGCGTCAGGCCTCACGTCGCTGCTGTGGACGGCGGGTCGCGGTCAGTGTCGCCTGTGGAGAAATTGCCGCGCCTCGCGCCTCCGTCTCGCCCCCAACGGTTCGAGGTAAAAGGGACCGCTGGAACGGTCGCCAATACCTCGAACCGTTGGGGGCTTGCCCTGGTTCGAGGTAAAAGGGACCGCTGTAACGGTCGCTAATACCTCGAACCGCGAGGGGGCGAGGGGGCGAGGGGGCGAGGGGGGCGGGTCAGCCCTGCTTGGCCTCCATGGCCGCGCGGATCTTCGCCTGCAGCGGGGTCTCCTCCTCGTCGGCCGGTGCCACCGAGCGCTGCGGCTCGTCGTGCAGCGGGTTGTCCGGGGTGGCGAGCTCCTCGAGGGCGCTCTGGCGCGCGGCCTCCAACTCCTCCTCGGAGCGCGGCACGGTGAAGTCGTGATCGATGCCCTCGTGACCACCGGGCAGCGGCCAGCGCAGCGTCGTCACGCCGGCGCCCTTGGCGCGCGCGAACGAGTCCTCGATGACACGCTCGGCCGACTCGCGACCCAGCCAGTGCGCACCCTCGACCGACTTGCCGGGCTCGAGGTCCTTGTACGTCTCGAAGAAGTGCTGGATCTCCAGGCGGTCGAACTCGCTGACGTGGTCGAGTTCGGTGATGTGGCTCTTGCGCGGGTCCCCGGCCGGCACGCACAGGATCTTGTCGTCGCCGCCGGCCTCGTCACGCATGTGGAACATCCCGATCGGGCGGGCGCGCACGACACAGCCGGAGAAGGTCGGCTCGTCGAGCAGCACGAGGGCGTCCAGCGGGTCGCCGTCCTCACCGAGGCTGTCCTCGACGTAGCCGTAGTCGCTCGGGTAGGCCATCGAGGTGAACAGGAGCCGGTCGAGGCGGATACGACCCGTCTTGTGGTCGACCTCGTACTTGTTGCGCAGACCCTTGGGGATCTCGATCGTGACGTCGAACTCCACGTCATCCTCTTCTCGTGTCTGTGCCGCGGTGCTCGCAGCGCCGTGGGCGGGGTTCCAAGTCCAGGTCATCAGATGGCCTAGGCTGACGAACCTAGTTTCCACGTTTCTTGCTCGCAATGTGCAGGGGGTTCACGAGTGCGCCGTGTCCTGGCCGGAACCACCGCGGTCATCGTGCTCGCCGGCGGGGCCTACGTCTGGGCCGACGCCACCGATCGCGTGCCCGGAATCCTCACCACCGCCGCGCAGGCCAGCCCTCGCCTCGACGCTCCGGCCGCGCCGGGCCAGCCCGCCCTCCCGGCCGCGATCCCGAACGCC
>NZ_BCRE01000125.1 GCF_001552435.1 Kribbia dieselivorans NBRC 106261
CATCGACGCCGTGCTCACCGCGCTGTACGCCCGCGACATTCGCGCCGTGCTGCTCGAGGGCGGCGCCACCACGGCCGGCTCGTTCGTCGCCGCCGGCGCAATCGACCGCGTCGTGGGGTACCTCGCTCCGGCCCTGCTCGGCGACGGCCCGGCCGTCCTCGCCGGCGGTGGGATCACGACGATCTCCGATGCCCTGCGGCTGCGCATCGACGACATCGCGTTCGTCGGCGCCGACATCCGCGTCACTGCCGTCCCGCGGGTCGACGCTGACCCCATCGACTCCCACCCCAGCAACACCCCCGGAGGTATCTGATGTTCACCGGAATCATCGAGGAGCTCGGGGAGGTGATCGCGGTCGAGCAACTGCCGGACTCCGTGCGTCTGACCATCGCCGGCCCGGCGGTCACGGCCGACGCCGCACATGGTGACTCCATCGCGGTCAACGGCGTGTGCCTGACCGTCATCGACGAGCAGCCCACCGACGGGCGTTTCACCGCCGACGTCATGGCCGAGACGCTCAACCGTTCCAGTCTCGGTGTGCTCCAGGCCGGCTCGCGCGTCAACCTCGAACGCCCGATGGTGCTCGGCGGGCGGCTCGACGGCCACCTCGTGCAGGGGCACGTCGACGGGGTCGGTCAGATCACGCAGCGCACGCCCGGCGAGGACTGGGAGGTCGTGCGCATCAGTCTCCCGACGAACCTCTCCCGCTATGTCGTCGAGAAGGGGTCGATCACCGTCGACGGCATCAGCCTGACCGTCGTCGAGGCCCACGACGACTGGTTCTCGATCAGCCTGATTCCCACGACCCTCGCCCTGACGACGTTGGGGCACAAGCAGATCGGCGATCCGGTCAACCTCGAGGTCGATGTCATCGCCAAGTACGTCGAGCGCCTGACCGGCGCCGGAAAGGAGCAGCGTCATGGCTGATCAGCCCGCCACCGGGAGCCGCGACGACCTCGGGCTGGACGTCGACGGCCGGCCCATCGTCATCGACTCTGTCGAGGACGCCATCGCCGACATCGCCGCCGGTCGACCGGTCGTGGTCGTCGACGACGAGGACCGCGAGAACGAGGGTGACATCATCGTCGCCGCCGACTTCGCGACCTCCTCCGTCATCAACCTGATGATCACGCAGGGCCGCGGGCTCGTCTGCCTGGCCATGACCGCGGAGCGCGCCGCCGAACTCGATCTGCCTGACATGGTCCGCCGCAACCAGGACCACATGGGCACCGCGTTCACGGTCTCCGTCGACGCCAGTGCGGAGCACGGTGTGAGCACCGGCATCTCGGCCAGCGACCGCGCGCGCACGGTGCAGGTGTGCCTCAACGGCACCGCTGCCGACCTCAACCGACCCGGGCACGTCTTCCCACTCGTGGCACGGGCAGGCGGAGTCGTCGTGCGGCCCGGTCACACCGAAGCGGCCGTCGATCTCGCGCGCTTGGCCGGCTGTCGCCCCGCCGGGGTCATCGTCGAGGTCATCAACGACGACGGCGAGATGGCGCGTCTGCCCGACCTGGCCGCGTTCGCGCGTCGCCACGGGCTGCGGCTGATCACCATCGAGGACCTCATCGCCTACCGCGCGCGCACCGAGACGTTCGTCGAGCGCATCGTCACGACCACCCTGCCGACGAGCCACGGCCGGTTCACCGCGCACGGGTATCGCACGCTCGTGCCGGGCCGCTTCGAGGAGCAGATGGTGCTCGTGCACGGCGACCTCGGCGACGGCGAGGACGTGCTGGTGCGACTGCACTCCGAATGCCTCACCGGTGATGTGTTCGGGTCGCGGCGTTGCGATTGCGGGCCGCAGTTGAACGCCTCCCTTGACGCGGTCGTGGCGGAGGGGCGCGGGGTCGTGGTCTACCTGCGCGGTCACGAGGGTCGTGGCATCGGGCTGGTGGAGAAGTTGCGCGCCTACGCGCTGCAGGACACCGGTGAGGACACCGTCGACGCGAACCGGTCGCTCGGTCTGCCCGACGACGCGCGTGAGTACACCGCGGCGGCGCACATGCTGCGCGATCTGGGGGTGGGGTCGGTGCGGTTGCTGACGAACAACCCGGCCAAGGGCGCGGCGCTGACGAGGCTCGGAATCCCCGTGACCGGGCGCGTCCCGATCCAGGCGGGGGTCACCGACGAGAACGCCGCGTATCTGCGGACCAAGGCCGAGCGGATGGGCCACGACCTGCCGTGGTTGAACCAGCCGGCCCCCACCAACCCGACCCCCAACCCCAACCCGACCCCCTGTGGAGGACGAGCATGAGCGGTCACGGAGCGCCGAAGCTGAACGTCGACGGAGCCGCGGACCTGTCCGTCGCGATCGTGGCGTCGATGTGGCACACCCAGGTCATGGATGGCCTGATCGAGGGTGCGCAGCGGGCCCTGAAGGAGATGGGCATCACCGACGTCACGTTGGTGCGGGCGGCCGGGAGCTTCGAGTTGCCGGTCATCGCCGCGAAGCTGGCGGCCACGCATGACGCGGTGATCGCGTTGGGCGTGATCATTCGGGGTGGGACGCCGCACTTCGAGTACGTGTGCTCCGCAGCGACGGACGGGCTGGCGCGGGTGGCGCTCGACACCGGCACGCCGGTGGGCTTCGGGTTGCTCACCTGTGACACCGACGAGCAGGCCATCGACCGCGCCGGGCTGGCCGGTTCGCGTGAGGACAAGGGCCGCGAAGCCGCCGAGGCCGCCGTGTCGACGGCGCTGACGCTGCGCTCCTTCCGCGCCTGAGTCCCCGCACCCCGCTCCCCGCCCTCCAGCGGTTCGAGGTGTTAGCGACCGCCCGGGCGGTCGCTAATACCTCGAACCG
>NZ_BCRE01000126.1 GCF_001552435.1 Kribbia dieselivorans NBRC 106261
GGGGAGGGCGGCCGCCGACACGCCGCCACGCCGACGCGACGGGCGTCCGGCGCCGGCGGCGGCCCGATCGGCGAAGATGGAGCGCGATGATCACGCTCGACCGCCTCCGCGACCTGCCCACGGTGACCCACTACCTGCGCACCGCGGGTTGGGGCGCCGCGACCGCGCTGGTCAGTGCGCTGCCGGTCGTGCTGCTCGTCGCGTTCGCCATCGGTCAGGCACCGCGCGGCACCGCCACCATCTGGCAGTCCATCGGCGCCGGCGCCTCGGCTTGGCTCGCCCTCGGCGGCGGGCGTCTGGCTATCGGCACGACCACCCTCGCGATCACCCCCCTGGCCGGGTTCATCGGACTCGTCGCGCTCGCCATCGCCGGCGCCAACCGCTCGCTCGACCACGACACGGCACTCGACCGCCGCCAGTGGGCCGCGTGGTTGGGTGGCTACGCCGTCGTCGGCATCATCGCCGCGGTCCTCGCCGCCCAGGGCGCCGCCGCGCTGACGTGGCTCAGCGCGATCACCCCCATCCTGCTCACCCCGGCGCTGGGCCTGGCCTGGTCGCTGGCCCGCCGCCACCTCCTCACCGACCGGATCGACGCGCTGCCCCGCTCCCTGCGCCGCGGCGTGAAACCCGGTCTGCTCGGCGCCGCGGTGGGCATCGGCATCGGCACGCTGGTCGCCGTCATCGTCGTGCTCACCTCGTTCTCGCAGGTCACCCGCATGCAGGGGGATCTCGGCGCCGGCATCCTCGGCGGCACGGTGCTGACACTCGCCCAACTGCTCCTCCTGCCCAACATCGGCCAGTGGGTCCTGAGCTTCATGGCCGGCCCCGGCTACCACCTCAGCGAGACCGTCCGCGTCACCTGGAGCGGCGTCGAACCCGGGGTCCTGCCGATGCTGCCCATCCTCGCCGCGCACCCGCAGCCGGGGGCGTTCCCCTGGCCCTCGCGGCTGTTCGTCCTCGTCCCGATCGCGCTCGGCATCTTCGTCGCGCACCGCGCCCTGCGCTCGATGCCCCGCCTGGCCGCCGGCGGCGCCAAGGTCACCACGGTCGCCTGGGCGGTCACCACCACGGTGATCGTGCTCGCCGTCCTCGACCTCGTCGGCGGGGGATCGGCCGGTTCCCTACGGTTGTCGACGATCGGCGCTCCGGTCGTGTGGACATCGCTCGCCCTCACCGCCGAGATGGGTCTCGGTGCGGCGCTCCTGCTGCTGTGGCACGCAATCCGACAACGGCGACGCTGACCGACAGGAGTAGGCTGCCGCCTTGTGACGACACCCCCCGCAGCCGCTGAGCCGACCCCCATCGTCGTCCTCGTTTCCGGCTCCGGCACCAACCTGCAGGCCCTCATCGACGCCGCCGCCGACCCCGACTACGGCGTGCAGATCCGAGCCGTCGGCGCCGACCGCGACGGCATCGAGGGTCTGGCCCGAGCCGAACGCGCCCACATCGACACGTTCGTCGTGAAAACGGCCGACCACCCCGACCGAGCCCAGTGGGACGCCGCCCTGGCCGCACGCATCTCCGCCTATGACCCGACCTTCGTCGTGTGCGCCGGCTTCATGAAGATCGTCGGCCCCGCCACCCTCGCCGGCCCGCCGATGATCAACACGCACCCCGCCCTGCTGCCCTCGTTCCCCGGCGCGCACGGGGTGCGTGACGCGCTCGCCCACGGCGTGCGGATCACCGGAGCCACGTGCCACTACGTCGACGACGGCGTCGACACCGGCGCCATCATCGACCAGCGCGCCGTTCGCATCGAGGACGACGACACCGAGGAATCCCTGCACGAACGCATCAAGGTCGAGGAGCGTCAGATGCTCGTCGACGTCGTGGGCCGCCTCGCCCGCACCGGTCTGCCCGAAGCCCCCAACCGAAAGGTCACCACGTCGTGAGCGACACCCCCTCCACCCGCCGCCCGGTCCGCCGCGCGCTCGTCTCGGTCTTCGACAAGGCCGGTCTGGACGACCTCGTCCGCGGTCTGCACGAGGCCGGCGTCGCGCTGGTCTCCACCGGCGGTTCGGCCGCCGCGATCGAGGCCCTGGGCCTGCCGGTGACCAAGGTGGAGGACCTGACCGGCTTCCCCGAGTGCCTCGACGGCCGCGTCAAGACGCTGCACCCGAAGGTGCACGCCGGCATCCTCGCCGACTCGCGCCTGCCCGAACACGTGCAGCAGCTCGCCGACCTCGGGGTCGAGCCGTTCGACATGGTCGTCGTCAACCTCTACCCGTTCCAGCAGACCGTCGCCTCGGGCGCGAGCATGCAGGACTGCATCGAGAAGATCGACATCGGTGGCCCGACGATGGTGCGCGCGGCGGCGAAGAACCACGCCACCGTCGCGATCGTCACCGACCCGACGTCGTACGCCGACGTGCTCGAGACGGTGAAGGCCGGCGGCTTCACGCACGAGCAGCGCGCGGCCCTGGCCCGTGACGCGTTCGTGCACACGGCGACCTACGACACGGCCGTGGCGACCTGGATGGGTCAGGTTGTCGCACCGGAGAACGGTGTGGCCGGGTCGTTCCCGGCGTGGCACGGAGCGACCTACACCCGCGCGAACACCCTGCGTTACGGCGAGAACCCGCACCAGACCGCGGCGCTGTACGTCGCCGACGACGGCCCGGCCGGGCTGGCGCAGGCCGAGCAGTTGCACGGCAAGGAGATGTCGTACAACAACTACATCGATGCCGACGCCGCGTGGCGCGCCGCGCACGACCACGGCGACCAGCCGACGGTGGCGATCATCAAGCACGCCAACCCGTGCGGCATCGCGGTCGGCGCCGACATCGACCAGGCCTACGTGCGCGCCCACGAGTGCGACCCGGTGAGCGCGTACGGCGGCATCGTCGCGTCGAACCGCCCGGTGACCGCGTCGATGGCGCAGGCGCTGAACACGACGTTCTCCGAGGTCGTCGTCGCGCCGGCGTTCGATGAGGATGCGCTACCGATCCTGCGGGAGAAGAAGAACCGCCGACTGCTCGTATGCGCGCCGCCGGCGCCTGGTGTGCTCGAGACGCGCCCGGTCAGCGGCGGCCTGCTCGTGCAGCAGCGCGACCTCATCGACGCTGTGGTCGAGCCGGTCGACGGCGAGGCGCCCACCGCGGGGCACGGCGACGACCCGAGCCGGTGGACCCTCGTTTCCGGAGACGCCGCCGACGACGCGACGTTGGCCGATCTGGCCTTCGCGTGGCGGGCGGTGCGCGCGACGAAGTCGAACGCGATCCTGCTGGCCAACGACGGAGCGTCGGTCGGTATCGGCATGGGTCAGGTCAACCGGGTCGACTCGTGTCACCTGGCCGTCAACCGCGCCGGAGCCGAGCGTGCGCAGGACGCAGTCGCGGCCAGTGACGCGTTCTTCCCGTTCGCCGACGGGCTGCAGGTCCTGCTCGACGCGGGCGTGCGCGCGGTCGTCGCGCCCGGCGGGTCGGTGCGCGACGCCGAGGTCATCGAGGCGGCGCAGGCAGCCGGCGTGACCATGTACTTCACCGGAGCGCGGCATTTCGCCCACTGAGTCGACCGCCAGCGGGCAGGCCGGTGCCGGTCTGCCCGCCGCAACCGTCACTGAGGCCGATGGACACGACTCGGCCAGGATCCCGGCGCTGACGGCGGCGCTTGTCGCGGGTCTGGCCACGTCGCTCCAGTCGCGGATGAACGGCGAGCTGGCAGTCATCACCGGAGTGCCGATCGAGGCTGGCCTGGTGAGCTTCCTCGGCGGGCTCGCGGTCCTCACGATGCTGCTCGTGCTCCCGGCCGTGCGCCGTGGCATGGGGCGGGTCGGTGAGGCGGTGCGCGACGGCTCTCTGAAGTGGTACCAGTGCATCGGCGGGTTCATCGGCGGCATCTTCGTGGTCAACCAGACGATTGCCGTACCGCTGCTGGGGATCGCCCTGTTCACCGTCGGCACGGTGGCCGGCCAGACCGCCAACGGCCTGCTCGTCGACCGGTTCGGCATCGGTCCGGGCGGCCCAAAACCCATTCAGGGGCTGCGCGTGGCCGCGGCACTGCTCGCCCTGTTCGGCGTCGTGGTGTCCGTCTCCGGGGCGCTGGAGGGGTCGGTCGGCGTGGTCGTGCCGATGATCACCACCGTGCTGGTCGGCGCGGGCATCGCGATTCAGCAGGGCACCAACGGTCGGGTGACCGTGGCCAGCCGCAACGTGTTCACGACCACGTGGATCAACTTCTTCTTCGGCTCCGTGCTCATGTGTGTCGTGGCGGCGTGGGAGTTCGGCACCGGTCGGGTGCACTACGTGTCCATGGCCGATGCGCCGTGGTGGACGTTCCTCGGCGGCGTGATGGGCATCGTCGTCGTCGCCACGGCCGCATGGGCGGTGCGCCACCTCGGCGTGCTCGTCTTCGGGCTGGCGCTCTTGCTGGGCCAGCTGGCCTCGGCGCTCGTGCTCGACCTCGTCAACCCGGCCGCACGGGACTCCGTCACCCCCACGGTCGTTGCCGGCGTGCTCATCACCTTGGTGGCCGCGGCGCTCGCCGGGCGCCCACCCAGGCCCAAGGCCCGCTGAACCACCCCCTCAAGACCTGCAAGGTCATGCAGAACGCGTGAGATGCCCCGCGTTCTGCATGACCTTGCGGCGTTTATTCGGTTGCCACGGGCGCCCCGCAGACCCCACCCTGATGCACAGCGCTGATCAGCGCCGATCACCCCAACTCCCAGAGGAGGCAAGCGATGACTGTCGCGACGACACTCCGTGCCCCATTCACCCTGCACTCTGGGAGTTCCCGTGTCCTTCAACCTCCTCTCCGACGACCCCTCCGACGTCCCGCCTGAGGGCGAACGCTGGTCCTCCTGGGACCACGCCACGCACGGGCCGACACCGCGCCCGGACTGGGTCAATCCCGACCTCGGCGCCGTCGACGAGGACCTCGGCATACTGCGCTCCGGCAAGGAGGCCGATGTTCACCTCGTGCGGCGATGGACCCCCGGCCGGCCCGACGAGCCCGTCACGATGGCGGCCAAGCGGTTCCGGAGCAGCGAACATCGCCTTTTCCATCGCGACGCCGGTTATCTCGAGGGCCGGCGCGTGCGGCGCTCCCGCGAGACGCGCGCCATGGCGCGTCGGACCGACTTCGGACGTGAACTCATCGGCGCGCAATGGGCGATGGCCGAGTTCGCGACGCTGAGCAGGCTCTGGGAGCAGGGCCTGGCGGTGCCGTATCCCGTGCAACTGCGCGGCACCGAGATCCTGCTGGAGTTCATCACCGGGCCCGATGGCGAGGCGGCACCTCGGCTCGCGCAGACCCGCCCGCCGCGGGAGATGCTGCCGGAGCTGTTCGAGCAGATCCGCGCGTTCATGCTCACGCTCGCCACCCTCGGGTGGGCTCATGGTGATCTCTCGCCGTACAACGTCTTGCTGGCCGGAGCGTCGAGCGCGGACCTGGTCGTCATCGATTGGCCGCAGGTCGTCGACGTCATCGGCAATCCCCACGGACCGGAGTTTCTCGAGCGAGATGCCCGCACCATGGGGGAGTGGTTCACCCGTCGCGGATTCGAGGTCGACCACGGTGAGTTGTTCGGCGACCTGATGGCGGCGGCAACCTCCCGGTGGTGACCGAATTTCGCGCTGCTAAGGTTTTCCATCAATGACTTCGAGCAGCGATTCCCCGCAGCGTCACCGGTGGATGGATCAGCTGCGGGGGATCGCTGCTCTGTTGGTTGTGCTCTACCATGCGAGTTTGGCCCAGGGAACGCCCGCCGCGATGGTCCACGTTTCAGACGCGTTGAGCCCGTTCCGGCAGCCGGCGCTGCTGGTCCTCTCCGGCCTCCTGTTGGAGAGGTCGCTCAGCAAGGGCTGGGTGACCTACGCGACCGGAAAGATTGCCAAGATTGCTTGGCCGTGGGCGGTCTGGACGATTCTGACCGCGGTTGTCCTGGGGATGCCGCAGATTCTGACAAACCCCCAGGTGTGGATCAATGGACACCACACCTGGTACTTGACGATTCTCTTGGTGGCCTACGCGATCGCTCCGTTCATTCGCAGAGTGCCCTATTGGCTGACGACGAGCGTGCTCGTGACCGGCGCCTGGGTTTGCCACGTGGTTGGACTCGATCTGGCGAGCTGGATGGCGTGGTTCCTGGGCTTTTTCTTCGCCGGAGCGAGTATGCGCAGAGGTCTCGACCAGATCCTCAGCCTCAGTGGGCGCTGGGTTCTCTTCCTGGCGATTCTGCCCACGGTGTACTCCGTGTGGGCCGCCGTGGGTGGCGAGCCTCCCCGCACACCTGCAGCGTTCGCGCTGGCGTTCCTGGGAACGGTGGTCAGCATGTGGCTCGCGACGAGGCTGCCTGATACCAGCCTCACCCGTGGGTTGGCGTGGATGGGCCGACAGTCGATCGTGATCTATCTGGTCCACTATCCCGTGGTCAGAGTGCTCGAGCCGGCGCTGGAGAGCGGTGGCCTGGGTCCGGCGCTCGCTCCAGTCCTGTTCGTGCTGACGCTGGCGGTCTCGATGGCGGTGGCCGCCGGTCGACGATACGTGTGGTGGCTTTCGAGCTCCCGGTGCCACGCAACCTTCGGCGGCCGGAGGTCCGGACCACCTGATGGCCTCGCGGCACGGGCACGAAGGCGCATCATGGGGTATGACCACAGACGCGCCCGCCCCGCCGCCACCAGACGATCGAGACTGGACCTTCGTCATCACGCAGGGGTGCGCCGAGTGCGGTTTCCGGCCCTTCGATCCGGCCCGGGCCGCAGCTCGGCTGACGGCTGACCTGCAGCGCTGGCGGCCGGTGCTGGAGCGCCCGGACGTCGCGCAGCGGCCCTCGCCCCAGGTGTGGTCGCCGCTGGAGTATGCCTGCCACGTGCGGGACATGGTCCGGCTGCTGGGCGTGCGGGTCGAGGCGATGCGCGACGCGGAGCACCCGACCTTCGCCGACTGGGACGGTGACGCGAAGGCCCTGGAACTCGGCTACTGGCAAGCCGACCCGGCGCAGACCTGGACCGAGATGCAGGAGTCGGCGGCATACGCGACCGCCGCACTGCGCTCCGTGCCCGCTGCGGACCTCGACCGCGACGGACAGCGCTCGGACGGCGTGGTGTTCACCGTCGCCTCACTGAGCCAGTACATCGGGCACGAGATGGAGCACCACCTGCACGACGTCGGCGCCTGAGGCGGGCCTACCGTCGCTTCTTCCATCGGGCCACGAGGACCACTGCCACCCAGATCGTCAGCAGGATCACTGGGATCGGACTCGCTGGGATCATCGCGCTGGCCAGTCCTGCCAGAAGGGCCAGCAGGAGATCGCTGAACGCCCAACCGACCTGCATGACGACACTCAGGTCACCGACCGGGGTACTGACAGGCGTGAGCAGGGTCGGCGGCAGTGGTCCCTTCAAGGCGTTGCCGAGTCGCAGGGCAATCGTGATGCCACCGATCGCGCAGGCACCAGCGAGGGCCGTCCCGAGGACCGCGCCGCTGATGAGGGCTGTGGTCGTGGCGGCCGCGGCCAGCGTGACCATCATGGCGATCACGGGGAACGGCGTATGTAGCAGCACGAGCTGCCGATCACTGATCCCGTAGAGCGGATAGTCACCGGCGACGTGGGCGGCGTGCTGCACCCCCTTGGTGAGCGGGCCGCTGCCGATGTAGAGCAGCAATCCCGCCGCTCCAGCCAAGAGCGCGGACGGTGTGGCGGGAAGCAGGGAGACCGTGAGCAGGATGCCCGCCGTCGCGGTTGCGGCGAGCGCGCCGAGTGACCGACCCGGTGTCCGAAGGTGCCCAACGACGTCGCGGACGAGGAATGTGACCGCCCGATGCCTCCCGGGTCGAATCGCCCGAAGGTCTCGTCCGATTCGAGGCTTCGCTTCGTAGACGGCCGCGGCCCCGCCGAGGTCGAGGGACTGGGAGAACGCCGTGGCCCGTTCCCACGCCGCTGCTTGCGAGGTGAGTTGCCGTCCGGTCATCCGATTGAGCATCGAGGGCGCCACTGCCGTGAATGACGCTGTGAAGGCAACCAGGAGAGCCAATGGACCTGTGAATGCTCCTGCTGACGGATAGATTGCGCCCACCCATCCCCAGGGCACGAATGCCAGGAGGCTCGGAGCAGAGAGCGTCAGGCCCGCAACAGCAACAATGGCCAAGGCCAGAGGGAACGCCAAGCGGGGAATCCCTGCCCGGTGAGCCACGTCAGTGCGGTCACGATGCCGGTGGCCAGGGCAGCGACCACGAATGCCGTCGCGTCGACGAGTTGAACGCCGCTCCGGGTGACAAGCGCCGCTCCGATGAGCAGCGCACCGCCGGTCAAGGCGGCCACGATGACCGTGGTCGAACGGATCAGTGGCCGTCGGAGCGTAACCGCGCGCGTGATGTCGCTGCTCGTCAACGCGTGAAGCGGAAATGGTGGTAGCAGTGCAGGACCTCGAATTCGCCCCAGCAGCAATCCGCCGGCCCAGAGCGCGGCCGCGCACCAGGCCACGGCGCACGATGCGCCGTCGGACGTCAGCATCGAGACGCCGCGCGGTCCCGCCGCGACGATCCACACGGCGCGCAGGCCGGGCGCGACGACGACCAACCCCAAGAGGACAGCGGCATACACCGTGTACGCCTCGTCACCGATCGTGCGCGTGTGCCGCCCGCGCCAGATGCCACGGGCGGCAGCCAGTCGCCGCGCGGTCATCTCGGGGACTCCAGCGTGACGGTGAGGTCGGCCGTGCGACGTGCGAGATGGTCGCTGTGAGTGGCCGCCACAATCGTGCACCCGGCACTGCGACGGTTGAGCATGGCTCGGGCGAGCAGGTCGATCCGACTGGGGTCCAAGCGCTGTTCTGGCTCATCGAGCAGGAGAACGTCGAAGGGGCGAACGAACACCAGGGCAAGACCGAACAACTGGCGCTCACCCGAGGAGAGCTCATGTGGATACCGTGACCTCAGCGAAGTCAGGGCAAAGTCGTCGAGCACACGGCCCGTCGCCGAGTTCACGGATCCGGGGTCGTCCTCCCAAGTCGAGGAGACGAGCGCAACATGATCGAACACCGTCAGGTCCGAGGCCATGGGCGGCAGGCCGATCATGGCGGCGACCGTCCTCCGGAACTGCGGATCGCGCTCATCGACCGGATTTCCCCCGATGAGGACGCCGCCCGTGGTCGGTCTGACACTTCCGGCCAGAGTGCGCAGGAGTGTGGTCTTGCCTGATCCGTTCTCTCCACGCAGCACCGTGATCTGTCCTGGTTCGGCCGTGAACGTGGTGGCGGCGAGCAGGTGTGTCTTGTACGCGGTCACGCTGACGGCATCGACCTCGATGAGTGGAGATCCGGCGGGGGAGCGGGGCGTTGCCGAAGCATGGGTGGTCGGACGATTCGTGGAGAACACAAGTCACCTCTGGTCAGGCGCGGGCAAGGGAATCGCGGCGATGCTGCCCGAGAACTGGCGCGACCCATTCCCTCACTCACACCGTGATGGGGATCCGGGGTCGCCCTGATCAGTTGTGGGCAGGGACCAGAGCGGAGGGGGCGCGTGACCGCACGGTTCCAGGCGCGTCTGCGGCCATCGGGCGAAGCAGTTGCCAACAGTCAGGCGTCACGGGGTGATTGATCGACGGCTGAGGGTGTGCGAAACCCTTCCGGGCGACACTGCGGGTGAAGTGCAGAACGAGCGGAATCGCTGCCGCGAGCGCCAGTGCCACCAAGGCGAAGGCGAATGGTGTCGGAATATCGGGGCTGAGCGGGAGAACTCCCAAGTGAAGGAATCCCACGGTGACCATGATCGAAGCCCAGCGCTTTTCCACGATGTTCACCTCCGGACGTTCTTGTGCCGTGGACAGCGTATCCGACGTCGGCGCCTGAGCACTTCGCTCAGGTTGCCTCACCTCGGGGCACGTTCCGAGGTACGCCCGGGTCACGCAACCTGAGCGAAGTGGCGAGCCGAGGCCCGTGACAGAATCGCCCCATGACCGCTCAGATCCTCGATGGCAAGGCCGCGCTGAAACAGATCAAGGACGAGCTGCGACAGCGCGTCGCCGCATTGGCGGAGCGCGGTATCACGCCCGGGCTGGGCACGGTGCTCGTCGGCGACGACCCGGGTTCGCGGTGGTACGTCGGTGCCAAGCACAAGGACTGCGCTGAGATCGGCGTGAACAGCATCCGCCGTGACCTACCGGCGACCTCCACCCTCGACGAGGTGCTCGCCGTGGTCGCTGAGCTCAACGCCGATCCGGCCTGTACCGGCTTCATCGTGCAGCAGCCGACCGGTCTCGACGAGAACGCGATCCTGTCGGCGGTCGACCCCGCCAAGGACGTCGACGGCCTCCACCCGACGAACCTCGGCTGGCTCGTGCTCGGCG
Organism: Kribbia dieselivorans NBRC 106261; assembly: GCF_001552435.1. Taxonomy (GTDB): domain Bacteria; phylum Actinomycetota; class Actinomycetes; order Actinomycetales; family Dermatophilaceae; genus Kribbia; species Kribbia dieselivorans. The sequence goes on from NZ_BCRE01000126.1 coordinate 10,286, forward strand.
AGCCGGCCCCCCTGCCGTGCACGCCCACGGGGTGCATCGACCTGCTGCGCCGCCACGGCGTCGAGATCAACGGCGCCAAGGTCGTCGTCGTCGGGCGCGGCATCACCGTGGGCCGCCCGATCGGTCTGATGCTCACCCGCAAGTCCGAGAACGCCACGGTCACGCTCTGCCACACCGGCACCCGTGACCTCGCGGCGGAGGTACGCCAGGCCGACATCGTCATCGCGGCCGCCGGCAAGCCGGGGCTCATCACCGCGGACATGGTCAAGCCCGGCGCCGCGGTGCTCGACGTGGGCGTAAGCCGCGTTGACGGCAAGACGGCCGGAGACGTCGATCCGGCCGTGCGTGAGGTCGCGGGCTGGATCAGCCCGAACCCAGGCGGCGTCGGGCCGATGACCCGCGCCATGCTCCTGACCAACGTCGTCGAGGCCGCCGAGCGCAACGCCGGCGTGGCCTGATCGACATGCCCGCTGCGGCGACCGAACCACAGAAGCAGCCCGAGCGGCCACCCCGGCCGATCGAGCCGCGCCCGCCGACGACGGACCGGCTC
>NZ_BCRE01000127.1 GCF_001552435.1 Kribbia dieselivorans NBRC 106261
CGAAACAGCGCGCGAGATCAGCTGATCAGGCCGAGTTCCTTGACCGCGTCGCGCTCGCCGACGAGCTCGGCAACCGAGGCGTCGATCTTGGCGCGGGAGAAGTCGTCGATCTCGAGACCCTGGACGATCTCGTACTCGCCGCCCTTGCAGACCACCGGGAACGAGGAGATGAGGCCCTCGGGCACACCGTAGGAACCGTCCGAGGCGACCGACATGGACACCCAGTCACCCTCGGCCGACCCGAGCGCCCAGTCACGGGCGTGGTCGATGGTCGCCGAGGCGGCCGACGCGGCGGAGGACGCGCCACGGGCGTCGATGATGGCCGCGCCACGCTTGGCGACGGTCGGGATGAACGCGTTGGCCAGCCACTCCTGGTCGTTCACGGCCTCGGCGGCGTTCTTCCCGGAGACCTCGGCGTGGAACAGGTCGGGGTACTGGGTGGCCGAGTGGTTGCCCCAGATCGTCATCTTGCGGATCTCGGTGACCGGCACGCCGAGCTTGGCGGCCAGCTGCGAGATCGCGCGGTTGTGGTCGAGGCGGGTCAACGCGGAGAAGCGCGTGCGCGGGATGTCCGGCGCGTTGTTCATCGCGATGAGCGCGTTGGTGTTGGCCGGGTTGCCGGTCACGGTGACGTGGATGTCGTCCGCGGCGACCTCGTTGAGCGCCTTGCCCTGCGGAGCGAAGATGCCACCGTTGGCCGAGAGCAGGTCACCGCGCTCCATGCCCGGGCCACGCGGACGGGCACCGACGAGCAGGGCGTGGTTGACACCGTCGAAGACCGTGTTCGCGTCGTCGCCGATCTCGACCTTGGCCAGCGTCGGGAACGCGCAGTCGTCAAGCTCCATGACGACACCCTCGAGGGCCTTCAGGGCCGGGGTGATCTCGAGCAGGCGCAGCTCGACCGGGGTGTCGGGGCCGAACAGGGCTCCGGAGGCGATGCGGAAAAGCAGGCTGTAGCCGATCTGGCCGGCGGCGCCGGTGACGGCGACCTTGACAGGAGTGGTGCTCACTGGTGAACCCCTTCGTGATGGAGGCAGGGACATGCTGATCCGACGCTAGCAGCGCCGCGACCTCGACAGGCAGGCAGGTTCGTGCCAGCGTGGTGAACCTCGGGTGTGCGCACTGCGTATGGCCTTGCAGGAGGTCCTCATGTCGGACAGCGGCACGGCATTGATGCAGCAGCTGTATGACGAGCACGCCGCTGCCCTGTGGGGGTACTGCCTCCGGCTCACGGGCCAGGATCACGCCCGCGCCGAGGACCTCGTCCAGGAAACGCTGATCCGCGCCTGGCGCCACCGGGCGCGCCTCGACGAGAGCCAGGGCTCCGTGCGCGCGTGGCTGTTCACCGTCGCCCGCCACCTCGCCATCGACGAGTGGCGCACCAAGCGGTCGCAGAGCGAGTTCAGCGTCGCCGAGGTGCCCGAGAGTCGCGAGGCAACCGACCACACCGATCAACTGTTGTTGTCGTGGATGGTGGCCGACGCGCTCCTGTCACTCTCGGCGGATCACCGTGCGGTCCTGGTGGAGTGCTACTTCCGCGGCGCCTCGGTCGCCGAGGCCGGTCGAACCCTCGGCATCCCCGCGGGGACGGTCAAGTCCCGCACGCATTACGCGCTCCGGGCGCTGCGCCTGGTGCTGCAGGAGAGGGGTGTGTCCGCATGACCTGCGAGTTCGAGCGGACCGACGGCGCCTACGTCCTTGGGGCACTCTCGCCGACCGAACGTCTCGCGTTCGAGCGGCACCTGCCGCAGTGCGCGGACTGCCGACGCTCCGTGCGCGAGCTCGCGGGCCTGCCCGGCCTGCTCGCCCAGGTCAGCCTCGACGACCTCGACCCGGCGAATCAGCCACCCGTGCCGCACACGCTCCAGGGTGCCCTCATCGACGACATCCGCCGCGCGCAACGCCGGCGGAGTCTCGTCGTCGCGGGTATCGCGGCCTCCGTCGCGGCGGGTCTGGTCTCGGCCGTGGCGATCGGGATCGCCGCGCAGGACTCGGGCGGCGACGCCACGACGCCGGTCGCCTCCAGCGTGACGAGTACGGCGCCCACCCGGGCGATGACCGTCCTCGTCCACGCGCCGTTGGAGGCGAACGTCGTCGTGAACTCCGTCCCCTGGGGCACGCGGCTGGACGTGACCTGCGCGTACGGCATCGAACCGGGGTACCCGACGAACCTCCCCAAGGTCGAGTACGCCCTCGTCGTGCGCACCGTGGGCGGTGCCAGCGAGCGGGTGGCGACCTGGTGGGGCGTCCCCGGCAAGACCATGCAGTTCTCGGCGGCCACCGCCACGGCCCGCGCCGACATCACGGCGGTGGAGATGCGCACGAGCGACGGCACGACCGTGGCGCGTTTGGCGATGTGAGCGATTGGCGCGTGGCGGAGCGCGGCGGGGTCCGGGACCCCACCGCGCTCCGGTCATCGCCGCTCCGGTCATCGCCGTCAACGGCCCGGTCGTCAGTGGGCCCGCCGCACCCCCACCCGAGCCGGAGCGCCGTGCGCCGCAGTCCGTTGGAGCACGACGGGGCTGAGCAGGGCCAGGCCCCCGATGATGCAGACGATCTCGGCCGCCGCCGCGGTGAGCACGAAGCCGCCGGTCCACCGCTCGTGGACCCCGAACAGCCCGACGGTTGCGGAGATGAGGAAGGCGCCCAGGGTGCTCACGCCGAAGCCGGTCACGAGGAAGGCCGGAATCCAGTGGTTCCAGCCGACCAACAGCACGGCGATGACGATGCCGGCCACCGCGTTGACCAGGAAGGCCGGGCCGATGACGTTGAGGTCTCGATAGCCCTCGAACGCGAAGAGGATGAAGTGCACGGCTGCCGAGACGAGCGCGGCCGCGGCCGTGACGAGCCGAATCCACATGGTGCTGCTCCGTTCCGGGCGGTGCGGTCGTGGCGACGTGGTCGCCGTCGCGGCGCCGAAACGCTGCACCACCTCATGTCCTCATACGACCCTGACGCCCCAACGGTTCACCGACGCCACTGAACCGTCAGCGCTCCCCACTCGTGTCCTCGGTATGCGGCGACTTCCCAGCCGGCGACAGCCTCCGAGCACCCGATGACCGGCCCGGCCCGCGCCTTCTGGCTGCGCACCCCCGGCGTCGGCGAGATCCGCCCGGTCGCGTTGCGCGAGCCCGGCCCGGGGGAGGTCCGGGTGCGCACCACCCGATCGGGCGTGAGCCGCGGCACCGAGGCCCTCGTCTTCCGCGGCGGCGTCCCCGCCGACCAGTACGCCGCGATGCGCGCCCCGTTCCAGGAGGGCGAATTCCCCGCGCCGGTCAAGTACGGCTACCTCAGCGTGGGCGTTATCGACGACGGGCCGGCGAACCTGCGTGGCCGCCGGGTCTTCTGCCTCCACCCGCATCAGAGCGCCTACGTCGTGCCGACCACCGCGGTCGTGCCGATCCCCGACGACGTGCCCGATGACCGGGCCGTGCTCGCCGGCACGGTCGAGACTGCCATCAACGCCCTGTGGGACGTGCCACCCCTGATCGGTGATCGTGTCGCCGTCGTCGGAGCAGGCATGGTCGGCCTGTGCCTGGCCCGGATCCTCGTGGGGATCCCGGGCGTGCACGTCACCGTCGTCGACGTCGATCCGCAGCGCGAAACCGCGGCGCGAGCCCTGGGCGCCGACTTCGCCCACCCCGCCGACGCGCCGGGCGACCGCGACCTCGTCGTCCACGCGAGCGCCACCGGAGCCGGGCTCCAACTCTCCCTCGACCTGCTCACCGCGGAGGGCGTCGTCCTCGACGTCAGCTGGTACGGCGACGCCGACGTGACGCTGCGGCTCGGGGGCGCGTTCCACTCCCGCCGGCTGTCCATCCGCGAGCCAGGTCGGCACCATCGCGCCAGCCCACCGCACGGGGCGCACGACGCGGCAACGCCTCGGCCTCGCCCTGCACCTGCTGCGCGACCCGGCGTACGACGTCCTGCTCACCGGCAGTTCATCCTTCGACGACCTGCCCGAGGTCATGCCGCAGCTGGCCTCCGGGGCGCTCCCGGCGCTGTGCCACACGATCACCTACCCGCAGGAGGCGCAGTGACATGTTCAGCGTGACCGTCCGGGACCACATGATGGTGGCCCACAGCCTGCGCGGGGCGATCTTCGGCCCGGCCCAGCGATTGCACGGCGCGACCTACGTCGTCGACGCGACGTTCCGCGCTCCGCACCTCGACGGCGATGGCCTCGTCGTCGACATCGGCCGCGCCACGCAGGCGCTCGCGGACGTCCTGGCCGACCTGTCGTACCGCAACCTCGACGAGGACCCGACCCTGGCCGACGTCACCACCACGACCGAACGGCTCGCCCAGGTCGTCGCCGACCGGCTGGCGGAAAGGGTGGCCCGCGGCGAGGTGGGCGCGACGACCAGCCACGTCACGGCGCTCCTGGTGACCCTGCACGAATCCCACATCGCGTGGGCGAGCTACGAGCGTGCGCTGTGACCACCGTGCACGTCATCGTCCCCGAAGGCGTGGACGACGTGACCCGCCCCAGCGGCGGCAACACCTATGACGCGCGGGTCATCGCCGGGCTGACCTGCCTGGGCTGGACCGTGCGACGCCACGTGGCACCGGGCGACTGGCCCGTGCCGGACGCACCCGCGCGGCAGGCCCTGCACACCGACTTGGGGGCCCTGCCCGATCGCAGTCTCGTGCTCATCGACGGGCTCGTCGCCTCCGTGGTCCCCGAGGTGATCGTGCCGGAGTCCCGTCGCCTCCGGATCATCGTGCTGCTCCACCTCCCGCGAGGGCACGATGAGGCCGGCGGCGGTGTCGATGCGCTCGATGCCCAGGCCCGCACTCGGCGGGACGAACGCGCCGTCCTGCGGGCCGTGCGCGCGATCATCGTGCCCAGCCGGTGGACCCGCGAGTGGCTCATCGCGGCCTACGACCTCGAACCGCATCGAATCTCCGTGGTCTCGCCCGGCGTGGACGCGGCACCGGTCACCGCGGGCGGGGTGGATGGCAACCGGCTCGTCTGTGTCGGGGCGCTCACGTCGATCAAGGGGCAGGACCGGCTCGTCGATGCGCTCGCCGACCTGCTCGATCTGGCGTGGTCCTGCGCCCTGGTGGGATCCCTGGCCGTCGAGCCGACCTTCGCCGCCCACCTCCGGCAGCGGGTGGCGGCCACCGGCGCGGGCAGCCGTGTCGCCTTCCACGGGGCCCTGCCGGCCGCCAGCCTGGCCGAGGTCTACGCCGCCGGCGACGTGCTCGTCGTGCCCTCGAGGATCGAGACGTACGGACTCGTCGTCGTCGAGGCCCTGGCCCGCGGACTTCCCGTGATCGGCGCGGATGTCGGTGGGCTGGCCGAGG
>NZ_BCRE01000128.1 GCF_001552435.1 Kribbia dieselivorans NBRC 106261
CCAGGGGCACTCGCGGCCGCGCTGCGTCGGTGGCTTACGGATGCCCGCCTGCGCAGCGACCTGCGGGCCGCGGCCATCTCCCGGCGTGAGGAGTTGGCGCCCTGGTCGGCCACGACGTCGGGGGTCGCCGCGGTGATCGCGGCCGTGCAGGCCCAGGCCGCGGCATGAGTGCGCCGGTGGTGCGCGTCGGTGCCGATTGGCTGGCGTTGCGTGAACCGGTCGACGGTGCCGCCCGCTCGACCGAACTCGCCTCCGCCGTGGCCAGGGTCGTGGCCCACCACCGACACCAGGTCGTGCACGACCTCGGCAGCGGCACCGGGTCGATGGGCCGCTGGCTCGCCCCGCGCCTGCCCGGTCGCCAGCACTGGGTCCTGCACGACCGCGACACCGACCTGCTCGACGTGGCCGCCGCCGACCCACCGATCGTCGATGGCGTGGCCGTCGGCGTCGAGACCCGCCGCGACGACCTCACCCGACTCGGCGCGGCCGACCTCGCCGGCGCCACCCTCATCACCGCCTCGGCGTTGCTCGACATGCTCACGTTCGACGAACTCGAGCGGGTCGTGGCGGGTTGCGTCGAGGCCGGATGCCCGAGCCTGATCACCCTCAGCGTCACCGGTCGGGTGCGACTCACCCCGCCCGAACCCCTCGACCGCCGCATCGAATCGGCGTTCAACGCCCACCAACGCCGGAGGGCGGGGGAGCGGGCGCTCCTGGGGCCCGACGCCGTGACGATCGCGGCCGATCTCGCGCGTGACCGGGGCGCGCAGGTGCGCATGGTGGCCAGCCCGTGGCACCTCGGAGCGTCGTGCGCCGGGCTCACGCACGCCTGGCTGACCGGGTGGCTCGACGCCGCCGCCGCGCAGGAGCCCACCCTGACCGAGGCTCTGCCCGACTACGCCGCCCGGCGGCGCGCGCACCTGGCCGACACGAGGCTCCGGGTCGTCGTCGACCACCTCGATCTGCTGATCCTGCCCCCACGGTGAACCGGACGGCCTCGCCATGCGTGTGCAGGGAATGGAGACCACCGCAGCGTCGATGGGGACGTGGTGGCGCCGCGGGCGCATCCTCGCCGGCGTCGCCATCCTCGGCGGCATCGTCGTTCGGCTGGGTGCTGGGCCATTCGTCGATGGCATCAGGGCCATCGACGCTGCGGGGATCCTCCTCGCCACGCTGCTCACGGCGCTGACCACGGTGTGCGCGGCGTGGCGGTGGCAGGTCGTGGCGCAGCACATCGGCATCGCGTTGCGCCTGCGCCCGGCCGTCGCCGCGTACTACCAATCGCAGTTCCTCAACCTCACGCTGCCCGGTGGCGTCGTCGGCGACCTCGATCGTGGGGTGCGGCACGGGCGCGACGTGGGCACCGTGCGCGGCGGACTCGGCGCGGTCGCGGTCGAACGCCTCGCGGGACAGGGCGTGCTCGTCACGGCCGCCGTCGTGATCGGCGCGCTCGCCGGTGGCCTCCCGGCG
>NZ_BCRE01000129.1 GCF_001552435.1 Kribbia dieselivorans NBRC 106261
GCGTCGGCGCCCCGGCCAGGTGCAGCCCCAGCGCGGCCGGCCGCACGGTCAGGTCCACCGCCTCCCCCGCAGCCAGACCGCGCGCCGACAGATGACTCAGCGCGGCGAGGTACTCCTGCGCGTTGGCGGTGGTCTCGTCCAGGGTCGTGGCCGGGGCGGCGAGCAGGTCCAGCGACGCGGCGGTGCGGGTCTGCCGCAGTTCGAGCGCCACATCCGCCGCCTGCGCGACCGTCTCCCCCGCCCGGAACCGCTGCGCCAACTTGGCCTCGAGCCGGGACCGACGGCTCAGCGCCCGGACCACCGGGCTCTCGGCCACTCCCTTGGCGCGACGCCGCACCGACTCCTTGATCTCCACGTCGGGCAGCCTACGGCCTGACCGCGGCGCTCACGGCGTCCGGCGGCGCAGCGTCAGCGAGCCCAGCACGAGGGCTCCGATGATCCACGCTCCGACAATGAGGAAATCGGATGCCACCGCGGGATCGGCCGAGACCGAGACCTCCTTGGCCGCGTCGACCGAGTACGACAGCGGCAGCACGTTCGAGATGGCCTCGAGCACCGCCGGCATGCGGTCGCGCGGCACGAGCAGCCCGCACAGCAGGAACTGCGGCAGCACCGTCGCGGGCATGAACTGCACCGCCTGGAACTCGGTCTGCGCGAACCCGCTGGCGAACAGGCCCAGCGCCATGCCGAGCAGGCCCGAGAGCATGACGACCACGACGAGGAGCCACGTGGGGCCGGCGACGTCGAGCCCGCACACCACGATCGCGAACCACGACACGAGCGCGCCCTGCACGATGGCCATGAGGCTGAACGCGACGGCGTAACCGAGGATGAAGTCGGCCTTGCCCAGCGGCGTCGAGAGCAACCGCTCCAGCGTGCCGGAGGTGCGTTCGCGCAGGGCCGCCACGGACGTCACCACGAACATCACCACGAGCGGGAACGTGCCGAGCAGCGCGGCGCCGAACTGGTCGAAGAGTCCGGTGTCGGCGTACACCCACGCGAGCAACCCGATGAGCACGATCGGCAGCCCGAACATCAGCGCGATGGTGCGCTTGTCTGAGCGGATCTGCCGCAGCACCCGCGCGGCCGTAGACAGCGTGCGCCCGGGGTTCATGACACGCCCGCCTCGACGAGCGCCAGGAACGCACCCTCGGCGTCGGCAGCCCCGGTGCGCGCCAGCAGATCCGGCAACGTGTCGTCGGCGATGAGCCTGCCGGAGCGCAGCAGCAACAGTCGGTCACACCGCACCGCCTCGTCCATGACGTGGCTCGAGACGAGCAGCGTGCGCCCCGCGTCGGCCAGCGCCCGGAACATGTCCCACAGGTCGCGGCGCAGCACCGGGTCGAGCCCGACGGTCGGTTCGTCGAGCACGAGCACCTCCGGGTCGCCCACGAGCGCGGCGGCCAGCGACGCCCGCGAGAGTTGCCCGCCGGAGAGTTCCCTGGCGTGCCGGTTCGCGTGATCGGTCAGGTCGACCGTCTCGATGGCCCGATCGGCGGCCTCGCGGTGGTTGGCCACCCCGAGGATCCGCGCGAAGTACCGCACGTTGTCGCGCACCGACAGGTCGGCGTAGATGCTCGGCGACTGGGTGGTGTACCCGACGCGGTGGCGCAATTCGGGGTGCCCGGCGGGCAGGCCGAGCACGGTTACCGTGCCCGATTCGATGCGCTGCACCCCGACGATCGAGCGGATCGCCGTGGACTTGCCTCCACCGCTCGGGCCGAGCAGACCCACGACGGAGCCTCGTTCGATGGTCAGTGACAGGTCCGGCAGCACGACGTGGCCGCCGCGTTTGACGCTGAGGTGCTCGACCTCGATGACCGCGTCGACCGTCATACCCGGGCCTTCGCAACTCCGGCCGCGACGTGACGACGGGCGAAGGCGAGGGAATCGGCCAGGATCTGATCGCGCTGCGCCGGGTCGGCCCGGCGGGTGGACACCTCGAGGGTGATGCCGCCGCGGTAACCCGATGCCGTCACGTACTCGAGGAACTCCGCGCACGGCTGGTTGCCCAGGCCAGGCGGCAGGTGTTCGTCCAGGATCGTCGTGCGCCCCGAGCCGTCGGCGAGGTGCACGTGCGCCAACCGCGCTCCGAGGCGGCGCACCATGTCCATCGCGTCGCTGCGCGCGGTCGCGGTGTGCGAGAGGTCCATCGTCACGTGCGGGTAGGGCTGGTCGCAGGGATCCCAGTGCGGCAGGTACGCCTGAGCCGACGCCGGGCCGGCCTTCCACGGGAACATGTTCTCGACCGCCAGGACGATGTCCCGCTCCGCCTCGCGCTGGGCGATCCCCTCGGCGAACCGGCGCGCGTAGTCGCGCTGCCACCGGAACGGCGGGTGCACCACGACGACCCCGGCACCGACCTCATGCGCCAGGTCGATGGAGCGGTCGATCTTCGTCCACGCGTCGGTGGTGCCGTAGACGTGCTGGCTGACCAGCAGCGTCGGCGCGTGGATGGAGTGGATCATCAGGTCGTGGTGGTCGGCCAGCGACTTGAGCGCGCCGCCCTCCTGGGTGCGCTTGTCGCCCAGGACCATGATCTCGACTCCGTCGTAGCCCAGTCGGGCCGCGGTCGCGAACGCCGCCGAGATCTTCGCGGGATAGACCGACGCGGTCGACAAGGTGATGGGGATGTCGCCGCCGTGCCCTGCCGCCGAATCGCTCATGATTCGAGCCTAGACCCCGCTGGGGTCACTCATCATGTCGAAGTAACGCAAGATGACCCCTTCGCGCAGCGCCCAGGGTCCGATCTCGAGCTTCTCGACGCCGAGGAGATCCATGGCCGCCTCGGCCACGATCGCTCCGGCGAGGAGTTGCGCGGCCCGGGAGTGCGAGACTCCGGAAAGCGTGGCGCGTTCGGCGGCGGTCATCGTCGAGACCTTGGCGATGACCTTGCTGATGCCCTCGCGGGTCAGGGTGCGCTCGATGAACGGGCCACTGCTCGAGGGCGCGGCGCCGTTGATGCGGCCCAGGGAGCGCATCGTCTTCGACGTGCCGACGACGTGGTTGGGCACGCCGGCGCGCTTGACCCTGCCGACCTGGGTGCCGATCTGGGCGCGCACGTACTTGCGGGCGGCCTTGATGTCGTCGGCGGAGGGCGGGTCGCCGGGCAGCCAGTCGCGGGTGATGCGGCCCGCGCCGAGCGGCAGGGAGATCGCGATGTCCGGCTCCTCGTCCATGCCGATGGCGATCTCGAGCGATCCTCCGCCGATGTCGATGACGAGCAGCTTGCCGCTCGACCAGCCGAACCAGCGACGCACCGCAAGGAAGGTCAGCTTGGCCTCCATGTCGCCGCTGAGTTCACGCAGTTCGACCCCCGTCTTGTGCGAGACGTCCTGGAGCACCTCGTGGCCGTTGGGCGCCTCGCGGATGGCGCTGGTGGCGAAGGCGAGCAGTTCGGCGCAGCCCTTGTCCTCGGCCACCTGGATGCATTCGTTGACGAAGGTGATGAGGCGCTCACGGCCGTCGTCGGAGATCCGGCCGTCGTCGAGCACATGCTCGGAGAGGCGTAGCTCGAGCTTGTACGACGACTCCGGCATCGGGTGCGCGCCGTACGAGGCGTCGACGACGAGCAGGTGAACGGTGTTCGAGCCGACGTCGATCACTCCAAGGCGCATTGGTCCAGCATAGAACCGCCTCGGGGTGGCTCGGCCCACGGTCGGCGCCGCGGGTGGGCCGTACGCTGGCGTGGTGCCCGAAAGCGAGTTGACCGCCCCCCGCCACTGGGTGGAGTTCCAGGACCCGGCCGATGACGACCAGCGGTTCCGCTGCGACCTGACGTGGCTGACCTCGTCGTGGACGTGCATCTTCGGCCGCGGGTGTCCGGGCATCTACGCCGACCGGCCCGACGACGGGTGCTGCAGTCTGGGGGCGCATTTCACCGACGCCGACGATGTTGCGCGGGTGGCGAAGGTGGCGCGGCAGCTGACGCCGGCGCAGTGGCAGTTGCACCCCGGCACGGCGAAGCGGGCGGCGTGGACCGAGAAGGAGGACGGCGCGACGAAGACGCGGCGGGTCGAAGGGGCGTGCATCTTCCTCAACCGGCCCGGGTTCGCCGCCGGGTCCGGGTGCGCGCTGCACCTGTTCGCCGTGGAAAGCGGGGTGGAGCCGCATACGACCAAACCCGACGTGTGCTGGCAACTGCCGATTCGGCGCTCCTATCGCACGATCGAACCGCCCGATGGGACGAGCTATCTCGAGGTGACGATCGAGGAGTACGACCGGCGCGGATGGGGGTCGGGTGGGCATGATCTCGACTGGTACTGCTCGGGGAATCCGGCGGCGCACGTGGGGGCAGAGCCTGTGTACGTCAGCGAGCGCGCTGGGTTGGTGGAACTGATGGGTCAGGCCGGGTACGACGTGCTCGTGTCGTACTGCGAGGCGCACCTGGCGGCGGCGGATGCGCTTTCGCCGGGGTGGCGTGGCGGGGCGGAGTCTCGTGGGGCTGGGTCTCGTGTGGCTGGGTCTGGCGCTCCGGACCCCGGCGGGCGCGCGCTCCTCCGCCTGTTCATTCACCCCGCGACGACTGCTTCTCGAGCCACTTCCGGTACGGGACCCGCTTGAGGTCGAAGGTCGTGCCGAAGTGCGCCCATTCGTTGCGGCCCAGGCGTGCCAGCGGGTGGATCGCGTCGGGTCGCGGGTGGCGCTGCGTGACCGGGTCCGGCTCCGAGGTCGCCTCGTCAATGGCCACGTGCAGCACCTCACCGATGACGAGATGACAATTGCCGATCGGAGTGATGTCCACCTTGCGGCACTCCAGCGCCACCGGCGACTGGGCCACCCGCGGCGGGATGACCCGGCGTGACGGTTCGCGCTCGATCCCGACGGCGTCGAATTCGGAGATCCCCGCTGGGAAGTCCGTCGAGGTGGCGTTGATGTCGTCCTCGAAACCCCCAGCGGCCATGTTGACGACGAACTCGCCGGTGGCGTCGATGTTCGCGGCCGAGTCCTTCCAGCCGACCGACGTGAACGCGATCATCGGCGGGTCGACGCTGACCACCGTGAAGTACGAGTGGGGCGCCAGGTTGTCCACCCCGTCGGCCGAACGCGAACTGACCCACGCGATGGCGCGCGGGACGACGCAGGCGTTGACGAGCTTGTAGACGCCGCCGGGCGCCAATGTGGCGGGGTCGATCTCGTGGCGAGTCATGACCCCCATGCTGTCACTGCGGGATGAGCACCGTGACGGTCTCGGCGATGCAGGCCGGCTTGGCGGAGCCCTCGAGCTCGACGGTGAAGCGGAACACCGCCTGGGACATGCTCTCGCCGCGCGTCACCTCGGCCACCTCGGCGCGCCCACGCACCCGCGACCCGACCGGCACGGGAGTGGGGAACCGGACCCTGTTCGAGCCGTAGTTGAGCATGGCCGACAGGCCGTCGACGCGGTACATCTCGTAGGCGAAGCGGGGCAGCAGCGACAGGGTCAGGTAGCCGTGGGCGATGGTGCCGCCGAAGGGGCTGTCCTTGGCCTTCTCCACATCGACGTGGATCCACTGGTGGTCGCCGGTGGCGTCGGCGAACATGTTGACCTCGTCCTGGGTGACGGTGTGCCACGAGCTGGGCTCGAGCTCCTCGCCGATCGCTGCTTCGAGGTCGTCGATTCCGTTGAAAACGCGCATGTGGCATTGATACCCGAACAATCGGGTGTTCTCCACACCCGGGTTCATGCCCATTCGTGGCGGTCGCCATTCATCGCCCGGCTCGTGGATGGGCAGTCCGTGACCTCGCCGGGAAGCGTTGTCGGGGCCGCGACGTAGTGTCTCGACCATGGCAACGAAGACCGCCCGGATAGCCGGGTACAAGTGCAGCGAGTGCGGCTGGACCACGGTGAAGTGGGTCGGTCGCTGCGGCGAGTGCCAGGCCTGGGGAACGGTCGCCGAGGTGGGCGCGGCGACCGCGGTGCGCACCACGGCGGCGCGGGTCATCGAGCGGCCGGCCGTGCCGATCGCGCAGGTCGACGCCTCGCGCGCGCAGGCACGCAGCACCGGCGTCGATGAGTTCGACCGGGTGCTGGGCGGAGGACTCGTTCCCGGAGCCGTCGTGCTCGTCGCCGGCGAGCCGGGGATCGGCAAATCCACGCTCCTCCTCGATGTGGCGGCGCGGGCAGCCCGGCCGGGCAGCAGCGTGCTGTACATCTCCGGGGAGGAGTCGTCGGCGCAGGTCCGGGGCCGGGCCGAGCGCATCGGGGCGGTCGCGGACCACCTGTACCTCGCGGCCGAGACCGATCTGGCCACGGTGCTGGCCCACATCGAGCAGGTCAAGCCCTCGCTCGTGGTCGTCGACTCGGTGCAGACCATCTCGTCGGCCGAGGTCGAGGGCGCGGCCGGCAACGTCGGCCAGGTACGCGAGGTCGCGGCGGCGCTGATCCAGGCCGCCAAGAGGGCCGGCATCGCCATGCTGCTCGTTGGCCACGTCACGAAGGAGGGGTCGATCGCCGGGCCCCGCGTGCTCGAGCACCTCGTCGACGTCGTCGTCCAGTTCGAGGGCGACCGCCACTCGCGCCTGCGCCTGGTGCGAGCCGTCAAGAACCGCTACGGCCCCACCGACGAGGTCGGCTGCTTCGACCTCGACGACCGCGGCATCACCGGGTTGAGCGACCCGAGCGGGCTGTTCCTCTCGCAGCGCACCACCCATGTGCCCGGCACGTGCGTGACCGTCACGCTCGAGGGCCGGCGCCCGCTCGTCACCGAGGTCCAGGCGCTGGTGACGAAGTCGACCCTGCCGACGCCGCGGCGCACGACGTCCGGCCTCGACTCCTCGCGCGTCGCGATGGTCCTCGCGGTGCTCGAGCGTCGCTGCGAGGTGCCGTTCGCCGGCGCCGATGCGTACCTGTCGACCGTGGGCGGCGCCCGACTGACCGAACCGGCCGCCGACCTCGCGCTGGCCATGGCCCTGGCCGGCGCGCTCGTCGACCGGCCGCTCGTGCCGGGGGCGGTGGCGATCGGTGAGGTCGGGCTCGCCGGTGAGGTGCGGCAGGTACCGGGCCTGCCCCGACGCCTCTCGGAAGCCGCCCGTCTGGGTTTCAGCCGCGCGTTCGTGCCGGTGGGAGCACGCCGTGACGGTCGCCTGCCCGACGGCATCGAGGTGATCGAGGTCCCCGACGTACGCTCCGCGGTGCTGGCCGCGATCCCCCAGCGCACCGGCGCCCGCGAACTCGCCCGCTGATCCGAGCGGCGAAAACGTTCCCCGTGACTCCTCGGGCATAGGATCGGCTCGTGCAGTCCGACGATCCCCTGTTTCTGGCCACCCTGGCAGCGGTCGCGCCCGGAACCGAACTGCGGGACGGGCTCGAACGCATCCTGCGGGGCAACACCGGTGCCCTGATCGTGCTGGGCCACGACAAGGTCGTCGAGAAGATGTCGACCGGCGGGTTCCCCATCGACATCGAGTTCTCCGCGACCCGTCTGCGCGAACTCGCGAAGATGGACGGCGCGGTCGTGCTCGATCGCGACGGGACGCGCATCATCAAGGCGGCCACCCAACTGCTGCCGGACGCGACGATCGAGACCAGCGAGTCGGGCACCCGTCACCGCACGGCCGAGCGCGTCGCCAAGCAGACCGGCCTGCCGGTGATCTCGGTCTCGCAGTCGATGCGGATCATCGCGCTGTACGTCGCCGGCGGACGTCACGTCATCGAGGACTCCATCGCCATCCTCGCGCGGGCCAACCAGGCGCTCCAGACCCTGGAGCGGTACAAGGCCCGGCTCGACGAGGTCACCGGCACGCTGTTCGCGGTCGAGATCGAGGACCTCGTCACGGTCCGCGACGTCGCCACCGTGCTCCAGCGCCTCGAGATGGTCCGCCGCATTTCCGGAGAAGTGAGTGGTCACGTCGTCGAACTCGGCACCGAGGGTCGACTGCTTGCCCTGCAACTCGAAGAACTCACCAGCGGCGTCGACGATGCGCTCAGCGCCACGATCCGCGATTACGTCCAGGCCGACCGGGACGACCTGACCGTCGAGGCCGTCAGCGCCGATCTCGCTGGGTTGACCGCCACGGAGATCATCGACCTCGGCACCTGCGCGCGGGCGCTGGGCTACGCCGTCGTCGGTGACTCGCTCGACACCCAGATCAGCCCGCGCGGCTACCGCCTGCTCAGCAAGGTGCCGCGCCTGCCCGGTGTCGTCGTCGACCGGCTCGTCGACCACTTCGGCTCCCTGCAGAACCTCCTCGGCGCCAACGTCGACGACCTGCGCGCGGTCGACGGCGTGGGTGAGGGCCGTGCCCGGCTCGTGCGCGAGGCCCTCTCCCGCCTCGCCGAGTCGAGCATCCTCGAGCGGTACGTCTGAGGCGTGACCGAACCCCGCGATCTGCACGGTCCCGTCCTGCGGTGGTACGCCGCCCACGAGCGCCCGCTGCCGTGGCGCGACCCCGACGTCGGCGCCTGGGCGGTGTTCCTCTCCGAGGTGATGAGCCACCAGACGCCTGTGGCCAGGGTCGAACCGATCTGGCGCGAGTGGCTCGAGAAGTGGCCCACCCCGGCCGCGCTGGCCGCCGACTCCCCCGGCGAGGCGGTGCGCCGCTGGGGCCGGCTGGGCTACCCCCGGCGGGCGCTGCGCCTGCACGAGTCGGCCGTGGCGATGGTCGAGCACCACGACGGGCAGGTACCCGCCGACCACGAGGCCCTGCTGGCCCTGCCCGGCGTCGGCCCC
>NZ_BCRE01000130.1 GCF_001552435.1 Kribbia dieselivorans NBRC 106261
GGTACCCGTCGTCGACACCAACGTGCGTCGCGTCCTCGCCCGCGCCGTCACCGGCGACGCGCACGCCGCTCCGGCCCTGACCCGTGCCGAGTCGACCCTGGCGGCCGCGGCAATGCCGACCGATCGCGCCTCCGCCAACCGATGGAACGCCGCCGTGATGGAGCTCGGCGCCCTGGTCTGCACCGCCCGCGCCCCCCGCTGTGACGACTGCCCGATCGCCCACCTGTGCGCCTGGAACATCGGCGGCCGACCCGAGTACGACGGCCCGCCCCGGCGTGGGCAGGCGTGGCACGGCACCGACCGGCAGGTGCGCGGGCGGATCGTCCAGGCGCTCCGCGAGTCCGACGCGCCCCTGCCGGAAACGACGCTCCTCGCCGTCTGGCCCGACGACCCGGCCAAGGCGCTGCGTTGTCTGGGGACATTGATCGAGGACGGCCTCGTCGAACCCGACGAGACCGTCCCCGGTCACTTTCACCTGCCGCGCTAGACGACCAGCGACAGCAGCAACACGCAGATCAGACCGACCACCGAGATGACGGTCTCCATGACCGACCACGACTTGATCGTCTGGCCGACGGTCATGCCGAAGTACTCCTTGACCAGCCAGAAGCCGGCGTCGTTGACGTGGCTGAAGAACAGCGAACCCGCACCGATGGCGAGCACGAGCAGCGCCAGTTCCGGCGACGACATCCCGGCAGCCAGTGGCGAGACGATGCCGGCCGCGGTGATCGTCGCGACGGTCGCCGAACCCGTCGCCAGGCGGATGCCGACGGCGACGAGCCAGCCGAGGACGAGCGGGTTGATTCCCGACCCCTGGGCCATGTCGCCGATGACGTTGGCGACACCCGCGTCGACGAGGGTCTGCTTGAAACCGCCACCAGCGGCCACGATGAGCAGGATGCTCGCGACGCCCGGCAGCGCCGAACCGACGGTCTTCTCAACCTCGCCGCGGTTCATGCCGATGCCGTAGCCGAGGGCGAACATGGAGAACAGCACGGCGGCGAGCAGCGCCACCGCCGGGGTGCCGATGAAGACGAGGAAGTCGCGCAGGCCGTTGCCCTCGGCGAGGGTCAACTCACCGATGGTGCGGGCGAGCATGAGGATGACCGGCAGCGTCACGCTGAGCAGCGCCCAGATGAAGCCGGGGCGCTTCCAGCCCTTGGCCGCCCGCTCCTGGGCGGCCGTCGCCTCGGCAGAGGCCCCGCCGCTGCCGCTGCCCACCAGCGACGTCGCGCTGATCGGGACCCACTTGTCGACGAACGGGGCCAGCAGCGGTCCGGAGACGATCAGCGTCGGCACGGCCACGATGAGGCCGAAGAGGAGCGTCAGGCCGAGGTCGGCACCGAGTGCGTCGATGGCCACGAGCGGGCCGGGGTGCGGCGGAACGAAGCCG
The DNA here is from genome assembly GCF_001552435.1 of Kribbia dieselivorans NBRC 106261. Lineage (GTDB taxonomy): Bacteria > Actinomycetota > Actinomycetes > Actinomycetales > Dermatophilaceae > Kribbia > Kribbia dieselivorans. The sequence continues at coordinate 1,394 of NZ_BCRE01000130.1, forward strand.
TGGAGGATCGACAGACCGGCCAGCGCCGGGATCGCGACCTTCATCACCGAGATGTTGAGTTTCTGCGCGACGAGGATGACGACGGGCACCAGCAGAACCACGCCGACCTCGAAGAACAGCGGGATTCCGAGGATCGCGGCGATGAGCGCCATCGCCCATGGCAGGGTCTTCGGGCCGACGCCCTCGATGATCCTGTCGACGATCGTGTCGCCACCGCCGGAGTCGGCGAGCATCTTGCCGATCATCGCTCCGAGCGCGACGAGCAGACCGACCGAGCCCATCGTCGATCCGAAACCGTTGGTGAACGCGGTGACGATGTCTCCCGGCGAGACTCCGGCGACGGCGCCCATGACGGCCGAACCGAGGATGAGTCCAAGGAACGGGTGGAACTTCGCCCACGTGATGAGCAGGACGACCGTGGCGATGCCGAGGATCGCGGCCAGGGTCAGTTGGCCATTGCCCGCTGTCGTGAGCGGCTCATCCGCCCAGGGGATCACGGCCGTGGGGGCGACCGCGAGTGGCAGGATCATTGCTGTGCTCCTTCTGTGAGGTTGAGGGCCTCGAGTGCTTCGGCGAGGGTCTCCTCGGGGGTTCCGGCAACGCTGACCTCGACGTCTCCGCCGGCCAGTTCATCGGCTTCGAGCGGCTCGAGGGTGGCGAACTGGCTCGGAAGCAGCTCCGGCGGCATGAAGTGCTCGCGGTGGCGCATGCGGTCGGCCAGGAGTTCCTGGTCGCCGATGACGTGACAGAAGCGCACCTGCGGGCGGCCTTCGCGCAGCAGGTCACGGTAGACGCGGCGGAGCGCCGAACACGTGACGATCGCGGGTTCGTTCGCCTCGACCTTGGTGTTGATCCAGTCGCCGATGAGGCGCAGCCACGGCCAGCGGTCCTCGTCGGTGAGCGGATGACCGCTGGCCATCTTGTCGATGTTCGCCTGCGGGTGGAACTCGTCGGCCTCGGCGTGATCCCAGCCCATCACCTTGGCGATGTTCTCGGCCAGGGTCGTCTTCCCCGAACCGGACACCCCCATGACGATGATGATCGTGGGACCAGGACGCGGCTGTGCGTGGGAGGAGGACATGACCCGACGCTACTCCTCGTTTCACGTTCAATCGGGTCGGGGTGCGGGTGGCCGTGACCTACTCGTCACCCGATCGTGATCGGAGCGTCGTCGCTCAACTCATCACAGGGTCAACAGCATTCGGGTGTTGCCGAGGGTGTTGGGCTTGACCCGGTCGAGGTCGAGGAACTCCGCGACGCCCTCGTCGTAGGAGTGGAGCAGCTCGGTGTAGACCTCCGGCGAGACGGCCTGCCCCTCGATCGGCACGAAGCCGTGCTTGCCGAAGAAGGAGGTCTCGAACGTCAGGCAGAACACCCGGGAGACCCCGATGGCCCGAGCATCGTCGATGAGCGCCTCGAGCACGCGGCCCCCGATGCCGTGACCGATCACGGTGGGGTCGGTGGCCAGCGTGCGGATCTCGGCGACGTCCTCCCACATGACGTGCAGCGCCCCGCAGCCGACGACACGTCCGTCGAGTTCGGCGATCCGGAACTCTTGGATCGACTCGTAGTAGGCCACCGCGTCCTTGCTGATGAGCACGCGCTCGGCGGCGTAGGGCCGCACCAATTCACGGATCGCCGTGACGTCGCGCGTCGTGGCCGCGCGCACGATAATCTGCGACTGGCCGCCCGCGATGGCGCGGGTGGCAGCCGTGTCGGGCGTCGTGGCGGACGTGGTCTCGGACGTCGAGTCGCTGGCGTTCTCGGGCATTCCGTCAGGCTACGACATGACGCTCCGTCGGGGTTCTGCGGCAATCAAAGGGTCAACTACTACAACGCGTAGTAGTTGTAGTACGCTCAATCTCGCAAGGCTTACCCCCCACGGCCAAGGAGGCCAAAATGCGCAGCATGCTCGACAAGGTCATCTCCTGGATGGGTCTCGCACTCGCCCTCGTTCTGCTCGTCGCCGGTGGTCTCCTGACCTGGGCGTCGACGTTCGTGGCCGACAACGTCAGCGAGCAGCTCTCCATGCAGGACATTACGATGCCGGCCGAGGCAGACCTCGAGACGCAGGAGCAGAAGGACGCCCTGCTCCAGTACGCCGGCCAGAAGATGACCACCGGTGACCAGGCCAAGGCCTACGCCGACCACTACATCCTCGTTCACATGAACGCCTCCTCCGATGGCAAGACGTACTCCGAGGTCTCCGGCGAGGCGCTCGCCGCCAACGCGAAGAACCCCGAGTCCGCCCAGGCCAAGGAGCTCATGGGCCTGCGCCAGACGCTCTTCATGGGTTCGACCCTCCGTGGCCTCCTGCTCAACGCCTACGCCTTCGGCACCATCGGCAAGATCGCCGGCATCGCCGCCTGGGCCGCCTACATCGGCGCCGTCGTCATGCTGATCCTCGGCCTCCTGGGTCTGCGTCACTCGAAGCAGGTCACCGCTGCCTGACCTGGGCACCGGCTCAATCACACCGCAGTACTGCAACACCACAGCACAGCAGAAGGGGCGGGACCGTTACGGTCCCGCCCCTTCCGTGTATCAGCGACGCGGTCAGGCGCCCTGGTCAGCCGCCTCGATGAGCATGTCCGGAGACGTGCTCGCGCGGTCGGTCGTCGTGAACGTGAACTCCGCGTTCGCGCCGGTGCCGGCGACATCGACGTGGATCAGGTGGCCCGCCGAGACCTCGCCGAAGAGGATCTTCTCGGAGAGCACGTCCTCGATCTCGCGCTGGATCGTCCGCTTGAGCGGGCGGGCACCCAGCGACGGGTCGTAGCCGCGCTCGGCGAGCAGGTCCTTGGCGGCCTGGGTCAGGTCGATGGCCATGCCGCGGTCGGCCAGGCGCAGGCCCAGTTTCGCGATCTCCAGGTCGACGATCTGCACGATCTCGTCCTGCGTCAGACGCGGGAAGACGATGACCTCATCGACACGGTTGAGGAACTCCGGGCGGAAGTGGTCCTTGAGCGCGGTCTTGACCGACGCCTGCATCCGCTCGTACTCCGAGTCCGAGTCCATCCCGCCGGCGAAGCCGAGGGAGACGGACTTGATGTCCCGCGACCCGAGGTTCGTCGTCATGATGATGACCGTGTTCTTGAAGTCGACCATGCGGCCCTGCGCGTCGGTCAGACGTCCCTCCTCGAGCACCTGCAACAGCGAGTTGAAGATCTCGGGGTGGGCCTTCTCGACCTCGTCGAAGAGCACGACGGAGAACGGCTTGCGGCGCACCTTCTCGGTGAGCTGGCCGCCCTCGTCGTAGCCGACGTAGCCGGGCGGGGACCCGAACAGACGGCTCGCGGTGTGCTTCTCGGAGTACTCGGACATGTCGAGGGTGATCAACGCGTCCTCGTCACCGAACAGGAACTCCGCCAGCGCCTTGGCCAGCTCGGTCTTGCCGACGCCGGTGGGGCCGGCGAAGATGAACGAGCCGCCCGGGCGACGCGGGTCCTTCAGGCCGGCGCGGGTACGCCGGATCGACTGGCTGAGGGCCTTGATGGCCTTCTCGTTGCCGATGACCCGCTTGTGCAGCTCGGACTCCATGGTGAGCAGGCGCGTCGCGTCGTCCTTGGTGAGCTTGCCCACCGGCACGCCGGTCGACATGGTCAGGATCTCGGCGATCTGCTCCTCGTCGACCTTGGCGACGATGTCGAGGTCACCGTTGCGCCACTCCTCCTCCTTGGCCTGCTTCTCGTGGACGAGGTTCTTCTCCTGGTCGCGCAGACGCGCGGCCTTCTCGAAGTCCTGCCCGTCGATCGCGGCCTCCTTCTCGAGGCGGACCTTGGCGATGTGGTCGTCGTACTCGAGCAACTCCGGCGGCGCGGTCATGCGGAAGATCCGCATGCGGGCGCCGGCCTCGTCGATCAGGTCGATGGCCTTGTCCGGCAGGAACCGGTCGTTGATGTACCGATCCGAGAGGTTGACCGCAGCCGCGATCGCCTCCTCGGTGATGGTCACCCGGTGGTGGGCCTCGTACCGGTCACGCAGACCGCGCAGGATCTCGATCGCCTCGGACAGCGTCGGCTCCGGCACCTGGATGGGCTGGAACCGGCGCTCGAGCGCGGAGTCCTTCTCAATGTGCTTGCGATACTCGTCGAGCGTGGTCGCCCCGATGGTCTGGAGCTCACCACGCGCCAGCATCGGCTTGAGGATGCTCGCCGCGTCGATCGCGCCTTCGGCCGCACCGGCCCCGACGAGGGTGTGCACCTCGTCGATGAACAGGATGATGTCGCCGCGCGTGCGGATCTCCTTGAGGACCTTCTTCAGTCGCTCCTCGAAGTCACCGCGGTAGCGGCTGCCGGCCACGAGTGAACCGAGGTCGAGCGTGTAGAGCTGCTTGTCCTTGAGGTTCTCGGGCACCAGACCCTTGACGATCTTCTGGGCCAGGCCCTCGACGATCGCGGACTTGCCCACACCGGGCTCCCCCACGAGAACGGGGTTGTTCTTCGTGCGGCGCGACAGCGTCTGCATGACGCGCTGCATCTCGTTCTCGCGGCCGATGACCGGGTCGAGCTTCTCCTCACGAGCCGCCTGGGTCAGGTTGCGACCGAACTGGTCGAGCACCAGCGAACCCGCCGGCGCGCCCTCGGCCTGACCACCCTGGCCCACACCTGCCGCGGCTGCCTCCTTGCCACCACCCTGGTAGCCGGAGATCAGCTGGATGACCTGCTGGCGCACGGTCGGCAGATCGGCGCCGAGCTTGACGAGGACCTGGGCGGCGACGCCCTCACCCTCGCGGATCAACCCGAGCAGGATGTGCTCGGTGCCGATGTAGTTGTGGCCGAGCTGCAGCGCCTCGCGCAGCGAGTACTCCAGCACCTTCTTGGCGCGCGGGGTGAAGGGGATGTGCCCGGTCGGGGCCGTCTGGCCCTGGCCGATGATCTCCTGCACCTGCTCGCGGACCGCCTCCAGCGAGATGCCAAGGGACTCCAGCGCCTTCGACGCCACTCCCTCGCCCTCGTGGATCAGGCCCAGCAGGATGTGCTCGGTGCCGATGTAGTTGTGGTTGAGCATGCGCGCTTCGTCCTGCGCAAGCACCACGACCCGGCGCGCTCGGTCGGTGAACCGCTCAAACATGTCGTGCTCCTGACGTCTGGTCAGATGGATGCTAGTCGGCCCTGCTGAAAGGCCCGGGTTCTTTTTACAGTCCGGACTCCCGGCAGACCCGGATTACGGGTGTCAACGCCACGCACCCCGGTCCTGTTCCACGCTCCGCCCGCCTGGGTTGTTCGCCCAGCGCGGAAAATGCGACGGCCGCGGTCTCAGGCGGACTTCTCGGACGATTCTCCGCGTGAGGCCTTGGCCTTCTCGACACTCTGCGCGAGCGCGGCAAGCAGGTCGATGACCTCGCCGCCACCACCCTCCGGCGCGGCCGTCTCGGCGACCTCGCCACCCTCGATCTTGGCGTCGACCAGGGCCTGCACGGCCTGCGCGTAGTCGTCGGTGTACTCGGACGGGTCCCAATCACCGGCGAGTTGCTCGATGAGCAGGTCCGCCATCGCCAACTCCTTGTCGGTGGCGTGCTGGTCCTCGTCGATGCCGGCGAAGTCGGTCGCGCGCACCTCGTCGGGCCAGAGCATCGTCTGCATGACGATGACGCCGTCGTGCACCCGCAGCACGGCCATCGTCGTGCGCGCCCGGATCGCGACGGTCACCACGGCCATGCGCTGCTCCTTGGCGATCGCGTCGCGCAGCAGCACGTACGCCTTCGTCGCCGAGGCGTCCGGCTCGAGGTAGTACGGCTTGTCGAAGAGGATCGGGTCGATCTGCTCGGCGGGCACGAACTTCTCCACGGTGATCTCGCGCGACCCGCGGCTGGGCAGGGACTTCATGTCCTCGTCGGTGAGCACGACGACCTCGCCGTCCTCGGTCTGGAACCCCTTGGCGACGTCGGCGTACGCCACGATCTCGCCGTCGATCGAGCACGTGCGTTGCATCTTGATGCGCCCGCCGTCGCTGGCGTGCACCTGATGGAACTTCACGTCGTGGTTCTCGGTGGCGCTGTAGAGGCGCACGGGCACGTTGACCAGACCGAACGAGACGGCACCCTTCCAGATGGCGCGCATGGTCGTGTCCTCCGCTTTCGTCGGCTCCGGTGGCGACTCACCGGGGATGGGTGTACCTCACGAGCCTACGTGTCCGTGCGCCACGATGGGAGCATGAAACCCATGCTGGCCACGGGCGCGGCGTCGCCGCCGACCGGAGCGCAGTGGGCGCACGAGGTCAAATGGGACGGCATGCGGGTGCTCGCCGAGGTCCATGACGGAGCGGTGCGGCTCACCTCGCGTACGGAACGTGACGTGACGGTGGCCTTTCCGGAGCTGCGTGGACTCGCCGACACCTATGACGACCTGGTGCTCGATGGCGAGGTCATCGCGCTGGAGAACGGTCGGCCGTCGTTCCATGCGCTGTCGGAGCGGTTGCATGTCGCCGATCCGCGCAAGGCGCGGCGGTGGGCGGCGGAGCGGCCGGTGACGTACATGGTCTTCGACCTGCTGCGGCTGTTCGGGCAGGACCTCACCGCGCAGCCGTGGTCGGGTCGGCGGCAGCTGTTGGAGTCGCTGGAGCTGGGCGGGTCGAGTTGGCAGGTCCCGGCGGTCTACGACGACGGAGCGCAGTTGCTCGCGGCCACGCGGGCGCAGGGGCTTGAAGGGGTGGTCTCGAAGCTCCGGTCGTCGCGGTACCTGGCCGGAGCGCGGTCGGCGGACTGGGTCAAGGTCGCTCACCGGCCGTCGGTGTCGGTGGTCGTCGGTGGGTGGCGGCCCCAGACGGGGTCGGCGTCGGTACTCGGGGCCGTGCTGGTCGGGATTCCCGACGGTGATGGCGGATTCCGGTTCGCCGGGCGGGTCGGGTCGGGGCTGGTGGGCGCGGCGGGTGCGCGGCTGCTGGAGCTGCTGACGCCGCTGGCGCGGGAGTCGTCGCCGTTCAGCAACGAGGTGCCGGCCATCGACGCCGACGGCACAAACTGGGTGGAGCCACGTGTGGTCATCGACGTGGCCTCGCTGGCGACGACGGGTGAGCGGCTGCGGCAGCCGAGCTTCCAGGGAGTGCGGACCGATCTGGACTCCGATGATGTGCGTGAGGGGATCGGGACGACCGATGGCTGAGCCGGGGCAGGAGCGCGTACGGGTCCAGGTCGATGGGCGTGCGTTGACGGTGACGAGCCTGTCGCGGGTCGTGTATCCGGCCACGGGCACGACGAAGGGTGAGGTGCTGCATCACTATGCGAGCGTCGCTCCGGTCATGCTGCCGCATCTGGCCGGGCGGCCGGTGACGCGCGTGCGCTACCCACAGGGCGTGGCGTCGCCGGGGTTCTTCGAGAAGCACCTGCCCGGGGGCACGCCGCGGTGGGTGCCGCGGGTGAGTGTCGAGGACGTGACGTATCCGCTGGTGGACGGGCCGGCGGCGCTGACGTGGCTGGCGAACCTCAACGCGCTGGAGCTCCACGTGCCGCAGTGGCGGGTGGTCGATGGCGTGGCGGTCGGGCCGGATCGACTCGTCGTCGACCTGGATCCGGGCTCGCCGGCGGGGTTGAAGGAGTGTGCGCAGGTGGCGTTGCTCGTGCGGGAGCGGCTCGGCGCGTTGGGGATGGCGCTGTATCCGGTGACGTCCGGGAGCAAGGGGATGCAGTTGTATGGGGCGATCGGCGGCGATCTGACCAGTGATCAGGTGCGCGATCTGACGCAGCAGTTGGCCAAGGAGCTGAGCGAGAAGCACCCGAAGCTCATCGTGTGGCAGATGACCAAGTCGCTGCGCCCCGGGAAGGTGCTGTTCGACTGGAGTCAGAACGTGGCGGCGAAGACGACGATCAGTCCGTACTCGTTGCGGGGGCGGGAGATCCCGAATGTGGCGTGTCCGCGGACGTGGGACGAGGTCGAGGCGGGCGCGGCGGGCAAGCGGTTCGAGCAGGTGATGTTCGAGGACCTGCCGGAGCGACTCGACCGGTACGGGGATCTCATCGCCGACCTGGCGTGAGGCTCGTGTGAGGAAGTGGCTGCTCGAGCAACCACTTCGTCACACGCCATCCGTCAGGGGACGCGGCGGACCAGCGTGACCACGTCGCTCAGCGTGGCTGCGGTGCCGTCTGGGGCAGTCGTGCGACGGTCGCGGAGTTCGCTGGTGATCACCTGCCACCGGTCGGGGTCCAGCGCGAGGTCGGCGAGCTCGGACTCCGGCGTCGGGAAGTCATGGCCGGTGTGCACCTCCGCGTCGGACCACGACGGGCCGGAGGCGTGCGACGTGATGAGCAGATGCCCGCCGGGCGCCACGAAGCCGGTGGCGCGGGTCAGGATCTCGGCCCGCGGAAGCGGCACCGACCACGCGTGGAGGAAGGAGCAGGTGACCAGGTCGAAACGCTCCGTCGTGTCCCACGTCGCCAGGTCGGCGGCCACGAGCGTCAACCTGGCCGGGTCGATGCCGACCTCGACCGCCGCCTGCCGCCCGCGCTCGATGGCCGTGGCGGAGAGGTCGACGCCGGTGACGGTCCACCCCTGTTGCGCCAGCCAGACGGCATCGCCGCCTTCGCCGCAGCCCAGGTCAAGCGCCCGACCGGGGGTGAGCCCGGCGGCGACGTCGGCCAGTACCCGGTTGACGCTCCCGGTCCAGATCCGATCGGCCTCGCCGTACCGGGACTCCCAGAACTCGACGGGCGACATCGACGCCACCGGGTCGCTAGTGTGGTGGTGTCCGTGAGCGTTGGTCATGCCCGGACCTCCAGCGCCTGCGCGGCCTCGGCGGCGGCGAAGTCCGCCTCGACCAAGGCGCCGTTCACCGCGCTCCCCGCCATCGCGCCGGCCCCGATCGACATGGGCACGTTCGCCATCGGATTCACGACGTTGCCCGCCGCCCAGACGCGGTCGTGGCTGGTCTTGCCCATCTGATCGACGGTCAGGAACGAGCCCGCGCCGAACGGCAACTCCGCGCGATCCAGCCCCAACCCGGCCACGAACACGTCATGCGGGTGCGGGGTGCCCATCGTGAAGATCGCGTCCACCTCCACGACCGCGCCGTCGGCGGTGCGCACTCCCGTCACCTGATCCCCGTCGCCGAGCACCTCGACCACCTCGGCGTTCACGATCTCGACCCCGCGGGCCCGCAACCGCGCCGAGACCTGCGGGTCCACCTCGCCGATCCGCGCGGCGAACAGGGTGACCCGCTCACTCCACTGGCGCACCATCTGCACCTGGTGCAGCGACGCCGGCGACGTCGCGAGCACGCCGAGGTGCCGGTCGCGCACCTCCCACCCATGGCAGTACGGGCAGTGCAGCACGCCCGTGCCCCACCGCTCCGCCAACCCGGGAAGTTCGGGCAACTCATCGGAGATCCCGGTGGCCACGACCAGCGCCCGACACGCGTGCGTCTCGCCCGACTCGAGCGTGACCCGCAGCCCGGCCACACCGTCCTCCGCCACCCGGACCGTGCCGTCGACGAACTGCACACCGTAGCCCGCAGCCTCACGCCGCCCGGTCTCGACCAGCGCCGTCGGCGACACGCCCTCCTGCCCGAGCACCCCGTGCATGTGCGCCGCGAACCGGTTTCGGGGGCTGCCCGCATCGACGACGAGTACGCGGCGGCGCGCCCGACCCAGCATCAATGCCGCCGACAACCCGGCCGCGCTCCCACCCACGACGATCGCGTCCCACTCGGGTTCGCGCTGCTCCGCCTTCATGCCATCACCAGTCATGTGCACCACTGTGGACACCCAGCCATCGATAATGCAAGACTGTTTGCAGAATCAGCAAGCAACGAGAGAGGCCTCCATGACCACGGACCTCGGCCAGGTCGGCCCACGCCTGCGGGCGGCCCGCCAATCGCGCGGCTGGACGCTCGACGACCTCGCCACGCGCGCCGGCGTCTCGGCCAGCACTCTGTCGCGCCTCGAATCCGGCAAACGTCAGGCGAATCTCGAACTGCTCGTGCCCCTGACGCGGCAACTCGGCATCCGCATCGACGACCTCATCGCCCACGAGACCCCCGACCCGCGCGTGCGCCGACCGGTGGTCCACCGTGACGGCCTCGTCATCGCTCCGCTGGCGCCCGAGGGCTCGCCGATCCACACGTACAAGATCACCTATCCCGCGTCGGTCGACCTGCCCGAACCGCGCGTTCACGACGGGTACGAGTGGCTCTACGTCCTGGCCGGCAAGCTGCGACTGCGCCTCGGTGAACAGGACCTCATCCTCACCCGCGGCGAGGCGGCCGAGTTCGACACCCGCACGCCGCACGCCATGAGCGCGGCCGGCGGCAAGCCCGCGCAGGTGCTGAGCATCTTCAACGACGACGGTGCCCGCATGCACACGCACACCGCCTAACCCC
>NZ_BCRE01000131.1 GCF_001552435.1 Kribbia dieselivorans NBRC 106261
CGCTCGTGGTGCTCGGCGATCCGGCCGTGCAGTTGCCGACCACGGCGGGGAGCGTGCGGCCGGTAACGTGAGGTGACCTGCGGGTTTATCGGTGACGGGTGTGTCGCTGTGCTGGTGTTCTGGCCTCGATTTGGACGTTCGGCGCTCCGGCCCGTATGCTTCTCTGGTCCTCGACGGAACCGTGCGCGGCCTGTCTGGCGTAGGGATTCCAACGAGAATGGGTCCCCATCGTCTAGCGGCCCAGGACCCCGCCCTTTCACGGCGGTAGCACGGGTTCGAATCCCGTTGGGGATACGCAGTACTGGTCTTGTCACCACACAAGGCCCCGTAGCGCAGTTGGTTAGCGCGCCGCCCTGTCACGGCGGAGGTCGCGGGTTCGAGTCCCGTCGGGGTCGCCAGCCGCACCATGGCACCGCGATCCGGAGCCAGAGGTGCGGCATTTACTTTTCCCGGCCCGCCGCGCGGATTCTTCTGTGACACAGTGGTTGCTCCAGCGACCACCCTGTCACAAAAGAACGGTGGCGGGTCGTGTATAGTTGGCGAAGCCCGGAGCGGATCCGGGCCTCTGTTTGCGCGGGTCAGGTGTGATTCTGGCTCGCCGAACACCCGGCCAGGTAGCTCAGTTGGTACGAGCGTCCGACTGAAAATCGGAAGGTCGACGGTTCGACCCCGTCCCTGGCCACAGCAGCAGAAAGCCGCAGGTCACCATTCGTGACCTGCGGCTTTCGCGTTTCCCCGTCCGCTACTGGCACAGGCACCGGCGAATTCGGCCCACTTCGCTCAGGTTGCAGCACTTGGCGACAGGTCAGAGCGTGGGCACAGGTCACGCAACCTGAGCGAAGTGGGGGGAGGCCGCGGCGGGGGTGTCGGCCGGTGGGGTCAGCCGGCGACCGGGGCGCCGAGATTGGCCGCCAAGCGACGCAGAATCTGCGCCGCCTCCTCGGCCATCGCCGGCACGAACTCCGCAATCGAGACGAGTTCGTTGATGGCCGACGCCACCTGCCCGGTGAGCACGAGGCTGCCCGACACATCGCCCTCGTTCTGCGCGCGCTGCATCGAGTCGATCTTCCACCGTGTCAGCTCGACGGCGCTCAGCCCGTCGGGCGCGGTGTCGTGGCCGGAGGCATCGACGAGCTGCTGCGACGCCTCGTTGCGCAGCCCTCGGCACGGTCCGTACACGCCGTCGAACGCGACATCGTCGCCCTCCTTCGCATCGAGGAGCGCCTGGATGTAGGCCGGGTGCCAGTCGTTGTCGGTGGTCGTGATGAATCGCGTGCCCATCGCGACTCCGTCTGCGCCCATCGCGAGCGCCGCCGCCAACCCGCGGGCGTCGCGCGCCCCACCGGTGAGCACCACCGGCACGTCGACCGCCTCGGTGATGCTCGGCACGAGCACGAACGTGTGCACCTTCTTGCTCGGCGCGTGGCCACCCATCTCGAACCCGGCCGCGATGACGACGTCGACGCCGGCCTCCGCGGCCTTGACCGCCTGACGCGTCGCCCCCACCTTGTGCTGGTGGATCAGGCCGGAGTCCTTGATCGGCCCGATGAACGGCCCGGGAAAGCCGGCCGAGGTGGTCAGCACGGTCAGCCGCTGCGCGATCGCGGTATCGGAGCGTCGTGCCTCGAGCACGGTGCGGATGTACACCTCGGTGAACGGGAGCACCGTGCCGTCACCGTCGACGCCGACGGGGATGTTCACCGCGAACGGGCGGTCGGTCAGGCTCGCGCACTCCTCGATGTGCTCCCGGAAGGTCCGCGCTCCGGCCTCGAGGTCGGTGGGCATGCCGGGCATGGACACGGTGCCCAGACCGCCGGCGTTGGAGACGGCTGCGGCGAGCCGCGGCGTCCGGAACGGGCCCAGGCCCTCCTGGACGATCGGATGGTCGATCCCGACCAGTTCGGTGTAGCGGTTCGTGATGGGACCCATCGACTCCTCCTCGAGTTGGCTTTGGTCCTATGATTCACTTAGTAGACGATATGCGCAACCGAGACGCACGTCCTGTATAACGTGATCCATCGATCTTCTACATCTCTTGCAATCGAGACTCCCGTTGCGTCACTATTGGCCGTGACGACCTGAGAAGGGAACCGACCGTGAACGCACCACTGCACCGCCTGGCCGAGGTGGCCGCCGATCCCGACGCCTACGTCGTCGCTTGGAAGCAGTCCCACCCGGGGCGCAAGGTCGCCGGGGTCCTGCCGATGAACTTCCCCGAGGAACTGCTGCACGCCGCGGGCTTCCTGCCCGTCGTCATCCAGGAGAACCGCGACCCCGACAGCGACGGCCGCGTCATCCTGGCCGAGTTCTACTGCGGCTACACCCGCAACCTCGCCGATCAGGCCGCCAAGGGCAAGCTCGACATCTACGACACCTACTTCGTCGCCGACCACTGCGTGCAACTCCTCGGGGCCGCCGACGTCATGCGCTTCAAGGCTCCGGGCACGCCGATCTACTTCGGGCAGTTCATCGCCTCGATGAGCGAGGAGTCGACTGCCCGCAAGGTGCGCAACGAGATGGAGCACATCGTCGGCGAGGTCGAGCGTGGCGCCGGCACCCCCATCGATCGCGAGCGGCTCGCCGAGAGCATCCGGCTCTACAACACGGATCGTCGTCTGCTCCGGATGATCTTCGACGCCCGGCGGGAGGGTCGCATCCACCTGTCCGGAGCGCAGATGCAGGACCTCGTGAAGTCCTCGATGGTCATGGACAAGGCCGAGCACGTCGCGCTGCTCGAGCAGTTGCTCACCGAGGGCATCGCGGCCGGCGGCTCCCAGGCTCGGGTCAAGCTGCACCTCTCCGGCCACTTCTGCCATGCCCCGAAGCAGGAGCTGCTCGATCTCATCGAGGACTGCGGGGCCATGATCGTCGACGATGATCTGTACCACGGGCGGCGCTACATCACCACGGACGTGCGTGAGGACCTCGACCCGATCGAGGCGCTGAGCACCTGGTACTTCGACCGCAACGTCAACGTGCCCTGCCCCACGCGCGTGCAGCACGACGCCGACTGGGACACCTATCTCAGCAACGCCGTGAGCGAGAGCGGCGCCGACGGCGTCATCGTGCTCATGGCGAAGTTCTGCGAACCCCACATGCTGCTCTACCCGGAGCTGCGCAAGATGATGGACGAGCGCGACACCCCGTACCTGCTCATCGAGACCGAGCACGAGGGCCTTCCCATGGAGACCATCCGGACGCGCATCGAGGCCCTCGTCGAACGCATCTCCCGCAAAGCCACCGTCGCGGCCGCGCTCTGAGCCGCACCACCGACCACGAGGGAGTACGAGATGACGACGAACCCGACGACCAGCCCGACCACGACCGGCAGCACCGTCACGCGGATGCAGGCCAACGTCGAGGGCGGCAAGATGATCGCCGACTACTGGGAGAACATCTTCACCGCACCGGAGCGCGGCAAGAAGGTGGTCTGGTACAACGGCTCGGCCCTCAACCCGATCTTCCAGGCCGCCGGCCTCGAGTGGTGCCACGGCGAGGCGTTCTCGGCCCGCCTGGCCGCTCAGCATCTCGAGGGCCCGGCACAACTGGCCGGAGCGGAGTACGGCTACATCCAGGAACTGTGCTCCTATTCGCGCACGCACCTCGGCTGCGCCGTGCTGAGCAACGGCGGCGGCCCCACCCCCGGCGGTGAGACCGGCGTGGTCTCCGCCCTCGACCAGCAGGAATTGGCCAGCAAACTGCCCAAGCCGGACTTCTTCGTCAACGCCTACTCCGGCTGCAGCACCGGCCAGCAGTGGGACGAGGTCACCTACCGTGTCTTCGGGAAGAGCGTGCCGATCTTCAACGTCTCCATCCCCTTCCTGTGGGGCAACAAGCCCGACTCGCGGTACATGGGCGGTCAGGAGTGGGACGAGGCCACCGACTATGTCGTTGCCCAGCTGCGCGACCTGATCACCTTCATCGAGGCCCAGACCGGTCGACCCTTCGACTGGGATGCGCTCTCCGAGAGCATGTCGTACATCCGCACCGCCTCGGAGCTCCGTCTCGAGGGCATGGACCTGTGCGCCAAGAAGCCGACGCCGGCCACCTACTGGGACTGGATCGCCAGCGTCGCCCACATCAACTTCCTGCCCGGCAACCAGGAGCTCGTCGACTACTTCCGCTCCGTGCGCGACGAGGTCCAGTACCGGGTCGACAACGAGGTCTCCGCACTCCAGAACGAGCGATACCGCCTGTACTTCGACGGCATCATGAACTGGAACAAGCTCGGCTGGCTCGCCAAGCGCTTCGCGGAGTACGACGCAGCCGTCATCGCCGGCCGGTACACGCACAGCTCCTTCTGGCAGGAGCCGCAGATCATCGACCCGAACGACCCGCTGCGGGGCATGGCCCAGCACTACCTGCTGTGCCCGATCAATCACAGCCTGCCGACGCTGGACTACCTGACCCAGCGCGACTGCGAGCGCTTCGACATCGACGGGTTGGTCTTCCACTCCACCCGCACGTGCCGCGCGTTCACCAACCCCCAGACGATGCTCGCGTCCTCCGCCAAGGAGCACCTCGGAATCCCGGCGATGTTCTTCGAGGGCGACGTCGCGGATGCCTCGTTCTACAAGGACGACATTCTCGAGAGCCGCCTCGTGGCCATGCTGGAGAGCATCGACGTGCGTCGCGCGAAGGCCGGCGTCTGACCATGCACACCATGGGGGTCGACCTCGGTTCGACGACCGCCAAGGCCGTCATCGTCGACGGCACCGGAGCCATCGTGGCTCACCGCGTCGTGCAGATGGGCGCGGTGAGCCGGCGCGGGGTCACGGCCGCGATCGAGGACGTGTTGCGCGAATCGGGTGTGGAGCGCGGTGACCTCGGGGTCGTCATCGCCACCGGTTACGGGCGTCGGCTCGTGCCCGATGCGACGCGCACGTTCACCGAGATCACCTGCCACGCGCGCGGGGTCGCGGCCATGTCGCCCGGCACCTCACTGGTCATCGACATCGGTGGGCAGGACAGCAAGGCGATCCGCATCGACAGCCTCGGGCTCGTCGACGACTTCGCCATGAACGACCGCTGCGCCAGCGGGACCGGTCGCTTCTTCGACGTGCTCGCTCGCGCCCTGGAGTGCCGTCTCGAGGACCTGGACGACCTCGCGCTGGCCGGCAGCGACGACCTCGAGGTCAGCAGCATGTGCGCCACCTTCGCCGAGACCGAGATCATCTCGCTGCTCGCCGAGGGGTCCGTGCCGGCCGACATCGCCGCCTCGGTGCACCGGGCGGTTGCCGCTCGTACGCTGGGCCTGGTCGCGCAGGTCGGGCGGGCGAACCCGGTGGTCATGACGGGCGGAGTCGCGCACAGTCGGGCTGCGGTGCATTTCCTCGCCAAGGCGTTGGGCACGGAGGTGTCGGTGCCGCGTGAGCCTCAGATCACGGGGGCCTACGGGGCGGCGCTGCTCGGCCTGGAGTCGCTGCAGGGCGAGACGACGGTCATCGGTCACGCGGTCGAGCGGGAGCACCGGCACACCGGTCAGTTGGCCAACGGTCACGACTGCACGACGTGCAGTTTGGGGCAGGCCAAGTACCAGCCCATCGACGTGGAGTTGTGGACCGCGTCGGTGGCGGCCGACCGTCGTCCCTGACCCCACGCCGCTCCGGCAATAAATCCCTCGCCGAGTGATGGTTTCGGGCCGCCCCAGGAGCCCTGGGGCGGCCCGAAACCATCACTCGGCGAAGAGGGAGGCGGGGCGGGGCGTGGCGGCCGCGGTCGGTGACCCTCAGCGATCCGTGACCCTCAGTGGCCCTGGGCGGCTTCGCTCTCCCGCTCGGCGCGGGTCTCGCGCAGGGTGAACGGGATCTTGCCGGCGACGGCCTGCTCCCGCAGCACGAACTTCTGGATCTTGCCCGTCGGGGTCATCGGCAGTTCGCCGACGAACGCCCAGTGTGTCGGGGTCTTGTGGGCCGACAACTGGCCGCGCAGGAAGTCGCTGAGCTCCTCGACGCCCGGCTGGTCGTGGCCGCCGCGCACGCGCAGCACCGCTCCGATCTGCTCGCCCCACTTCTCGTCGGGGATGCCGATGACGGCCGCGGTCTCGATCGCCGGGTGGTCCAGCAGCGCCGCCTCGATCTCGGCGGGGTAGAGGTTCATGCCACCGCGGATGATCATGTCCTTGACGCGGCCGGTGACCCGCAGGAACCCGCGGTCGTCCATGGTGCCGATGTCGCCCATGTGCAGCCAGCCCTCGTCGTCGATCGTCGCGGCGGTCTCGGCCGGCATGTTGTAGTAGCCGCGCATGTTCTGGTAGCCGCGCACACAGATCTCACCCTGCTCGCCGATCGGCAGCGGCTCGCCGGTGAGGGCATCGGCGATCTTGACCTCCAGCTGGGGCAGCGCCTGCCCGACGGTGTCGGCCTGGTCTTCGGGCGAGTCGGTGACCCGGGTCTGGCTGATCACCCCGTGGGTCTCGGTCTGCCCGAAGAGGATGGTGAACTGGCTGCCGAGCAGGTCGATGGTCTTGCGCACCAACGAAGCCGGCACCGACGCCGCTCCGCTCATGATCGTCTGGATGCTGCTCAGGTCTCGGGTCTGCCGGTCGGGGTGATCGAGCATGGCGATGAGCATCGTCGGCACCACGAGGGTGTGCGTGCCGCGGTAGGTCTCGAACGCCTCCAGCAGCAGGCCGGGATCGAAGGCGGGCAGCACGACGAAGGTGCCCCGCTTGGCCCAGATGCCGAAGGAGGTCACCGCGCCACCGCCGATGTGGTACATCGGCATCGCGTTGATGTTGACGCCACCGTCGGACATGCCGGCCCGCTCGGCGACGAACGTGGCTTCGTTGACCAGGCCCATGTGGTGGAGCATGGCGCCCTTCGGGAAGCCCGTGGTGCCGGAGGTGTACTGGATCTGGATGGGGTCGTGCGGAGCCACGTCGGGCAGCGGCCGGGTCTGGTCGGCGGCGTCGATGACGGTCTGCCAGTCGTCGAAGGAGATGACGTCACGCAGTTCGGGCACCTCGGGGCGGATCTCCTCGATCATCGCCTTCATGTCAAAGCCGCGGTAGTCGTCGACGGTGAAGAGCCCGACGGCGCCGGACTGCTGGAGGACGAACGAGACCTCGCGGGCGCGATAGGCCGGGTTCAGCGCGACGAGCACCATGCCGGCGAAGCTGATGGCCTGCTGGGCGATGAGCCACTCGGCACTGTTGGGGGCCCAGATGGCGACCCGGTCCCCCGGCTCGAAGCGTTCGAGCAGCGCGCGGGCCACCTGCTCGGCGGCGGCGACGAACTCGGCGTAGGTCCACTGGCGGCGCGCGGCGGGGTCGGGCAGGCAGTCGACGAGCGCGACGCGGTCGGGGACGGTCTCGGCCGCGTGGCGGAGGAGTTGACAGACGGTGACGTCGCGAACCTCGCCGGGCTCGGCGGGCCAGTGTGAGGTCTGCAGGGCTGAAGGCGTCGGCATGACGGGGCTCCTTGGAAGGGTGTGCGGATCACGTCGTTGGACCCGCGGTGCATCAAATGTATATGGTCTGACCGATCGTTACAATACGCTAGAGCGAATCGAGTCGCGCTACCTGTAGAGTTTTCACATCCGTCATCCAGGAGGTCTCCGTGTCCAGTTCCCCCGCTTCGTCCGCCACCCCGGACCCCCTTGTTCGGGACTACGCCGATTCTGCCGTCGTCGTCGCCGGGGGCACCTCGGGCGTCGGTCTGGCCAGCGCGCTGGGTTTCGTCGACGCCGGGGTGCGTCGCCTGGCGCTCTTGGCCCGCAATCCGGAGCGCGGTGCGGCAGCCCGCGAGACGGTGCTCGCCCGGTGCCCCGAGGCGCAGGTCCACTTCATCGCCACCGACGCCGATGATCTCGCGCAGGTGCAGGCGTCGGTGGAGGCCGCGCACGCCGCGCTGGGCACCATCGACGTGCTGGTCAACTCGATGACCTCGACGTACCGGCCCGAGCTGCTCCACCGCACTCCGCTCGAGGACGTGGCGGGCATTCTCACCCGCCAGGCCCTGCCACCGATGCACATGACGCGCGTCGTCCTGCCCATCATGCAGGCCCAGGGCGGCGGGAGCATCGTCAATGTCGCCTCGGACGCGGCCAAGGTCGCCACCCCGGGCGAGAGCGTGCTCGGAGCGGCGATGGCTGCCATTGTCATGTTCACTCGAGTGGCCGCCATCGAGGCGAAGCGCAACGGGGTCCGGGTCAACGTGCTGACGCCCTCGCTGATTGCCGGCACGCCGACCGCGCAGAACGTGCTGCGCGACGGGTTCAGCAAGGCGCTCTTCGAGAAGGCCGCGGGGCTCGCCCACCTGGGTGTGGCCGAGCCGGAGGACCTCGCCAACCTCGTGGTCTTCCTCGGCGGACCCGGCTCGGCCCGCCTGACTGGTCAGGCCATCAGTGTCAACGGCGGGATCAGCGCGGCCTGACCGCGCCCGCCCCACCCCCCGCGGTTCGAGGTATTAGCGACCGTTGGAGCGGTCGTTAATACCTCGAACCGGACTGTGTCAGGCCTTGGAGTACGGGACGAAGTCGCGGCCGTAGCGCTCGCGCGCGATGATGATCTTCTGGATCTGCGCCGTGCCGTCGGCGATCTCCACGGCCATGACGTCGCGCAACCGCTGTTCCAGTCCGTACTCCGTGGCGTAGCCGTAGTTGCCGTGGAGCAGGAGGCAGTCCTTGACGGCCGCGCTCGCCGAGAGCGGCCCGTACCACTTCGACATCGCCGCCTCGGCGGTGTGCCGCAGGCCCTCGTTGCGCCGCCAGAGCGCCGAGTAGCAGAGCAGGCGAGCCGCCTCGAGGGTCGTGGAGTGCTCGGCCAAGGGGAACGAGACTCCCTCGAACCGCGACAGCGGCTCGCCGAACGCCACCCGGTCGCGGACGTAGTCGGCCGTCAGGTCGAGGCACGACTGGGCGCAGCCGATCCCGGTCAGGGCCAGCAGCGGGCGAGTGAAGTCGAAGCCACCGAGCACGCTGCGGAACGCCGACCCTTCGGCGCCGATGAGCGCGTCGGCCGGCACGCGAACACCGTCGAGGTGCAGGACCCCGCGGCCCATCGGCTTCCACCCGGTGTCGGGGATGTCCGACTTCGCCAGCCCATCGGCGGACAGGTCGACGAGGAACGTGCTGACCCCGCGATTCTCCCCGTCGCGGACGGTCTGCGCGGTGACGATCATCGCCTCGGCGTGCCCCAGCATCGTCACGGAGGTCTTCTCGCCGGTGAGCAGATACCCGTCACCGTCGGCCACGGCCGTGGTGCGCAGCGCGGTGGCGTCCGACCCGGAATGGGGCTCGGTCAAGCCAAAGGCGATGTACGTCTCTCCGGCAATCAAGGGCGGGAGCCAGCGATCACGGATGGCGGGCGAGGCGTGGGCAGCGATGAGGGAGGACATGAGCATCACCGGGATCACCGCGTTGGCGACGTTGAAGTCGGCGTAGGCCAGTTCTTCGATGGCCAGCCCGGCGGCCACGTAGTCGTCGTGCTCGAGGGGGTTGTGGTCGGGGCCGGCGAGCATGCCCAGGACGCCGAGGCCCGCCACCTGGCGGTGCACCTCCCAGGGGAACTCGGTGCTCGTGGCGCGCTCGAGATAGCCCGGTGCCAGATCGGCGCGGGCGAACGTGCGCACCGCATTTCGAATGGCCAGTTGGTCCTCGGTGAGGCCGAAAACGCTCATCGTCACTCCTCATCATCTACACTGGTGAGAATTCAGTTGCGTGCAATGTACAACGCGAGCGCAAGTTCGGCGACGGGAGTCGGTTAGGGTGCCGGGACCGACGGGTGCGCATCCGCCCCACCGGCTCAAGGAGGAAGGCGATCAGTGAGCAGCCAGGCCACGGTCACGTCACGCACGGCCCGATTCCGCACGGAGAGCAGTTCGTTGGCTCCCGGCAGCGCCCGGGCGATGCTGTTCACCATTCTTGGTGAGTTGGTGTGGCCGTCGGCGGCGCCGGTGCGCACCGCGACGCTGGTGCACATCCTCACGGGGCTCGGCTTCGAGTCGCAGACGGCCCGACAGGCCATTGCCCGCGCCTCGGCCTCCGGCTGGATCCAGTCAGAGCGACACGGTCGGGAGGTCAGTTGGAGCCTGACCCCGAAAATCATGGACATCTTCGTCACCGGTTCCGCCCGCGTGTACTCGATGGGTCAGACCTTCGACGACTGGGACGGGCGGTGGCTCGCCGTGATGCCGACGATCCCGCACGCGCGGCGGGCGGCGCGGCGGCCCTTGTACGCCGGGCTGACGTGGGCCGGGTTCGGCGACCCGGCGCCCGGACTGTGGCTGACCCCGCATGTCGAGCGGGCCGACGAGATCCGCGAACTCATCGACGAACTCGACCTCGTCGAGCACACCGTCTCGATCGTCGGCACGGTGGAGTCGATCGGGATGGCGCCGACCGAGATCGTCGCCCGGGGGTGGGACCTCGACGCGCTGGCCGAGCATTACGCAGGGGTGGCCGAGCGCATCGAGGCACAGCAACCCGCGACCCCGGACGAGGCCTTGCTGGCGCAGGTGCGGATGCTCAACGAGTGGCAGGAGTTTCCGCGCACCGACCCGCAATTGCCCGAAGCGCTGCTGCCCGACTGGATCGGCCGCCGCGTCGCGCGCCGCATCGAAGAGCTGCGTGGCTCGTGGAACGCGTTTGCCAAGCAGCGCTACGCCGAGCTCAACGCGGGGTGAGGGGTCCGCGTGCCCTGACCCAACGACGCTCCGCCAAGGTGTCGTGAGTGGGAGCGTCGAACGGCCCCGGTCGAGAGGACCGGGGCCGTTCGTGGTGTTCAGGGGTGACTCAGGGGTGCATCACTCCTGGAAGGGAGCCTTGTACTCCTGGGCCTCCTGGGAGATGAACTTCTCCGGGTTGGCGTCGAGTCCGCCCTCCGTCTTCTTGGGCTTGTAGATGAAGACCTCGCGCGTGGCCGGGCTACCCGGGTGGGTGAAGTCCTGGTTGGGGGTCAGGCCCTGGGTGTCGACCGAGGTCTTGCGGATCGCGTCGAGGATGCCCTGGCGGGTGAGGTCGCCGTCGGAGCACGCCTGCTTGAGCACCGCGCCCCACGCCATGCCCATGGCGTAGCCGAGGTTCATGCCGAAGGTGGGCACGCCGTCCTTGTTCTCCTTCTCCCACTTCGACGCGATCTCCTTGGCCTTGGGCACGGCGGAGTTGAACGGCACGACAACACCGGCGGTGACGAAGTTGCCGCTGGTCAGCAGCGCCCCGGCCGGAGTGTCGAGCAGTTGCGGGGTGTACGTCGGCGAGCTGCCGAAGAACGGCACATTCAGGCCCTGCGCGCGCGCCACACCGAGGGCGGAGGCGAGCTGGGTCGGGCCGGAGGTGACGACGATCGCCTTGACGCCCGCACCCTTGAGCGCGGTGATGGACGAGGTCATGTCGGTCGCGGTCGCGCTGACGCCCGACTCGACGACGGTCATCTTGTGCTTGCTCGCGTAGTACTTCGAACCCTCGACACCGTTCTCGCCGAACTCGGTCTTGAGGTAGATGTGGCCGATCTTGTCGCCGTCCTTGATCTTGCCCTGCTTCTGCAGGTAGGCCAGACCGTTGATGACCTCGACGTCGTACGTCGTACCCACCATGAGGACGTTCGGCACGTCGAGGTTGCGCGAGGACCAGGACAGCGGCACGGCCGCGATCTTGTCGTTGACCAGCGGCTTCTTCAACGCGGCCATGGCCGGCGAACCGATGAGCTGGACGTAGCCGAGGTCCTTCGACTTGGACTGGTTGTACAGGGTCACGGCCTTCTCGGCGCTGTACCCGGTGTCGGAGACGTTGATCTTGATCTGGCGTCCACAGATACCGCCGTCGGCGTTGACGTCGTCGGCCCACATCTGGTTGCCCTGGGTTGACGCGGCGCCGAGGACCTTGAACAGACCCGTCTGGTCGGTCAGTGCCCCGAGGCTGATCTCGGTGTCGGTCACCCCGACGTCGGTCTTGACCCCGCCGGCGGAGCCGCCGGTACCGGAGGAGTTCGAGTCGGCGGCCTTGGTGCTGCAGCCGGCGACGAGACTGGCGGCGGCCAGCCCAGCGAAGACTCCGGCAGTGAGCCTCTTCTTCGAGGTGATCATTCGTGTCGTTCCTTCTCTGTGGTGGGTGACGATGCTGTCGGGGTGAGGGATCGGGGACGAGGCGGACGCCTCGGTGGAACGGCGACTCATCGGCGGATGAGGTTACGCAGTCGGGTGCCGAGGCCGGCGAGGCCGCGGGGTTCGAACAGGACGATGAGGACGATGAGGATGCCGAACACCAGGTTGGTGATGACGATGGGGGTGAAGGCGGTGCCGCTGGCGTCGACGGTTTGGTTGGAACCGGTCAGCAGGGGGAGGGCCAGGGGGAGGCCGAAGACGAGCGCGGAGCCGGCGATGGCGCCGCCGAGGGAGCCAAGGCCACCGATGACACACATCGCGAGCAGCGCGATGGTGGTGTAGGTGCTGTAGGTGCCCAGTTCGACGGCTTCGTCGGGCTTCATCAGGCCGGAGTACCACCACACGACCATGACGCCGGCCAGGCCGCCGTAGGCGGAGGAGATGGCGAAGGCCTTGGCCTTCTCGCCGGGCACGGACACGCCCATGACGGTGGCGACGGCTTCGTTGTCTCGCACGGCGCGCCAGCCGCGCCCGACGCGGCCCTTCATCGCGCCTTGGCCGACGAGGTAGGCGATGACCGTGAGGCCGGCGAAGAGCCAGAATTGGCGTTCTGCGGCGCCCATGGGCACGTTGAGGAGCAGCAGTTGGGGGTTGGTTTCACCGAAGTCGAAGCCGGGCACGCTGAAGGTGGGCGCGTAGCGGCCCGAGGAGGCGCTGCCGGCGAGCATGGGCAGTTCGTGGGAGAGGTAGTAGCCCAGGAAGACCAGCGACAGGGACGCGACACCGAGGTAGATGCCGCGTAGGCGTCCGGAGATGGGCGCGAACGCCGCTCCGGCCAGGCCGGAGATGATGATCGTGCCGATCAACGCGACCAGCGGGGGCAGGCCGAAACCGATGTACTCGGCGTCGCCGTCGGCGGCCAGGACGGTGTACGTGACTCCGCCGAGGAGGAGGAAGAACGCCTGGCCGAGGGAGAACTGTCCGGCTTGGCCGATGAGCATGGTCAGGCCCATCGCGGCGACGCCGCCGGCCATGATCCAGCACAGCACGGAGAGCCATTCGCCGGGCACGTACACCGGGGTGAGGAAGAGCACGAGCAGGAGCACGGCCCACCCGATGAGCGGGGCCACGCGGGCGGCGGTGGAGCGGCGCGCGGTGACCGGGGTGGTGCCGGTGGTTTCCGGCGTGGCTGGGGGGTTGGCGATTTCGGTGTCAGACACGGACCTGGTCCACCCTTCCGAACAGTCCTGAGGGGCGAACGACGAGGACGACGAGCATCACCAGATACACCGCGACGACTCCGAACTCGTAGTTCACGTACTGGGCGCCCAGGGCGCTGGTCAACCCGACGATCAGGCCGCCGATGACGGAGCCCTCGGTCGAGGTCAGGCCACCGATGATGGCGGCGGGGAATGCGGCGAACGCGACGGTGTGGGCGGACAACAGGCCCGACCCGCCACCGATGTCGTTGGTCGCGAGGAAGAACACGGCGATCCCGGCGAGCAGGCCACCGACGACCCAGGCGCTGGCCGTCACGCGGGAGGAGCGGATGCCCATCAGCGCGGCGGCTTCCTTGTTCTCCGATTGGGCGCGCATCTGCAACCCCCACGAGGTCTTGCGGAACGCGATGAAGAACAAGGTGAACAACACCAACGCGGTGGCCAGCGCGACCAGGTACGTGCGCGAGACCGTCAACGACCCCAACGAGACCGACTTCGTGTCGTACGGGTCGCCCAGGAACGGCGCGGCCGCGGTACCCAGGCGACGCACGACGTCGGCGAGGATGATCGTGTCGATGCCGATGGTCATGATCGCCAGCGAATCGTGGGAGGCGTGCTTGGCCCGGGAGATCAGGAGCCGCTCGATGGCGAGCGCGAGGATCGCCGCGGAGAGGACCCCGACGATCACCGCCCCGAACCAGCCGATGGAGTCCTTGACCTGGTAGGCGAGATACCCACCGAACAGGGCCAACGACCCGTGCGCGAAGTTCACGACCTCGGTGGCCTTGAAGATGATCACGAAGCCCAGGGCGAGCAGCCCGAAGACCGCGCCGACCCCCAACCCGTTGATCAACACCTGCACGAACGTGGTCATGCGGAGGTCTCCTCACTCGAAATCGCTGCAGCCTCGGCGGACTCACCGGACTCGTCGGGGGCGCCCCCGAGATAGGCCTTGATGACCTCGGGGTCGCGTTGGATGACCGCGGGCACGTCATCGGCGATCCGTCGCCCGAAGTCGAGGACGGTGATCCGGTCGGCGATGCCCATGACCAGGGACATGTCGTGCTCGACCAACAGCACCGAGATGCCCAGGTCGTCACGCAGGTCGTGGATCAGCGCGGCCATCATCGCGGTCTCGCTGCTGTTCATGCCCGCCGCCGGTTCGTCAAGCATGAGCACGGTCGGCTCCACACACAGGGCACGGGCGAGGTCGACGCGCTTCTGCTCGCCGTACGACAACGCCCCGGCCGGGGTGTGCAGGCGGTGCGAGAGACCCATGTAGTCACAGATCTCCGCGGCGCGGTCCTGGTGCGCGCGCTCCTGCCGCATCGTCCACGGCAGGCGCATCCCGTAGGCCATGAACTGGCCCTTGGTCAGGGAGTACCGGCCGAGCATGACGTTGTCGAGCACGCTCGAGGTGCCGATCAACGCGAGGTTCTGGAACGCGCGCCCGATGCCCTGACGGGCGATCTTGTGCGGCGGCGTGCCGGTCAGCACGGTCTCGCCCAACCGCACCTGCCCCGACGCGGGCGTGTAGATCCCGGTGATCGCGTTGAAGCACGACGACTTGCCGGCACCATTGGGGCCGATCAACGCGTGGATGGTGCGCGGCTGCACCGTGAACGACACGTCGTTGACGGCGACGATGCCGCCGAAGCGGACCGTGACGCCCTCCACGCGCAGCGGCTGCACATTGCGGGTATCGGTGCTCATGCCGACCACACCTTCAAACTCTTGCGACGACGCTCCAATCGCTCGGCCGCCTCGCCCTGCTCGGCGTCGGCGTGCTCCTCCGATTCGGCGTGACCACCCAGGTACAGGCGCTGGATGTCCTCACTGGCCTTGAGCTCGTCGGCGTCGCCGCGCAATTTCAGCTCACCGACCTCGAGGACCACCGCGGTGTGCGCGACCGTGAGCGCCATCATCGCGTTCTGCTCGACCAACACCACCGTGGTGCCACGCTCGTTGATCTCCGTGACGGTCCGGCCGATCTGCTCGATGATCAACGGCGCCAAACCCAGCGACGGCTCATCCAGGAGCAACACCTTCGGCTCACCCATCATCGCCCGACCGATCGCGAGCATCTGCTGCTCACCACCGGAAAGCAGACCCGCCGGCTGGCTGGCCCGATCGGCGAGCTTGGGGAACATGTCCAGCACCGCCGCACGCGCCGCCGCCCGCCGCGAGGGCGGCGTCGCCAAACCGCCGGCACGCAGGTTCTCCTCGACGCTCATGCGCGAGAAGACCTGACGATTCTCCGGCACCTGACCCAGGCCCCGCCGCACGATCGCGGCCGGGTCCATCCGGTCGATCCGGGTGCCGTCAAGCTCGATCGTGCCGTTGGTGATCTCACCGCCGTGCAGCGACAACGTGCCCGAAATCGCCCGCAGGAGCGTCGATTTGCCGGCACCGTTGCTACCGAGGACGGCCACGACACTCTGGTCAGGGACATCAAAGGACACACCATGCATCGCCTTGACCGAACGCCCATAGCGCACAGCCAGGTCAGAGATGGACAACAAGATCATTCACCGTTCTGTCGATCACGGGCAGGGACGGGCTGGCTCGTCGATGAGCCGGTCGTGGCTCGTCGATGAGCCGGTCATGGCTCGCGTGAGCCGCGTGGCTCATCGTTGAGCCCCCGTTCAATATCTCCGGGCTGGAGAAGTAAAGACCGCTCGGGACTCCGATGTACAGGCTGATCCGGCGTTGTTACCGGTTCGTAATATTGCGTGCACAATGCCCGCAACTTGACGTACGGAAAGGCGGAGCGGTGAGCGGTCGAGGGGTGCGATGAACGGTCACCCGTGCAAGATGAACGGTTTGTGGGGACGAGATCGCCGCTCACCGATTCGGAGGCCTGGCCGAACCGCCCAGAGTCCTCGCAGCCGTTGCGGTGGCTTCACGTTCGTGAGGACCCTGGAGCCGTCCTCGCAAGCGCGCGAAATGGCGCGCGTTCAGGAGGACGCTGGCGAGGCGGCGGGGTTGTCCACAGGCGTCGCGGGCGTTGTCGCCGCCGACCGATAGATTTCCCAGCATGCCGATCGTCGTCCATCGCAGCGACCGCCCGGAGGCCCTGGCCGACGGGCTCGCCGGCATGCTCCGCGACGATCCGGGCGACGTGTTCGACCCGGCGTGGGTCATCGTTCCCGCCCAGGGCGTCGAACGCTGGCTGACGCAGCGCCTCTCCCACACGCTCGGCGCGACGACGGGGTCCGACGGCGTCACCGCCGGCCTCGAACTGCGCTCCCCCGCGTCTCTGGTCAGTCTGCTGCTCGGCCGCGAGCGCGACGATCCGTGGCTGCCAGAGCGCCTCGTCTGGCCGACGCTTGCCGCGATCGACGCGAGTCTGGGCACGCCCGGGTTCGAGGCCCTCACCCGCCACCTCGGCGGCACCACACCGGAGCGCCGTGAGGTCGCCTGGCTGCAGACCGCCCGGCAGAACCGGCGCTACGCCGTCGCCCGCCGACTCGCGAGTCTTTTCGCCGCCTATGCCCGCGAGCGCCCCGCCATGCTCACCGACTGGCAGGCCGGCGGGCAGAGCGACGGCCACGGCGAAGCCCTCGACGCCGACCTGACCTGGCAGCCCCCGCTCTGGCGGCGCGTGCTCGCCGAAGTGGCCGACCGCACCGGCACCACCGAGTCACCCTCGGCCCGCCATGCCCGCGTCGTCTCCGAACTGCGCTCCGGCAGTGTCGAATTCGACGTGCCGCACCGCCTCAACCTGTTCGGCCACACGCGTCTGAGCACCTCCGACGTCGACCTCATCACCGCCCTGGCCACCGCGCGCGAGGTCCACCTGTGGCTGCCCCACCCCTCGCCGGCGCTGTGGGAGGCACTCGCCGAGCCCGTCCATGGCCACCCGCGCGCCCGGGCCGACGACGACAGTGCCCGCCGCGCCGGCCACCCACTGCTCGCCACGCTCGGCCGCGACATCCGCGAACTCGAACAGACGCTGCTGGCCGCCGGCATTGACGAGACCCCGCCGGCGCCACCGCACCCCGAGCCCACCGGAGCGCCGTTCACCCGCCTGGCCCTGCTGCAATCCGATATCCGGGCGAACCGTGCTCCGGAGCGCACCCGTCCCCTCGCCGACGACGACCGGTCGATCCAGATCCACTCCTGCCACGGCCGCGGCCGGCAGGTCGAGGTGCTCCGCGAGGTGCTCACCCAGCTGTTCGAGGACGACCCGACCCTGCAGCCGCGCGACGTGCTCGTGCTCACGCCCGACGTCGAGGAGTACGCCCCGCTGATCCGGGCCGCATTCGGGGGCACCACCGAGCGTGAGCGCGGCACCCCGCGTCATCCGGGCCACCAGTTGCGCGTGCAGGTCGCCGACCGCCGCCTCGCCGCGACGAACCCGCTCATCGACCTCGCGCAGATCCTCGTCACGCTCGTCGCGGGCCGGGTCACCGCCTCCGACGTGCTCGGCCTGGCCACCCACCCCGCGGTGGCGCGCCGCTTCACCTTCAGCGAGGACGACCTCGCCACGTTGAGTCATTGGGTCGCGACGTCCGGAGCGCGGTGGGGTCTCGATGCCGTCCACCGCGCCGAGTACGGGCTGCGCGACATCGCCGACAACACGTGGACGGGCGCCCTCGACCGCATCGCGCTGGGTGTCGCGGTCGCCGCCGACTCGCCCGCCGAGGCCGCGCACGATGCTCCGATCGATGACATCGGCAGCAACGACATCGCGCTCGTCGGCCGGTTCCTCGAACTGCTCGACCGGGTCCGCGCGGCCGTCGAGGAGGTGCGCGCGCCGCGCTCCGACCGCGACGGGCCGCTCGACGACACGCGCCGCCGAACTGTGCGTGAGTGGACGACCTGGCTGAGCGAGACCGTCATCGCCCTCGGCGAGGTGCCCCGCGACGACGCATGGCAACGCGCACAGTTCGAGGCCGAACTCGCGACGATCGCCGAGTGCGGTGGCGACCTACCGCTGCGCCTGACCGACATCGACGTCATGCTCGGCCACCGCTGGGGCCCGCGACCGACGCGCGCGAACTTCCGCACCGGGTCGCTGACGGTGTGCACGATGGTGCCGATGCGGTCGATACCGCACCGCGTCGTGGCGGTGCTCGGGGTCGACGACGGCGCGTTCCCCCGCTCCCCGGTCGTCGACGGCGACGATGTCCTCGCGCGCCGGCCCCGCATCGGCGAACGTGACCCGCGCAGCGAGGATCGCCAACTGCTGCTCGACGCGCTGATGTCGGCCTCCGACCACTTCATCGCGCTGTACTCCGGCCACGACGAACACACCGGAGCGCGACGCCCGCCGGCCGTGCCGCTGCAGGAGCTCATCTCCGCGGCCGCGCGCACGGGTCAGGTGCCGGAAGCGGGCGAGGATTTCGTGCGCGTCCACCCGCTGCAGGCGTTCGACCCGCGCAACTTCGAGCCGGGGGCGCCGATTGCCGGCGGATCGTTCGACCGGGCCGCGCTCGAGGGCGCCCAGGCCCTGCGCGCCCACCGCGCGAGCGGCGAGGTGACCCGCCCGCTGTTCGTGCCGCAGCCGCTGGCGGAGGTCCCGATCGGTGACGTCTCCCTCGACGACCTCGCCGCATTCTTCGAGCACCCGGGCAAGCACTTCTCCGTCAAGCGGCTCGGCGTGACCCTGCCGCGCGAGGACGACGAACCCAGCGACCACATCGCCATCGACCTCGACGGGCTCGAGTCGTGGCAGGTCGGTGATCGGGTGCTGCGGGCGGTGCTCGACGGCGGTGACGCGGTGGCGGTGTTGGATCGCGAGCAGCGAGCCGGTTCACTGCCGCCGGCGGCCCTGGGCGGAGCAGTGCGGCAACAGATCGCGAGCAACGTCGCCTCGATCATCGAGGGCGTCGATCGCGGAGCCCGGCGCACGATCGACGTGCGGATCGACCTGCCCTCGGGCACGCGCGTCTCCGGTGTGGTCGGTGGGGTCATCGACGGCCAGCCACGCCTGACGTTCGCGACCTACTCGAAACTCTCGCCCAAGCATGAGATCGCCGCGTGGGTGCGGCTGCTCGCCCTGGCCGTCGCCGAACCGCAGACGCGGTGGAGCGCGGAACTGACGGGTCGCAGCACCGCGGTGCACCTGGTCGCGCCGCCGCCGGAGATGGCGCAGACCCTGATCGATGAACTCGTCGGGGCGCGTCGCAGTGGTCTGCGTTTCCCGCTGGCGCTGCCGCCGAAGACCGGCCAGGCGTTCGCGCGTCAGGCCGTGCGCGGCCCGGAACATGCGCGCTCCGCGTGGAATGCCGCGCAGTCCGAATGGGCGGCCGGCCGGTTTCCCGAGCGTGACGACAAGTGGTGGACGTTCCTGCTCGGCCCCGACGCCCCGATCGAGCGGCTCGACCCGCTGGGCTCGCTGCCGTACTGGGCTCCGCGCGTGTGGGGGCCGATCCTGCGGGCGAGCGGTGGGGGCGGGAACTGGGGGATTCGGTCCGAGTCCTAGCTGTCACCACGACCGGGTCCGCGGGGGATGTCGGCGCCTCCTGACACACTCAGGTTCGGGCGTCGGGTCGTCAGTCTGTCGTCTGGGCGCCGACGCCCTGGCCCCGATAGCGTAGACACAGACCTACCTGTCGGAGGTGACGTACGCAAGAGGAGGAGGAGCACCGTGGCGCGTCCCAGTGAGCGACCGGACGCTGAGCAGGTCGAGTTTGCCGAAGCGCAGATCGTAGAGCAGTCCAAGCGAATCGATTTCTTCCTGACCGAATACTCCGTGGAGATTCTGGCTCAGAAGGTCCGAGACGGCGAGTACGTCGTCCCTGCCTACCAGCGAGAGTTCACTTGGGAGGAGCGACGCAAGTCTCGCTT
>NZ_BCRE01000132.1 GCF_001552435.1 Kribbia dieselivorans NBRC 106261
CGGACCTCACATTCCAGAAACCCTGCACTCCGTGCACCTTGAGCGGGCTGGCTATCCCTCGCGCGTGTCCAGTATCTGAGACATAAGCCAGCGTTAGTTGATGCATAACGAGCAACTATGTTTACTCCTATGGTCCGACTAGGAGATGGGCCGCCGACCCGGCGGCTCACTCATGACCACGGGAGTACCCCCATGCCACGTCCACTGCTCGCCCTCACCACACTTGGCCTCGCGGCGATGGTGTCGTTGACGGCCTGCGCCGGCGGCGGGTCCTCCGATGAAGTCGGCGCCACGGCCGGTGACGGCGGCGGCGACACGACCCTGAGCCTCTACGCGTACGCCGTGCCCAAGGTTGGTTTCGACAAGGTCATCCCCGCCTTCCAGGCCACCCCGGAGGGCAAGGGCGTCAACTTCCAGCAGTCCTACGGCGCCTCGGGTGACCAGTCGCGCAAGGTCGAGTCCGGCGCCGAGGCCGATATCGTCAACTTCTCCGTCGAACCGGACATCACCCGCCTGGTGAAATCCGGGGTCGTCAACGAGGACTGGAACGCCGGTAAGAACCACGGAGTCCCGTTCGGCTCGGTCGTGACGATCGTCGTGCGCGAGGGCAACCCCAAGGGCATCAAGGATTGGAACGACCTGCTCAAGCCGGGCGTCGAAGTTGTCACCCCCAACCCGTTCAGCTCCGGCTCCGCCAAGTGGAACCTCCTCGCCCCGTTCGCCGCCCAGAGCAACGGCGGCAAGGACGAGAAGGCCGGCCTCGACTACGTGACGAAGCTGGTCAACGACCACATCAAGGTCCAGCCGAAGTCCGGCCGTGAGGCCACCGAGACGTTCCTCCAGGGCAGCGGCGATGCCCTGCTCAGCTACGAGAACGAGGCGCTCTTCATCGAACGCGATGGCGAGAAGGTCCAGCACGTGACTCCGCCGACGACCTTCAAGATCGAGAATCCGGTGGCCGTGCTCAACACCAGCACACACCCAACCCAGGCGAAGGCGTTCAACGACTACCTCTACACCCCCGAGGCGCAGCGACTCTGGGCCGAGGCCGGCTTCCGCCCGGTCGACGAGAAGGTCGCCACGGAGTTCGCGAGCACGTTCCCGACGCCGACGAAGGAGTGGACCATCGCCGACCTCGGCGGCTGGGGCAAGGTCAACGACACGTACTTCGACGACGAGAACGGCTCCATCGCCAAGATCTACCAGGGCGCCACCAACTGATGGCTACATCCACTGGACTCCGGCAACGCAACGCCGTCTCCGGAGCCCTGGGCATGGGCGTGGCAACCCTGTGGCTCAGCATCATCGTCCTCTTGCCCTTGGCCGCCCTCGCCGTCACCTCGATGGAGAACGGTGTGGCCGGGTTCATCGACGCCGTCACCCAACCCGCCGCCCTGGCCACGTTGCGGATCACCGTGACCGTCTCGGCCATCGTCGCGCTGATCAACGTCGTCATGGGCACGATCGTCGCCTGGGTGCTCGTGCGTGACGACTTCCCCGGCAAGCGCTTCGTCAACGCGACGATCGACCTGCCCTTCGCCCTGCCGACCATTGTCGCGAGCATCGTCCTGCTCGCCCTCTACGGGCCCAACAGCCCCATCGGGATCCACCTCAACGCCACTCCGGCCGGGTTGGTCGTGGCCCTGACCTTCGTCACCCTGCCCTTCGTCGTGCGCGCGGTCCAACCCGTGCTCATGGAGGTCGATCGCGAGGTCGAACAGGCCGCGCACTCCCTCGGCGCTGGGCCCTGGACCACCTTCCGCCGCGTCGTCCTCCCGGCCCTGACCCCGGCCATGATCAGCGGCGCCGGCCTCGCCTTCGCCCGCGCCATCGGGGAGTACGGATCGGTCGTGCTCATCGGCGGCAACATCCCGCACGAGACCCAGGTGGCCTCGCAGTACATCCAGCAGCAGATCGAGATCGACCGCCCGGTCAACGCCGCCGCGGTCTCGGTCGTGCTGCTGCTGATCTCCTTCCTCTCCCTGTTCGTGCTGCGCCTGTGGGCCGGCCGAACCCAACGCCACGAGGAGCAGGACGCGTGACCTCGACCACCCAGAAGCGCCAGAAGCCGAGCGCCGGCACGCTCATCCTGCGCACCATCGCGCTGGTCTACCTGTTCGTCCTCCTCGCCGTGCCGATCGGTCTGATCCTCTACCGCACCTTCGCCAACGGCATCGGCCCGTTCATCGACTCGATCACCACCCCGGCGGCCATCTCGGCGTTCAACCTCTCGCTGCTCCTCGTCGCCATCGCCGTACCCCTCAATGTCGTCTTCGGCGTCATCACCTCGCTTGCCCTGGTGCGCGGCCGCTTCCCGGGCCGCAAGCTCCTCCAGGCCGTCGTCGACCTCCCGTTCGCCGTCTCGCCGATCGTCGTCGGAGTCGCGTTGATCCTGTTGTGGGGGCGCGACGGCTGGTTCGGTGGGCTCGAGACGCTGGGGATCAAGGTCATCTACGGCATTCCGGGCATGGCACTGGCGACGATCTTCGTCACCCTCCCGTTCGTCGTGCGTGAGGTCGAGCCGGTCCTGCGCGAGATCGGCAACGACCAGGAACAGGCCGCCGCCACCCTCGGGGCCAACCCGTGGCAGACCTTCTGGCGCATCACGTTGCCCTCGATCCGTTGGGGTCTGACCTACGGCATCGTCCTCACCGTCGCCCGCGCGCTCGGCGAGTTCGGGGCGGTCATCATGGTCAGCTCCGGCTTCCCCGGTGTCTCGCAGACCCTGACGCTGCTCGTGCACGCCCGCTACATCGACGACCACAACACCTATGGCGCGTACGCCGCCGCCACCCTGCTTATGGGCCTGGCCATGCTCACGCTGCTGCTCATGACGCTGCTGGACCGCAAGAGGAGTCACTCATGATCGACGTCACCGACGCCCGCAAGTACTACGGCGATTTCACCGCGCTCGACGACGTCAGCCTGTCGATCCCCGCCGGCTCGCTCACGGCGCTCCTCGGGCCCAGTGGCTCGGGCAAGTCGACCCTGCTGCGCTCCATCGCCGGGCTCGAGACCCTCGACGCCGGCCGCGTCGTCATCAGTGGCGACGACGTCACCGACGTGCCGCCGCAGAAGCGCGGCATCGGGTTCGTCTTCCAGCATTACGCCGCGTTCAAGCACATGACCGTGCGGGACAACGTCGCGTTCGGCCTGACGATCCGCAAGCGTCCCAAGAACGAGATCAACCGCAAGGTCGACGAGTTGCTCGAGATCGTCGGGCTCGGGGGTCTCCAGAAGCGCTACCCGGCCCAGCTCTCGGGCGGCCAGCGTCAGCGCATGGCACTGGCCCGGGCGCTGGCCGTCGACCCGCAGGTGCTGCTGCTCGACGAACCGTTCGGTGCCCTCGACGCCAAGGTCCGCGCCGATCTGCGCCAGTGGCTGCGGCGGTTGCACGACGAGGTTCACGTCACCACGGTCCTGGTCACCCACGACCAGGAGGAGGCGCTCGACGTCGCCGACCAGATCGCCGTGCTCAACAAGGGCCGTATCGAGCAGATCGGCGCCCCCGAGGACCTCTACGAACGGCCGGTCAACGACTTCGTCATGTCCTTCCTCGGGTCGGTGGCCAAGATCGGCCCGCACCTGGTCCGCCCCCACGACCTGCGTCTCGAGCGTGCCCTCGAGCGGTGGAGCCCGGAGGAGCGCGCGGAGATGGAGCCGTCGAAGGCCACGGTCGGGCGCGTGGTCCGGCTCGGCTTCGAGGTCCGCGTCGACCTTCTCGACGAGGCCGGCGAACGGCTCTCCGCCGAGATCACCCGGCGCGACGACGAGCGGCTCGCGTTGAAGGCCGGAGACGTCGTGTACGTGCGGCCCGTGCGGGCGCTGCCTCCGGAGGAGGCGTTCCCTGCCCTGGCCATGTGATCGACGCTCCGCGTAGGCCGTGGGTCATGATGTCCTCGTGGACATTTCGGCCAAGACGGACTACGCGGTGCGGGCCATGCTGCAGCTGGCCGAGGCCGACGCGGCGGCGGACGCCGCGGCGAGCTCTGGCGACGGGTCGGTCGATCTGCGGTCGAGGTTGGTGACGACGCTCCAGTTGGCCGATGCGCAGGATCTGCCGCGCAAGTTCCTGGAAGCGATCCTGGGAGACCTGCGCCGGGCCGAGCTCGTCACGAGCCTGCGCGGCGCCCGTGGCGGATACCTGCTTTCGCGGCCGGCCGACCGCATCTCGCTCGGGGCGATCTTCCGCGCGGTCGACGGGCCCCTGGCCGAGGTGCGCGGGTTGCGTCCCCACGACACCTCGTACTCGGGCTCGGCCGAGCATCTGCCGGCCCTGTGGGTCGCGGTGCGCGCGAGTCTGCGGCGGGTGCTCGACGAGACGTCCTTGGAGCAATTGCGCACCGGTGACCTGCCCGATCACGTGAGCGAACTCGTCTCCGATCCGCAGGCGTGGGAGAACCGCTGAACGTGACGGAGTCTCGTTCGCGCGATTGACGGAGTCTCGTTCGGCCTGGTTCTCGGAGCGTCGGCACTGAGCGCCTCGCAGAGCCAGTCACTCGGTGAAACCGCCAGCGAGGTCCACGCAGAGCTCATTGCCGAAGCTGTAGTCGAGCAACCTGCTGCGGTGCATCTGGTGGACGGCGACGCCAGGAGCGATGCCGATCTCGCGTGCCTTGTTGGCGATCTCGCGGTTGTAGGTCAGTCCTTTGAACTGCGAGATACCGCCCTCCCCGAAAAGCAGGTCCAACGCGAACGCGTTCGCACCCTTCTCTGCCGCGGTGTTTCGCTTCTTCTCGGTGCTGTACTCCACGTGCATCTCGCCGCGCGGGTCGTTGAGGACGTGCCCAAGCTCGTGGAAGAGGGTCCAGATCACGAACCCGTCCTTGCCCCAGCGGCCGGTCTGCTGGATGACGGGCACCCGCTTGTCGATCCAGCGAGTCATCCCCAGCAGCGGGAGCTTCTTCGGCGGTTCGACGACCATGAAGACGACGCCGACGTCGGCGAGCATGTGTGCGATGTCGCGGAGCATCGTGGAGTCGGGCGTCGCCGCGCGAGTACGGAGTTCGGGCAGGGCCGCGCGGAGTTGTCCGGCGTCGTAGTTGTAGTTGCGGCCGCGCTCGAAGGGCTCTGCCAACTCGGCGGCCCGCAGCCACGTCGTCAGCAGCGTCCGGTCGAGAGTCGCGCCCGAGTCCTTCAGCGCCGCCAGCGCGTATTCGCCCTGGGAGGCTTCCTGGTGGAGGTGGACGTAGGCCTCCCACGTTCCGCAGCCGTGGAATGCGAGGAAGTCGGACACGAGCCTGCCCGGTGACCGCATGGTGGCCGTGGTCGCGCCGATGTCCCGCAGGTAGGTGGCCGCTGATGGGGCAATCTCCCCTGCATGATCGGCGAGGCTCTCCTCGTCGGCGATGCGGGCGAGGTCGGCGCGGTAGAGCGCCTCGTACTTCAGCCAGGTCTTGGCGGGGATACCGACGACGCGCTCGAGGCGCATGGCGGTGTCGCTCGTGATCGGGGCGCGCCCGTTGACGATCTCGTTGACCTGCTTGCGGCTGTTTCCG
This sequence comes from Kribbia dieselivorans NBRC 106261, assembly GCF_001552435.1. Taxonomy (GTDB): domain Bacteria; phylum Actinomycetota; class Actinomycetes; order Actinomycetales; family Dermatophilaceae; genus Kribbia; species Kribbia dieselivorans. Next base: position 5,499 of record NZ_BCRE01000132.1, read on the forward strand.
AGGAGTTCGGCAACGCGCTGCTGGGACAGGCCATGATCGTCGATCCACTCCTCCAGGTACTCCCCGGGAGCGACGGCGTAGTTGGTGGCGGTCATGGTCTCTCCTTTCTCAGTGATAGTCCTCGATGTCGACGACCGTGACGTCGACAGCGCTCAGCGAGTTGGGCCTCGGCTCGACGAGAAGCCGCCAGTTGCCGCTGAGTTCGCCGGCCCATGTCCCGGCGCGTCCGCCCTTGAGTTCATGCCACGCTCCTCCGGGGTCGTCGTCCGGCAGGTCGCCGAGCGTTTCAGAACTCTCGAGCGCTTTGATCCGCAGCCGGAGCTTCTTTTTGAGGTCTGGCCGCTTCTTCTGCATCTCTCGCTCGTCGGTGCACAGCTTCGCGAGCTTGTTGTCCTTGTACTCTACCCGCAATCAGTATCACCGATCTCGTTACAGTCTAACGCTGTCATCATTGAGAGTATGCCCGGGGGCACCGACATTGCAGGATCGACACGAATCGCGTCACGGCTCCGGCGTCGACTGCAGGGGTGGGGAGCAGTCGGAGGGCAACGGTCGGTATCGCCGTGGCAGAACCACTGAGAGTGACCGAGCGTCGTTCGCCGTGGAGCACCGCGAGAGCCGAGTTCCGTCATACGGCGGGGATCTCGGCTCTCACTTCCGACCGGCCCAGCAGGACGGCGGCTTCGACTCAAGGACACCGAGGTTCGATGGGAGACGCCGGCAATTTGGCGCGCAAGCCCTCGGGAGGGAATCGAGCCTCGATCTCGACCCGCCGCTCAGCTCGTTGCTCGGCCCGTGAGGCGAGGTAGGAGTTCACCCCGGCACGGTGACGGAGGCAGTAGGTGAACACCGCGTAGATGTCACCCAACTCCACCGACGGGTAGGACTCGTGAATCGACTCCGGAGACTCGCCACGCGCGACGGCCGCAACCAGCGTGTCCAGGGCACGCGGGTGCCGATGACCATGAGTAGCCACCGGTTTCGGCGCACGCCGATCGTCTGGCAGAATGTCCCCTTGTACCCGCGCGCCCTGCGGCCCCGCCCAGACCGCGCGCCTACACCCGAGCCACGGTTCCCCGCGCCAATCCGGTGCGGTCTTGCCGCGCCTCACGACAGAAACAGGAGTCTGCCAGTGGCAGTCAAGATTCGCCTCAAGCGCATGGGCAAGATCCGTGCACCGTTCTACCGCGTCGTCGTCATGGACTCGCGCACCAAGCGCAACGGCCGCGCCATCGAGGAGATCGGCAAGTACCACCCCACCGAGGAGCCCTCGCTCATCGACATCGACTCGGAGCGCGCGCAGTACTGGCTTGGCCAGGGCGCCCAGCCCACCGAGGCCGTCGCCGCGCTGCTCAAGGTCACCGGAGACTGGCAGAAGTTCAAGGGCGAGCCGGGCGCCGAGGGCACCCTCAAGGTCGCCCCGCCGAAGGCCGACAAGAAGGCCCTGTACGAGGCTGCGCTCGCCGCGTCCGGTCAGGTTGCCGAGGACTACGAGAAGTCCGTCGCCGCGAAGAAGAAGGCTGCCGAGGAGGCCGCTGCCGCGAAGGCCGCTGAAGAGGCTGTCGCCGCGAAGGCTGCTGAGGAGGCTGCCGCCGCCGAGGCCAAGGCCGCTGAGGAGGCTGCTGCTGCCGAGTCCGCCGAGGGCGAGGCCGCTGAGGCCACCGACGGCGACGCCGAGAAGGCCGAGAGCTGACCATGCTGGACGAGGCGCTCGAGCACCTGGTCACCGGCATCGTCGACCACAAGGAAGACGTGCAGGTGCGTTCCAAGGAGCTGCGTCGCGGCTCCGTGCTCGAGGTCCGTGTGCACCCCGACGATCTCGGTCGCGTCATCGGCCGCTCTGGGCGCACCGCCAGCGCGCTGCGCACGGTGCTGACCGCACTGGCCGGTGGCCAGAACGTGCGGATCGACATTGTCGACACCGATCGTCAGCGCTGAGCACCACCCGCTTAAAACCCCAACGGTTCGAGGTATTACGCGTCGTTCTTCCGACGCGTAATACCTCGAACCGCGTTGTGGGGAGGGCACGCAGATAGGTTGAGTACATGACATCCCAGGCGCAGCCGGACGGCGTCGTCATCGCCCGGATCGGCAAGCCGCACGGCATTCGCGGCGAGGTCACGGTCCAAGCACACACCGACGATCCGGAGCGTCGTTTCTTCCCCGGCGCGGTGTTCGCCACCCAAGCCCCCGTCGGCTCCGGCGTGCCGCGCGAACTCACACTCGCCTCCGCACGCCTCCACCGAGCGATCTGGCTGCTGGCGTTCGAGGGCATCCCCGACCGCACCGGCGCCGAGGGCCTGCGCGGTACCCAGCTCCTCTCGACGGCCGATGACGAAGGCGATGACGACGACGCCTGGTACGAGGACGACCTCCTCGGCTTCACTGTCGTCACGCCCACCGGCGACGTACTCGGCGAGGTCACCGGCCTCGACATCGGCGCCGCCCAGGACCGCCTGATCGTCCGACTGACCGACGGCACCGACGCGCAGATCCCGTTCGTCGAGGAGATCGTCCCCGAGGTCGACGAAGAGGCCCGCCGCATCGTCGTCGACGCCCCTCCCGGGTTGCTCGACCTGGCCCGGGATCAGTGATGCGCCTCGACGTCATCACGATCTTCCCGGAGTACCTCGAACCGCTGAACTTGTCGCTGATCGGCAAGGCCCGCGACTCCGGCCTGCTCGACATCCACGTGCACGACCTGCGCACCTGGACCCACGACCGCCACAACACCGTCGACGACACCCCGTACGGCGGCGGCGCCGGCATGGTCATGAAGCCGCAGCCGTGGGCCGAGGCGCTGGCTGAGGTCGTCCCGGCCGACTCCACCAAACCGGTGGTCATCGTCCCCGGACCGGGCGGCCAACCATTCACCCAGACGCTCGCCCGCGAACTCGCTGAACACCCGCGACTGCTGTTCGCGTGCGGCCGTTACGAGGGCATCGACGAGCGCGTCTACGACCACGCCCGCGACGACCTCGGCCTGGACGTGCGCGTCGTGTCGCTGGGCGATTATGTGCTCAACGGTGGCGAGGTGGCTGTGTTGGCCATGACGGAGGCGATCGTGCGGCTGGTGCCCGGCGTCATCGGGAACGAGGAATCGCTGGTCGAGGAGTCCCACGAGGACGGCCTGCTCGAGTACCCCGTCTACACCAAACCGGCCACGTGGACCGCCCCGACCGCCGACGGTGGTGAGGCCATCCACGAGGTCCCGGCCATACTGCTCTCCGGCAATCACGCCGCCATCGCGCAGTGGCGTCATCAACAGCGCTTGCAACGCACGGCGGAGCGTCGTCCGGACCTGTTGCACGCGACGCACGCCTTGACCATCGAAGGCCTGGATGATGCCGACGTGCACGCCGCCACCGCGTCCGACGCCGGCGAGATCTACACGTTGCTGTGTGCCTCCCGCACGGGGTTGACGACGACATTGGCGGAGGTCTCGTCGGGTCTGGGGGAGGGGACCACGCTCGTCCTGCGCAGCGCGGGTCGGCTCGTGGCCGCCGGCCGGGCCCGGCTCGAGGGTGACGCGTGGCGCATCGAGGCCCCGATCGAGGCTCCGGATCTCACCGGTCTTGGTCTGGCGTCGTGGCTCATCACGCGCCTGGCCGATCTGGCGCCGTCCTCAGCGAGGCGGATCGTCGTGCGGTCGCCTCACGCGCGCGACGAGGCCAAGGCGTTGACGAAGGCCCTGTCGAAGCACGGGTTCCGCGCGCGTCGTGGCGACGACGGAGACGTGCTGGAGAAGCGCGTCGGCTGACGTGCGCCGCGCGTTCAGTCCTGCAGCGACGCCTGCAGATCGCGCGGGAGCAGGCGTCGAGCGTCGATGAACCGTTCGGCGACGGCGATCGTCAGGTTCTGCGCGGCCATGATGCCGAAGAGCACGAGCACCTGCGCCGTCGCGGCCTGCACCGGGGATCCGCCACCGAGCATGACACCGATGAACGCCCCCGGCAGGGTCACGACGCCGGTGGTGCGGACCTGGTCGAGACCGGGCAGCAGCGCCTCCGGCACCCGTCGATGCACGATCTGCTGGACCGACTGGCGCGGGGTAAACCCCAGTGACAGCGATGCCTCGTACTGACCGTGCTCGCTGCGCAAGGCGTCGAAGGCCCTGCGCCCGAGGAGTGTGTGCGCGGTCATGGTGTTGCCGATGATGATGCCGCCGATGGGGATGAGCGAGACCCCGGCCAGGGGCATCGTGCGGCTGGCGATGATGATGACGAGCACCGGGATGATCCCCGCGGCGATGGCCAGTGCCGTCCACGGCCAGGCGTGCAGCGCGTCGACCCTTTTGCCCGTCGTGTAGACCGCCATCCCGAACATGAAGACGAGCAGCAGCAGCGACAGCCAGAGGTTGTCGATGACCGCGGTGATGATGGTGGCCGCGATGAGCAGTTGGATGATCGCGCGGATCGCGGCGACGAAGGCCGAGCGCTGCAGCGGTACCCGCGTGACCTGCTGCACGATGAGTACCGTCGCCAGCAGCGCCGCCAGGGCGATGGCGACGGACCAGGACGGGTTGACGGTCACGCCGTCACGTTAGCGGAGCCGCTGACGATTTCCGCGCGGGACCTCGGCATGGCAAGATGGGACCTTGCGTCCGGTGACAGAACGCCCCCGCCACAGGGGGAGTGCTCCACGAGCATGCGGCGATCGGCGCAGAACATCATCGTGTGTACGCGATCGTGGGCGACCTGTGGCGCCTGCAGGAATGAGAATCATCATGCAGAAGTTCGACGCGCTCGACCAGGCCTCGATGCGAGACGACATCCCGGAGTTCCGCGCCGGCGACACCGTCAACGTGCACGTCAAGGTCATCGAGGGCAGCCGCTCCCGTGTCCAGGTGTTCAAGGGCATCGTCATCCGCCGTCACGGTGGTGGCCTGAGCCAGACCTTCACCGTCCGCAAGGTTTCGTTCGGCGTCGGTGTCGAGCGCACCTTCCCGCTCCACGCTCCGACCATCGACAAGATCGAGGTCGTCACCCGCGGTGACGTGCGTCGCGCCAAGCTCTACTACCTGCGTGGTCTGCGCGGCAAGGCGGCCCGTATCCGCGAGCGTCGCGACAACATCCCCGTCAAGGGCGCCAAGGCGACCGCGTCGTCCGACGCCAACTGACGCGCCTCCAGCGATCCCGCAGACTCCCTGACTAGTCTGCCCAGCATGGCAACAGAGACCAATGAGGACCCGGCAGTCACGACGACTGCCGGGTTCGGTCGTCGTTTCGGGTGGCTGATCAGCCTCGCGGTGACGCTGGCCCTGGTGGTCCTCATCCGGTCGTTCCTCGTGCAGTCGTTCTATGTGCCCTCCGGGTCGATGGAACCGCTGATCACCCCCGGCGACCGCGTCCTCGTCAATCGGCTCGATACCAATCCGGAGCGCGGTGACGTCGTGGTCTTCGACGGCACCGAGGTCTTCGGGCGGATCCCGGTGACACCGCAATCGCCGGGTCTCATCGGCTCGGTGGTCGGCGGCGTCGGCAAGGTGCTCGGCATCGACACCGGCGAGACCGACTACGTCAAGCGCGTCATCGGCGTCGGCGGTGACCGGGTTGCGTGCGCCAAGGGAGTGCTCAGCGTCAACGGCCAGCGCGTCGACGAGCCGTACCTGCCGGCCGGTACCGCCAGTTGCCAATCCGACTTCGACGTCAAGGTGCCCGCCGAGCACCTGTTCATGATGGGTGACAACCGGGCCAACTCGGCCGACTCGCGGGCACATCTGGGGAGCCCGGGTGGCGGGATGGTGCCGGTGGGTGACGTCATCGGCGCGGTCACGTGGCGCTATTGGCCGCTCGACCGCCTCGGGAACGTCCCCGACGGAGCGGTGCGATGACCAATCCGCAGGCCGATCGTGTGCCTGAGGGCTGGATGGGTGAGGATGACTCCGACGTCGCCGCCGGCGGCTCTGCACCTGAACCCGAGGAGACCGACGTGGCGCGACGCGCGCACTCCCATCGCGGTGACCGCCGGTCCGCCGGAGCCATGCTCATCGACGGCGTCAAGGAGTTCGTCATCGTCGCGTTCACCGCGCTGATGATCTCCTTCGTCGTCAAGACCTTTCTGCTGCAGGCGTTCTGGATTCCCTCCGGTTCGATGGAGGACACCCTCCAGATCGGGGACCGGGTCTTCGTCAACAAGCTCGTGCCCGAGCCGTTCGGCCTGCATCGCGGTGACATCGTCGTCTTCCAGGACCCGGGCGGCTGGCTGCCCGAACAGGCGCCACCGGCCGACCGCGGCGTCGTGCTCAACTCGGCGCGCACCGCACTGACCTTCGTCGGGTTGCTGCCGGACACCTCGCAGGGGCACCTCATCAAGCGGGTCATCGGGCTGCCGGGCGATCGCGTCACGTGCTGCGACAGCAGGGGTCGCCTGACGGTCAACGGAGTCTCGATCGACGAGACCTACGTCAAGGCCGGCGAGCGCCCCAGCGACAGCGAGTTCGACATCACCGTGCCGCCCGGGCGGGTGTGGGTCATGGGCGACAACCGCAGCAACTCGGCCGACTCCCGGCCGCACGACACCTCCGGGACGGGCAAGGACGGGTCGGTCGACATGGACCTGATCTCCGGGCGCGCGGTCATCATCGTGCTGCCGTTGGACCGCTTCGGGCTGTTGCGCGAACCGGAGGCGGTGTTCGCCAAGGTGCCTCAGCCGGGGGTGGCCCTGCCGTTCACCACGTCCCGGCCATGAGCCCGGTCGCGGGGCGCAGCCGGCGCCCCAGTCTGCGGGTGGAGCGGGCGCTGCAGCGTCAAGGCCACCGACGGCTCGCCGGGATGGACGAGGTGGGGCGGGGCGCGTTGGCCGGGCCGGTCACGGTCGGCGTCGTGCTCATCGACGAGACGTGCCGCAGCGCTCCGGTTGGAACGCGCGATTCGAAGCTCCTCACGCCGTCGGCCAGACGGGCCTTGGCGCCGCAGATCACCCGCTGGTGCGTCGGGTACGGCGTCGGGCACGCCTCGGCGGCCGAGATCGACGAGATCGGGATCATGGCGTCGTTGCGGTTGGCGGGGATGCGTGCCCTGGCGCTGTTGCCGGTCACGCCCGACCTGGTGATCCTCGATGGGAACCATGACTGGCTGACCGCCCCCGAGGACGTGGGGTTGTTCGCGTACTCGAGTGACGACGCTCCGTCAACGCCCCCGGTGATGACGCAGATCAAGGCCGACATGACGTGTTCGTCGGTGGCGGCGGCGAGTGTGTTGGCCAAGGTGGAGCGTGACGACCTCATGGTCGAGCACGCCACGACGTACGCCCAGTACGGGTGGGCGGAGAACAAGGGGTACTCGGCGCCCGAACACCTCGCGGCGCTGGCCGAGCACGGCGCGTGCGACCTGCATCGCCGGTCGTGGCGATTGCCCGGTGTCGGGCATGATGAATCGGAGCCGCGGGTCGCCGGGCAGCCGGGCGAACCGGTCGCGGCGGGGAAGGAGCCAGGGCGATGAGCCAGGAAGACCTCGAGAAGTACGAGAACGAGATGGAGCTCGCGCTCTACCGCGAGTACCGCGATGTCGTCAATCTCTTCAGCCACGTCGTCGAGACGGAGCGTCGTTTCTATCTGTGCAACGCGGTGGACGTCAAGGTCCGTAGCGATCACGGCGAGGTGTACTTCGAGGTGACGATGGAGGACGCGTGGGTCTGGGACATCTATCGCCCGGCCCGGTTCGCCAAGCGGGTGCGCGTCGTGACGTTCAAGGACGTCAACGTTGAGGAGCTCGCCAAGACCGACATCCAGATGCCGGATCAGCCGTTCTGAGCCCTCGGCGGGTCGGTTGACCTGCGGCGTTGACGTGCCCGCATGACGTGGCGATTCATCCACAGGGGTGGGTGGTGGACGGTGTTTGTCCACAGACGGCTGATGGCGGGGTGATGTGCCGGTGCTTCGCGGCTGTGATGGGTCGCGGAGGTGATCGGCATGGACCGACGCAAGGAACTCGGCGACGCCGGGGAAGCGGTGGCCGCGCAGTATCTGAGCTCGTTGGGGATGGAGATCCTCGACCGCAACTGGCGCTGCCGTGGTGTGGGGGAGTTGGACCTGGTCGCGCGCGACGGCGACTGGTTGGTGGTGTGTGAGGTCAAGACCCGTAGTGGTACGGCCTTCGGAGACCCGTTGGAGTCGGTGACGGCGGCGAAGCACACCCGGTTGCGTCGGTTGGCTGCAGCGTGGTTGGGCGAGCATGACGTGCGGCCGGCGGGGGTGCGCATCGATCTGATCGGAGTGCTGCACCGGACCGGGCAGAAGCCGGTGTTGCGGCACGTGCGGGCGGTGGGGCAATGAGACTGGCGATGACCAGGGCGGTGGCCCTGACCGGTCTCGAGGGCACCGTCGTCGACGTCGAGTGCCACATCTCGCCGGGGCTGCCGGCCTTCGGGATCGGCGGGTTGCCCGATGCCGCCTGCGCCCAGGCGCCGGATCGGGTGCGCTCGGCGGCCATGTCGGCCGAGGTGCCGCTGCCCCCGCACCGGATCGTCGTGAACCTCTCGCCGGCCTCGTTGCCCAAGCGCGGCACGAGCTTCGATCTCGGGATCGCTGTGGCCGTCCTGGCCGCGGGTCGGCAGATCCCGGCCGAACTGGTGCGCGGGGTCGTGCACATCGGTGAACTGGGGTTGGACGGGCGGGTGCGCCCGGTCAACGGGGTGCTGCCGGCGGTGTTCGCGGCGCAGCGGGCCGGGGCGCGGTGTGTGGTCGTGCCGGCGGCCAACGCGGGTGAGGCCGCTCTCGTCGACGGGATCGTCGTGCACGCGGTGACGGACCTGGCCGGCCTGATCGGGGCGTACCGGGCGGCCGAGCGCACGGGTGAGTTGCCCGCGAGCCAGGCGCGGCCGCCGGTGGTGGAGGCCGAGGCGCCGAGGCGGATCGACCTCTCCGACGTGACGGGGCAGCACGAGGCCCGGGCGGCGCTGGAGGTGGCCGCTGCGGGTGGACATCATTTGCTGCTCAACGGCCCGCCCGGGTCGGGCAAGACGATGTTGGCCGAGCGACTGGTGACGGTGCTGCCGCCGCTGAGCCGGCAGGCGGCGTTGGAGGTCGCGTCGGTGGCCTCGCTCGTCGGTGGGGTGCAACCGGGGCGGGAGTTGGACACGACACCGCCGTTCGTCGCGCCGCACCACAGCGCCTCGGTCGCTGCCATCGTCGGGGGAGGCGGTGGGGCGATCCGGCCCGGCGCGATCAGTCGAGCCCACCAGGGCGTGCTCTTTCTCGACGAGGCGGCGGAGTTCAAGTCGTCGGCGTTGCAGGCGCTGCGTCAGCCGCTGGAGTCGGGGGAGGTGGAGATCGCGCGGGCGCGGCTGACGGTGCGGTATCCGGCGCGGTTCCAGCTGGTCATGGCGGCCAACCCGTGTCCGTGCGGGCAGGGTCAGGGCAAGGGGCTGCAGTGCAGCTGCTCGCCGACCCAGCGGCGGATGTATGCCCAGCGGCTCAGCGGACCGTTGACCGATCGGGTGGACCTGCAGGTGGAGGTGCCCCCGATGACGAAGGCGGGGCTGTCGGCGCAGCCGGGGGAGTCGAGCGCCGACGTGGGGTACCGCGTGGCGCAGGCCCGTGGGGCGCAGGCGGAGCGGTGGTTCGCCCACGGATGGTCGATCAATCGGGAGGTGCCGGGGTCGGCGTTGCGGCGTCCGCCCTTTCGTCTGCCGGCGTCGGTGACCAGCGATCTGGATCGGGCGCTGGACCTGCATGTGCTGACGCTGCGGGGCTATGACCGGGCGTTGCGGGTGGCGTGGTCGGTGAGTGATCTGCGGGGACGGCCCTCGCCGGATCGCGACGAGGTGGGGTTCGCGCTGGCGATGCGGCGGGCCGAGGGGGTGGCGGCATGAGTGCGTCGATGGCCGATGAGCGGTGGGCCCGGATTGCCTGGGCACGGGTGGCTGAGCCCGCGGACGGGCAGGTGCACGGGTGGATCGAGGCGCTCGGGCACGTCGCGGCGTGGGAGGACCTGGTCGCGGGGCGGTTGGACGCTCCGGACGGGCTGCTCACGCGGGCGCGGTCGGTGGACGTCGACCGCGAGGAGCGGGTGCTCGCCGAGCGTGGGTGGCGACTGCTCACCCCC
>NZ_BCRE01000133.1 GCF_001552435.1 Kribbia dieselivorans NBRC 106261
CTGCTCACCCCCGCCGATGAGCAGTGGCCGGCCGGGTTGCACGATCTGGACCGGATCGCCGGGCCGGCGCACGGCGCTCCGCACTGTCTGTGGGTGCGCGGACCGCTGGACCTCGGTGAGGCGTCGCGCCGGGCGGTGGCGATGGTCGGGTCGCGGGCGGCGACGTCGTACGGCGAGCAACAGGCGCGAGAGCTGGCCGCCGGCGTGGCCGATCGCGGGTGGACCGTGTTCTCGGGGGCGGCCTTCGGGATCGACGCCGCCGCGCATCAGGGTGCGCTCGCGGTGGACGGGGCGACGGTCGCCGTGCTCGCCTGTGGGGTGGATCAGGCCTACCCGCGCAGTCATCACGCGCTGATCGATGCGATCGCGGCGACCGGGGCCGTTGTCTCGGAATTGCCGCCGGGGTTCGCCCCGTTGCGGCACCGGTTCCTGGCGCGGAACCGACTGATCGCGGCCATGACGAGCGGCACGTGTGTCGTCGAGGCCGGGTACCGATCGGGTGCGCTCAACACGGCTCGGACGGCCGAGGCCCTGTCTCGTCAGTTGTGTGCCGTGCCCGGGCCGGTGACGCACATGTCATCGGCCGGGACGCACGATCTGATTCGGAAGGGAGCGACGCTGATCACCGATGCCGGGGAACTCATCGACGCGGTGGCCCCGACCGGGCAGGGCATCTTGGAGGAGGTGGTGGTGGCGGATCGGCCGCTGGATGGGTTGTCGCCCGAGGAACGGCGGGTGCACGACCGGCTGCGGATCCGCCGGGAGGTCACGGTGGACGAGCTCAGCCGGCTCACCTCGTTCGCCACGGCCACCGTGCTCAGCGTGCTGGGTCGGTTGGAGGTCCTGGGCTGGGCGACGCGTGGGCCGGCCGGCGGGTGGCGGAAGGCGCGGCGGGCCGACGAGGCGGTGACCTCTGCGGTCAGCGGCTGATGTTGCGCATGAGCGTCATCGCCAGCGCATCCTCGCGTGCGCGACGGTGCTCCGGGATGCGGTCGACCTGGTCGCCGACACTCTCGCTGGGGCCGCCCGGGGGCAGCCAGCCGAGAACGGCACGCCACGACCGGACCCACTGGAGGTGCCCCTGGTTCGGTCGGTCGGTGCGATTCACCGAACCGGGCTGGGCGGGCCTCGAGGTGTCGCGGTTGCTCAGTTCCGGGGTTGAGACGATGCGGGGCGGTCGGTCGGTGATACGGATGGTCGAGGCGGCGGTTGGAGGAGTCATGACGTGTTCCCCTGTCGGGTCTGGCGTCCTGCGGGTGCAGTCCGTGCCTTTGTCACGCATTCAAAGGTAGCAGTCCGTGACGTTAGTGTCACGTGAATTAGTGGGTCAATGCGTGATGGAACTGATCATGACAAGGAGATCTGGCGCTGTGGATCACGTGTAGCATGGGTGTCAAGCGTTATGTGGAGGTGGTGTCGATGTCTGGACGGTTTCCAGGAGAGGTCCGCCCGATGCCGTTGCACTCCCTGGTGGACCTGGTCAACGACTGGGGGGAGGTGCCTCGGGTGATCGGCGGTACGGCCGATCGGCCCTACCCATCGGTGGACAGCCTCCGAGAGCGGGACCCAGAGTTCTGGGCCGACTTTCCAGGCACCGACGAGGCAACCCTGATCGAGACGGCCAACCTGATTCACCCGGTCTTTGCCGCAGAGTCGGGCATGCAGTGCGCACAGCGTCTCAACGATCTGGTGGCGCTGTCCCAGCTTCAGCCGGCACTGTCCTCGCGTGACTGGTCCGTTCGCGAGGTCTGGCACAGCGCGCGACCCGATCGGGCGCTGTTGGCCAGCGCGACGTTGGCGCTGATCGAGCAATTGCGCGACGAGCCCGACGCCAGTCGCCTCGGGACGTGCGCCTGCGACACCTGCGTCGACGCCTACGTCGACATGTCGCCGGGCGGGCGCCGGGCGTACTGCTCGGTGACGTGCCAGAACCGGGCGCGGGCTCGGACGTATCGCGCCAACCGCAAGGCGTCCACCAGCGGGGCGGATTGATCGGGACGGACGGTCCGTGTCACGGTGCTGGTATGCCAGCCCCCGTCGCTCCCGATGTCGTCGTGGAGGAGTTCGCCAGGCACCTTCGCGGGGAGAAGGGCAGATCGGAGAACACCGTTCGCGGCTACCTGTCGGATCTGGAGCATCTCTGGGCGCGGTGCGAGTCGGCCGGGCTGTCGTCGTGGACGGATGTGACGCTCGCGGATCTGCGTGGTTGGTTGGGGGAAATGTCCCGGGAGGGGGCCGCCCGCTCGACCGTGGCACGCAGATCCGCGGCGGCACGTACGTTCTTTGGGTGGGCCACCCGGGCCGGACACGTGGCGAAGAACCCGGCGTTGCGGTTGGTCAGCCCGAAACGACGGTCGCACCTGCCGGACGTGCTGACGCAGACCAATGCGCACGACCTGCTGGACGTGGCGATGGTGGCCGCCGATGACGACGATCCGATTCATCTGCGCAACCGGGCGATGCTCGAGTTGCTGTACGCCACGGGGATCCGCGTCGGCGAGTTGGTCGGCATCGATCGCGACGATGTGGACCTCGACCGGCGAGTCGTACGAGTCATCGGCAAGGGGGACAAGGAACGGACCGTGCCGTTTGGGCTGCCGGCCGCCGAGGCGCTCGTCGAATGGCTCGAGCGGGGGAGGCCACGCGTGGTGACGGAGTCGAGTGGACCAGCATTGTTCCTCGGCCGCCGCGGGCGACGGGCCGATCAGCGACAAGTGCGGAGTCTCGTGCACGAGCTCTTGTCACACGTCCCGGACGCGCCGGACCTGAGCCCCCACGGACTGCGGCATTCGGCCGCGACCCACCTGCTCGAGGGTGGTGCCGACCTCAGGCTCGTCCAGGAACTGCTCGGGCACTCCTCGATGGCCACGACGCAGATCTACACGCACGTGTCCATTGACCGGCTGCGGCAGTCGTACCGTCAGGCGCACCCCCGGGCCTGAGGCGTCATGGGACCGGAAGCAGGCGGACCCCTGCTGCGCCGAGCAGGGCGAGCGGATCGATGTAGACCTTGCCGCGCCGCGCTCCGAGGTGTAGGCAGGCAACGTCGCCGCAGTGCAGGGGCGCTTCGGCGATCGTGCCCAGTGGCGTGCCGGCGGCGATCATCTGGTCGCGGGTGACGCGGGGTTCGACGGGTTCGTAGGTGCTGCGGATACCGTCTGCGTGCAGCACGCTCACGGTGCCGCGCCCGTTGATGCGGCCGGCATGGGTGACGCGACCGGTGGCCACTGCGAGGACGGGTGTGCCGGGCGTGGTGCCCAGATCGATGCCCCGGTGTCCGGCGGCGTAGGTGCCGCTGCTGAGGTCGAAGAGCCGGACCACGCGGGGCCGGGGGTGGAGAGGCCAGCGCCATGCTGTCTGTGTCGGTGTGGCAACTGTCGGTGTGGCGGCGCTGATGCGGGTTGTGGTCGGCGTCGGCGGTTGGGCCGTGCTCGTCGAGGCGGTCGTGGTCATGACCATGAGAGCTGCCGTGACGGCCGTCATGGTTCGCCGGCAGACGTGCCTGGACAGCGGTCGGGGTGTTTTCGTCATGGGTCCTACGGTGCGGCGATTCGGGCGCGGTGCCCACCCCGGGTCGAGACCCTGTGCACGACGGGGTGTGGGCGATCGCTGCTGTGGACAAGCATCAGAGGTTGGGGAGTGCCGTGCGTTTGCACGGAG
>NZ_BCRE01000134.1 GCF_001552435.1 Kribbia dieselivorans NBRC 106261
ACCGCCAGGCGCTTCCCGGCGATCTGCGCCTGGATCCGATCCAGGTCCGCGATATACCGCTGCGCCTCGGCCTCCGACGCGAACGACTCGGGCACGACCACCTGACCGATCGCCTCTCCAGCAACGGCGAGCCAGTGTCGATCAACAGGCACCCCAGCGGGCGCCCCAACAGCGGGCACACCAACAACCGACGCGACCCCGGCCGGATCCGGTCGCGTCGAACCTGGGTGCATCGCTGTCGTGGACATGCCCCCAGTTTATAAGAACACATGTCCTATTTGAAAGCGAACTTTAGGTAAACAACAGAGGGCGACTTCGTGAAATGCGACGAACGGACCTCACATCTCAGAAACCCTGCACTGAGTGCACTCACGACACCCCGGACCCCAGACCCTCCACTGCCTGATCGTCCGCCCACGACGCCAGGAACCGCAGCGCATCATGCGTCGGGCTACCGGGCGCCCCGGTCCAGATCACCAGCGATCGATCGGCATCGCTGGCCTCGATGAGCGTGTCCCAATCGAGCACCAACTCCCCAGCTACCGGGTGGATCAGCGTCTTCGTCCCCGTACTCAGACTCGCCACATTCTGCGCCGCCCACCACTGGCTGAACTGCGCGTCCTGCACTGACAGTTCGCCGACCAACCCCGCGAGCCGCGGGTCATCGGGATACTTCGCCGCCTCCATACGCAGTTGCGCCACCGCGGTCATCGCGACCGACTCCCAATCCGCATACAGCGCCCGCATCGCCGGATCGGTGAACAGAATCCGCACGTAGTTCCGCTGCTTGGCCGGCACCGCCCCGAAGTCGGTGATCATCGCCGCCGCCAACCGGTTCCACGCGAGTAGGTCCATGCGGCGCCCCATGACGACAGCCGGCGTCGTCACCAGATCGTCGAGCAACCGCCGCAACTGCGGCGCGACCTTCTGCACCGTCTGCCGAGGCGCGCGACCAGACGGCTTCCCAGCCAGGCTGAACAGGTACCGTCGCTCATCCTCGTCGAGCCGCAGCACATCGGCGAGGATGCCCAGCACAGGTGCCGACACACCGATCCGGCCTTGTTCGATGCGCGTGTAGTAGTCGGTGCTGATGGAGGCGAGCTGGGCCACCTCCTCGCGGCGCAGCCCGGCCACCCGGCGCGCCCCCGACCCCTCGGGCAGCCCCAGGTCGCGCGGCGTGAGGGCAGCGCGACGGGCCTTGAGGAAGGTCCCGAGTTCGTTCTGGTTGGTCTCACCGCTCATTCGCCCAGTCTTCCACCGGGGCCTAGGACCGAAAGGGGGACAATCTTCTCCCAGGATGATTTCCTCCGCTGCACCCGGCCTTCACCGAGGCGGAGAATCGATACATGGCTGAGATGAACATCGATCCGATCTTCGGCAAGGGCCAACCCAACGACGCCTACGCCGAGTACTTCATCGGGCAGAGCTACCTGCAGCCCCTGACCTCCGAAGGCGTCTCCATCGCGAACGTCACCTTCGAGCCCGGCTGCCGCAACAACTGGCACATCCACCACGCGTCCTCCGGCGGCGGTCAGATCCTGCTGTGCGTCGCCGGCAGTGGTTGGCACCAGATCGAGGGCCAGGAGCCCGAAAGCATGGAACCCGGGAGCGTTGCGCAGGTCCCTGCCGGCGTCAAGCACTGGCACGGCGCCAAGGCCGGATCGTGGTTCACCCACATCGCCATCGCCGTCCCCGGCGAGAACCTCTCCAACGAGTGGCTCGAGCCGGTCACCGACGACATTTACACCCATCTGAACGAGAAGCGGAGCGACGCATGATCCTCACCGAGACCTACATCCTGTCCAATGACGTGACGATTCCCAAGCTGGGGTTGGGCACCTGGTTCATCGATGACGACAAGGCGGCTCAGGCGGTCCGCGACGCGATCGAGATCGGCTACCGCAACATCGACACCGCTCAGGCGTACGGCAACGAGCGCGGCGTCGGCGAGGGTATCCGCACCAGCGGCGTCGCCCGCGACGAGCTGTTCATCTCGACCAAGCTCGCCGCCGAGATCAAGGACCACGACGCCGCCACCGCCGCGATCGACGGCTCCCTGACCACCTTGGGCCTCGACTACATCGACCTCATGCTCATCCATGCTCCGCAGCCGTGGGAGGACTTCCGCGGCGGCGATTACGCCGAGGGCAACCGCGAGGCGTGGCGCGCGCTCGAGGACGCCTACAAGGCCGGCAAGGTGCGCTCCATCGGAGTCTCGAACTTCCTCCAGTCCGACCTGGAGAACATCGCCGTGACCTCGACCGTGACACCGCACGTCAATCAGTTGCTCGTGCACGCGGGCAACACGCCGACCGAGCTCATCGCGTACTGCCAGGACCGGGGGATTCTCGTTCAGGCCTATTCGCCGATCGCGCACGGGGCGATTCTCGACAACCCGCAGGTGCAGGCGATGGCTGAGCGCTACGGGGTGACCGTGCCGCAACTGTGCATTCGCTACACCCTGCAGTTGGGCACGCAGTCCCTGCCCAAGACCGCCAACCCCGACCACATGCGCGCCAACGCCCAGGTCGACTTCGAGATCTCCGAGGCGGACATGACCGCGCTGCGCGACCTCAACGCCGCCGACTACGGCGAGCACAGCGTGTTCCCGGTTTACAGCGGCAAGTAGGACGTCACGACTTCGTCGACGGTGGTTCGAGCGGGCCGAGCAAGCTGCGCAGCAGGGCGGCGATCTCGGCTCGCTCGTTCGTGTCGAGCGCCCCGAGCAACGCCTGCTCGGCTTGCACGAGGTCGGACATCGCGTTGTCGACCGCGTCGCGCCCGGTGGGTTCGAGTCGAACCAGGACGCCACGACGATCCGTCGGTGAACGGTGCCGGGAGACAAAGCCACGCTCGACGAGGCGGTCGACGCGGTTGGTCATCGTGCCGCTGGTGACGAGGGTCTCGGTGCTCAGGTGGCCGGGGGAGAGTTCGTACGGCGCTCCGGCACGGCGGAGCGCGGAGAGGACGTCGAACTCCCACCCGTCGAGGTCGTGGGTGCGAAAGGCCTGTGCCCGAGCCAAGTCGAGCAGGCGGGCCAAGCGCGAGACGCGTGAGAAGACCTCGAGCGGCGAGACATCCAGGTCCGGGCGTTCCCGCCGCCACGCCGCGACGATGACATCGACGTCGTCGATGTCAGGCGCGCGTTCGGGGATCCCCATCTCGCCACTCTAGCGGCCCCGTCGAGACTCTTGACATCAAGACAACGGAGACGTGCGTGGTCAGGACTTCTCGGCCGCCGGGGTGCCGTTGAGCACCCGTGCCGAGATGACGGGCTTGCTGTCCAGCGCGGTCAGGCCGTTCCACGCGAGGTTGACCACGTGCGCGGCGACATCGGCCTTCTTGAACGAACGGTGATCCAACCACCACTGACCCACCAGTGCGACGCTCCCGACGAGCATCTGGGCGTACATCGGGGCGGCCTTGGCATCGAGTTTGTGGCGCTTGAACGCCGCAACGAGGATGTGCTGAACCTGGCTGGTGACATCGCTGATCAATGTCGCATAGGAGCCGCTGGACTGACCGATTCCGCTGTCCCGCACGAGGATCCGGAATCCATCGGTCGACCCCTCGATGTAGTCGAGCAGCGCCAGGGCAGCCCGCTCGATGACCTGCTTGCTCGTGCCGGGTGTGGTCAGCGCCGTGGTGATCATCTCGGTGAGTTCGGCGATCTCGCGGTCGACGACCACGGCGTACAGCCCCTCCTTGCCGCCGAAGTGTTCGTAGACGACGGGCTTGGAGACCTTGGCCGCCGCGGCGATCTCCTCGACGCTCGTGCCCTCGAAGCCGTGACGGGCGAAAAGTCCGCGACCCACCTCGATGAGTTGCTCGCGACGTTGGGTGCCGGTCATCCGGACAGCGCGCGTTGGGGACTTCTTCGACTGAGTGGCCACCGGTCAATCATGCCGTGTGGGTGCAAATCGCCTCGGTGTCGTCGTCTACCCTTGGGTGGCCGGGTGCGAACCCGGACGTTCCCCGGTTGGTCTGCCGGCAGGGCCCGCCTGACTTTGAATCAGGATTAGCGACGCAGGTTCGACTCCTGCCCGGGGAGCAACGCCATACACATGAACGGAGCCGCGTGACCCGTGTCGTCGACATGGGCCACGCGGCTCCGTTGGCTGGAAGGTGAGGTGATCAGCCCCAGCGCAGACGCGCCTTGCCCAGGGCCCAGTGCCATGCCTGCTGCACGCTGCCCCAGATTCCCCGTCGGAAGAGCAGCACGATGACGATGAACATCGTGCCGGTCACGATGCCGATGCCCTCGAAGCCGAGGGTGGTCAGGTAGTCCTCCAAGGTGACGAGGATGCCGGACCCGACCATGGCGCCCCACAGGGTGCCGATGCCGCCGAGCACGGTGATCAGCACGGCCTTGCCGGACGTGGTCCACATGAGGTCGTTGAGCGAGGCGAAGCCGTGCCCGGACGAGAAGACCCCGCCGGCGACACCGGCGATGCCCGCCGAGATCACGAAGACGACGATCTTGTAGCCCTCGACGTCGAACCCGAGGGCCCGGGCACGGGCGGGGTTGTCGCGGATGGCCAGCAGGACCCGACCGAACGGTGAGTGCACGGTCCGCCAGGCGATGAAGCAGCCGAGGATGATCAACGGGAGCGCGGCGTAGTAGAAGTAGAACGCCTCGGTCTCGATGAGTTCCATCCCAAAGAAGGGCCGCGGAATGCCCTGCAACCCGTTCTCACCACCGGTCAGGCCGGAGGCCCGGTTCGCGACGAAGTAGAGCATCTGCGCGAAGGCGAGGGTGACCATCGCGAAGTAGATGCCGGTGCTCCGCACCGCCAACCAACCCGTCGGCACGGCGATCACCATGGCCGCGAGTGCACCCAGCAGAATGGCCACCGGGAAGGGCATCCCGGTCTCGATGGCCACGATGCCGGTGATGTATGCCGACGAGCCCCAGAACGCGGCGTGCCCGAAGCTGAGCAGGCCGGTGTAGCCGAGCAGCAGGTCGACCGAGATCGCGAACAGGCCCCAGCAGAGGATGTCCAACGCGATCGGTGGGTAGATGAACCACGGCAGTGCACACGCGAGCAGCAGCGCGAGAAGGAGGTACAGGGGACGGGCCCACGCCCGCTCGCGCCGTTCCGGTGCCGCCGTGGCAGCGGTCTCCAGATGGCTGGTCCCGACTAGGTGTTCGCTCATGAGTGTTCCCCCGATCCGAAGAGGCCAGTTGGCTTGACCAGGAGTACCCCGGCCATGAGGACGAAGATCAGGACCTGGGCGTACGCCGGCGCGTACGCCTGCCCGAAGGCCTCGACGAGGCCGACGATGAAGCCGGCCGCGACGGCTCCGAAGATCGAACCGAGCCCGCCGATCACGACGACGGCGAAGAGGATGATGATGAAGTTCGTCCCCATGTCCGCCGTGACCGAGCGGGTGGGTGCCGCGAGCACCCCGGCCAGCCCGGCCAGCGCGATCCCGAACCCGAACACGGGTGTGACCCACATGGCCACGTTCACCCCGAGGGCGCGGCTGCGATCGGGTTCCTCGGTGGCGGCCCGCACGATCATGCCGACCCGGGTCTTGACCAGGATCACCCAGACCGCGACACAGACCAGCACGGAGAGCAGCGCGGCGAAGACCTGGTAGGTCGGCAACTCCAGACCGCCCAGGGCGATCTGGCCACGCAGCCCGGCGGGCGTGTCGTACGGCATGCCGGAGGACCCGTACCGCCGCTTGACCAGGTCGACGATCACGAGCGTGACGCCGAAGGTCAGCAGGAAGTTGTACAGCGGGTCGAGTTTCAGCAGCCATCGGACCAGCCCGCGCTCGAGGAGCACGCCGAAGACGAAGAGGACCAGCGGCACGACGATCAGCGACGCCCAGAAGGACAGGCCGAACTCGTCGAGCGCGACCACCGTGCCTACGGCGCCGAGCATGTACATCGAGCCGTGGCTGAAGTTCACGACTCCGAGCACACCGAAGATCACGGCAAGCCCGAGCGCGGCCAACGCGTAGAACCCACCTGATGCGAGTCCTTGAAGGGTGTATTGAATGAAGGAGCCCATGCTCACCTACCTGTCTGGAGGGACGTCTGCCCGGCAGTCACTGCGGCGGCAGTGACCTACATCGAGCACTCGGACTGGTCCAGCGGACGGAAGGCGTTGGCGGCGGGGATCGTCGTGACGATCTTCTCGAAGTCCTCGTCCTCCTTGATGTCCTTGGGGTCCTTGACCTCGGCCAGGTACACGTCGTGGATGACGCGGTGGTCCTGGGCCCGGATCTCGCCGTTGCGCAGGAAGATGTCGTTGATCTTCTTGCCCTCAAGCTTCGCCACGACGTCGTCGGACTTGTCGGTGCCGGCCTCCTGGACGGCCTCGAGGTACTGGTAGGCGGCGGAGTAGTTGCCGGCGTTGATCGCGGTCGGACGCGTGCCGACCTTCTCCTGGAAGCGGTCGGCCCAGGCGCGGGCCTCCTTGTCCATGTTCCAGTACCAGCTGTCGGTGAACTGCATGCCCTTGAGGGGCTCCGCGCCGATGGACTTGATGTCGCTGAGGAACACGACACCGCCGACGACCTTGGTGCTCTTGTCACCACCGGACTGCTGGTACTGCTTGAAGAAGTTCGCCAGGTCACCGCCACCGTGCATCGACGCGATCACGTCGGGGTTGCCCTGCTGGGCCTTGGTGATGAAGGTGGCGAAGTTCTCGTTGGGGAACGGCGTGGGGATGTGTGCGATGACCTTGCCGCCGGCCGCCTCGACCGCGCCGGTGTAGAGCTTGTCGCTGGCCTGACCGAACTCGTAGTCCGGGTAGACGATCGACCAGGTCTTGCCACCGCTGTCCGTCACGCTCTTCGCGGCGCCGTTGGCGAGCATGTAGGTGTCGTAGGCCCAGTGGAACGTGTACTTGTTGCACGACGCTCCGGTCAGCGCGCTCGTGCCACCGCCGACGTTGATGTAGACGCGCTTCTTGTTCTTCGCCTGGGTCGCGACGGCCAGGGCCGCGGCCGAGTTCGGGACGTCGAGGATGATGTCCGCGTTCTCCCGGTCGTACATCTCCTGGGCCTTCGTGTTGGCCACGTCGGGCTTGGTCGAGAAGTCCGCGGTGATGACCTCGATGTCGGTGGTGACGGCGTCGTCCTTGTGCGCGGCCTTCCAGTCCTCCACGGCCATCTTCACGGCCTCGACGGAGTTCGGACCGGACAGGTCCTTGTACGGGCCGGACTGGTCGTTGAGGACGCCGAGGACCAACTTGCCGTCGGAGATCTTCTCGCTGCCGCCACCGGGGCCGCCGGCCCCGCCGCAGGCGGCGAGCGAGACGGCGACGGTGGTGCCGAGCACGATCTTCAGGGATGACTTGAACATGTGGAATGACTCCTCGTTGAGTAACTGATTGAGCAGTTGGGGTGAGTGATGGGTGGGCTGAACTGGTGGTGCTGGGCGGGCGCGAGCGCCCCAGGGAGTGGTGTGGGGTGACGGGGCCGTGCAGGGCGGGGCTACATGCCCAGGTGGTGGAGCAGCTCCTCGAGGCGCGACTGGAACTCGTCATTGCCCAGCGACTCGACGACCTCACCCTCGGCCAGCAGGTAGTGGCGGTCGGCCACCGTGGAGGCGAAGTTGACGTTCTGCTCCACGAGGAGGACGGACACGCCGGACTTCTTGATCTCCCGGATGATGTCCCCGATCTGGGTGACGATCACCGGAGCCAGGCCCTCGCTCGCCTCGTCGACGAGCAGCATCTTCGCGCCCATGCGCAGGGGCCGGGCCATGGCGAGCATCTGCTGCTCACCGCCGGAGAGCTTCGTGCCCGGGAAGTTGCGGCGGGTGTGCAGCACCGGGAAGTGTTCGAAGATCCGCTCCAGGCTCCAGGCGGCGTCACGGTCGACCACCGGGGGCAGGGTGAGGTTCTCCATGACGGTCAGCGAGGCGTAGATACCGCGGTCGTCGGGAACCCAGCCGATGCCGGCCCGGGCGCGACGCTCGGCGGTACGCGAGGTGATGTCCTGACCGTCGAGGCGGATGTTGCCGGAGATGTGACGGTGCAGGCCCATGACGGAGCGCAGCGTGGTGCTCTTGCCGGCGCCGTTGCGGCCGACGAGGGTGACCACCTCACCGACTCGCACCTCGAGGGAGACGTTTCGCAGGGCCTGGGCCTCGCCGTACCAGGCGGACAGGTCGCTGACCTCGAGGACGGGCGTCCCGGTCTGGCCGGCGGGCAACTGCTCGGACAGGGTCGTCTCAGGCATGGGATTCTCCGAGGTAGGCGGTGATGACGCGCTCGTCGGCGCGCACGGCGTCGTAGGTCCCCTGGGCGAGGATCTGGCCGGACTGCAGCACCGTGACCTCATCGGCCAGCGAGCCGACGACGTGCATGTTGTGGTCGACGAAGACGACCGTGCGGCCGTGGCGCAGGCGCTGGATCAGTTCGATGGTGCGGTCGACGTCCTCCAGACCCATGCCGGCGGTCGGCTCGTCGAGCAGCAGGAGCTTCGGCTCCAACGCCAGGGCGAGCGCCAGCTCCAGCGCCCGCTTCTGGCCGTAGGAGAGCGATCCGGCGGCCTGGTTGGCGCGGTCGGCGAGCCCGACCTCCTCGAGGTGCTGCATGCCCCGGTCGTGGAACCGGCCCAGGACCTTGACGGACTTCCAGAACTTGCGGGTCAGTCCGGTGCCGGAGGCGAGGGCGAGCTCGAGGTGCTCGAGCAGGGACATCTGCTCGAACAGGCTGGTGATCTGGAAGGACCGGGCCAAGCCGAGCGGGACGATCCGCTCGGGGTCCATCCCGGTGATGTCCCGACCCTGGAAGTGGATCGTGCCTGAGCTCGGCGTGAGGAAGCCGGTCAACAGGTTGAAGAGCGTGGTCTTGCCAGCCCCGTTGGGCCCGACCAGCGCGTGCACGGTGCCCTCGCCGATCGTCAGATCGACCGAGTTGACCGCGGTGAAGCCGCTGAAGCTTCGTGTCAGCGCCTTGGTCTCAAGTATCGGCGGCGCACTGCCTGTGGACATCATTGTCTCCTTGAATAAACGTTCATTCAACACAAAAGGTACGGGGTGGATCCGTGGACGTCAAGCGATTTTGAATGACTATTCAGGCTTTCGGTGCATGAGGACCGTAACGACCCCCTGCTGCAGCAGAGCGCCGCTTTGGTCCTTGACCGACAGGCGTCGCGCGACCACTCCGCGTCGACCGTCGGAGGTCGGGCGCAGGGTGACGACCTCGACCACACAGTGGATCGTGGTGCCCGGACGCAGAGGGGCCAGGAAGCGCCATTCGTCGATCGAGAGGAAGGCCTGCGCCGCATCGTCGAAGATGTCGAGCCGCGAGATCAGCCCCATCGCCATGGAGAGGCCGATGAGCCCGTGGGCCACGCGGGTGCCGAACGGAGTGCCGCCGGCGACCACCTCGTCGGTGTGGACGGGGTTGGTGTCCCAGCTCCACCCGGCGAACAGGGTGATGTCCGACTCGGTGACGGTCCGGCCGCGCGTGACGTACTCCTGGCCGAGCTCCAGATCGTCGAAGTAGAGGGCCCTAGCGGTTGAGGTCGACGACGACACGCCCGTTCACCTCTCCGGCATGGAGGCGCTCCAGTGCGGGTACCAGCTCGGTCAGGCCGACGGTGGTGGCCAACGAGTCGAGGTTCTGTGGTCGCATGTCCGTGGCCAGTCGGCGCCACAGTTCATGCCGCAGCCCGGTGTCAAAGTAGTTGCCGGTGTTGACGCCGAGGATGTTGACCGCGCGGAGGATGAGCGGCATCACGGTCAACGGCACGTCGTTGCCGGCGGTGTTGCCGAAGGTCGCCACGCTGCCGCCCGGCTTGAGCGTGCGTGCGAGCCACGCGAGCACGGGCCCGCCGGCCGCGTCGACCGCGCCGGCCCACTGGGCGCTCTCCAGGGCCTTGCCGCTGGAGACATCCGGCCGGTCGCGCACCTCGGCCGCACCGAGCTCCGTCAGCAGGGCTCGCGCCTGGGGTGATCCGGTGAAGGCGACGACCTCGTGGCCGAGCCGCACGAGCATGGCCACGGCCAGACTGCCGGACCCGCCGCTGGCACCGGTGACGGCCACCGGGCCGGAGCCGGGAGTCAGCCCCTGCTGTTCGAGTCGCGCAATGGCCAGGGCCGACGTGATGCCGGCGGTGCCCAGGGCCATGGCCTCCCATGACGAGAGGGAGTCGTCAAGTGGGACGGCCCACTCGGCCGGCACGCGCACCCACTGCGCATACCCGCCGTCGGAGTCCTCGCCGAGTCCGAACCCGGTGACGACGACCCGCTGGCCCACCGGCACGGCCGGGGAGGTGGATTCCGCCACGACGCCCACGACGTCGATACCGGCAATGAGGGGGAGCTTCCGGTAGATCGGCGCGTGGCCGAGCACGCCGAGAGCATCCTTGTAATTCAGGCTCGAGTACTCGGCGTGGATGAGCACCTCACCCTGGCCGACGCTGTCGATCGGCACCTGCACGAGTTCACCTCGGACGGTCCCATCTTCCGTGACCATGCGGTGGGCCCAGGTCGAGCCGGGCTCGGGGACGAGCGTGCGGGGGCTGTCCATGTGCATCTCCTCGACAGATTCGGCGTCCTTGCTGAATGACCATTCATTGAATGGGTGCTCAAAGTGTGCCCGTGCAGGGTGCGCGCGTCAAGAGCCCGTGCGTGAACCAATCCATCGCCGTGTACCGGGGCTGGGTAGAGTGAGCAGGTCTGGCACCACCGTGCCGGCGTCGCAGGCCCCCGACCCCCACGGAGCACACCGCGTGAACGCACAACGTCCGGCCGCCGTCATCATCCTTGCCGCAGGTGAGGGCACTCGCATGAAGTCCGACACCCCGAAGGTGCTGCACCGCATCGGTGGTGACCCGCTCCTCGGACACGCCCTGCGCGCCGCCCACGGTGCCGAGGCCGAGAACGTGGCCGTCGTGGTGCGCCACGAGCGCGACCGCGTCATCGAGTTCATCAACCAGGCCGACCCAACCGCGATCATCGCCGACCAGGACGAGATCAAGGGCACCGGCCGCGCCGTCGAGTGTGGCCTCCTCGCCCTCGACCCGCAGCTGCAGGGCACGGTCCTCGTGACCATGGGCGACGTGCCGCTGCTCAGCGGCGAGACCCTCACCGCGCTGACCGAGGCGCACGTCACGGCCGGCGCCGCCGTGACCGTCATCACCGCGACCCTGGATGACCCGAAGTCGTACGGGCGCATCGTGCGCGGCGCCGACGGGTCGGTCGAGCGAATCGTCGAGTTCAAGGACGCCACCGACGCCGAACGGGAGATCAAGGAGTTCAACTCCGGTATCTACGCCTTCGACGCCGAGGTACTGCGCACGGCGCTCCCGAAGATCGGCACCGACAATGCGCAGGGCGAGAAGTACCTCACCGACGTGCTCCAGCTCGCGCGCGAGGCCGGTGGCAAGGTCGAGGCCTTCCTGTGTGACGACATCTGGCAGACCGAGGGCGTCAACGACCGGGTGCAGCTCGCGCGTCTGGGCAAGGTCCTCAACCAGCGCACCTGCGAGCGGTGGATGCGCGAGGGCGTGACGATCGTCGACCCGGACACGACGTGGATCGACGTGCACGCCACCATCGAACGCGACGCGCTGATCCTGCCCGGCACCCAGGTGATCGGCGCCTCGACCATCGGCACCCACGCGGTCATCGGTCCGGACACGACCCTGATCGACACGGAGGTGGGCGCCCACGCCGAGGTCAAGCGCACCGAGGCCAACCTTGCGGTCATCGGCGCCGACGCCAAGGTCGGGCCCTTCTCCTACCTGCGCCCGGGCACCGAACTCGGTGTTGGCGGCAAGATCGGCGGGTTCGTCGAGACCAAGAACGCCAAGATCCATGACGGAGCGAAGGTCCCTCACCTCGCGTACTGCGGTGACGCGGTCGTGGGCGAGGGCAGCAATGTCGGCGCCGGCACGATCTTCGCCAACTACGACGGCACGAACAAGCACCAGACGGTCCTGGGCAAGCACTCCTTCGTCGGCTCCAACTCGGTGCTCGTCGCTCCGGTGACCCTCGCCGATGGGGCCTATGTCGCGGCCGGATCGGCGATCACCAAGAACGTCGGGCCCGGCGAGTTGGCCGTGACCCGCGCGCAGCAACGCAACATCGCCGGGTGGGTGGAGCGGACGCGCCCCGATTCCGCGGCGGCCGCCGCCGCCGCGGCCGCGCGCACCACCGACGCGCAGACCAGCACCGAGGGCGAGCAGGAGCAGGCATGACCGGTATTCACAAGACTCCCGAGCGCAACCTCATGGTGTTCTCGGGGCGGTGCAACGCAGAGCTGTCGCAGGAGATCGCCGACCAGCTCGGCACCGAACTCGTGCCGACCTCGGCGTATGACTTCGCCAACGGTGAAATCTACGTGCGCTACGAGGAGTCGGTACGAGGCTCCGATGCGTTCGTCATCCAGTCGCACGCGGCGCCGATCAACGAGGCGATCATGGAGCACCTGATCATGGTCGACGCGCTCAAGCGCGCCTCGGCCAAGCGGATCACCGTGGTGCTGCCCTTCTACGGCTACGCCCGGCAGGACAAGAAGCACCGCGGCCGCGAACCGATCTCTGCCCGGCTCATGGCCGACCTGTTCAAGACCGCTGGGGCCGACCGCCTCATGGCCGTCGACCTACACACCGACCAGATCCAGGGCTTCTTCGACGGTCCGGTGGACCACCTCATGGCGCTGCCGATCCTGACGCAGTACGTGTGGTCGAAGTACGGCGGTCAGGACCTCGCCGTCGTCTCCCCGGACGCCGGCCGGATCAAGGTCGCCGAGCACTGGTCGAACCGGCTCGGCGGCGCCCCGCTGGCGTTCATCCACAAGACCCGGGACATCAACCGGCCGAACGAGACCGTCGCCAACCGCGTCGTCGGTGAGGTCGAGGGCCGCGTCTGCGTGCTCGTCGACGACATGATCGACACCGGCGGCACGATCGCCAAGGCGGCCGATGCCCTTATGGCCGACGGGGCAGCGAGCGTCGTCATCGCCGCGACGCATGCCATCTTCTCCGGCCCGGCGGTGGACCGGCTCAAGGCCTGCGCGGCCGACGAGATCATCGTGACGAACACGCTGCCGCTCGCGTCGGAGAAGCACTTCGACAAGCTGACCATGCTGTCCTCCGCCCCGTTGATCGCCCGCGCGATCCAGGAGGTCTTCGAGGACGGGTCGGTCACCAGCCTCTTCGAGGGCGGCGCCTGACCGACGCCGTCAGTCGCGGTCTGCCTGGCCCTGACGGGCCCGGTAGGCCGCGACGTTCGCCTTGTTGCCGCACCCGTGGTCGCAGAAGCGCCTGGAGCGGTTGCGGGAGAGGTCGACGACGACGTTGTCGCAGTCCTCTCCAGCGCAGATGCGCAGCCGGCTGAGCTCGCCCGCGCGCACGACATCGACGAGCGCCATCGCCGCCTCCACGGCCATCCGCTGCGAGACCGGAGCGTCGCTGCGCGTGGCGTGGAGGTGGTAGTCCCACTGGTCGTGTTTGACCAGTTGGGGGAGTGCCTGTGACTCGGCGAGCAGATCGTTGACGATCTCGACGACGCGGGCCTCATCGGCGTGCCACAACTCGCGTAGCCGTGGTCGCAGTGCCTGCACAGGCGCCACGTCGGCTGGCGCCGTCGGGGGTGGCCCGCTGTATTCCCATTCGTTCCAGAATGCGCGCAAGTCATCGAGGGAGCGCAGATCGTCGCGCGTCGGATCGGCGGACTCCGGCCCGGCCTGGGTGTTCACCAGCGCCGCAGCGCTCTGCAGCGCCACATCCGTGTCATGTGTAAACGCCATTTTGACTCCTGACGCCTTGTGGGTCTACTGTCATGAGCGTCAGTCTAGTTGACTCATGACACGTTGCAATGGTCCTGCCCGCGAACCGATGCCCGGCGACCTCGCACTTCACAAGGAGGTCGCCCCTGTGGACATCTCGTCGCGCCAGTCTCTCGGATTCGGCATGGTCGTTGCGCTGCTTTCGGCAGCCACGTTCGGCACATCCGGTCCTTTCGCCAAGTCCCTGCTGCACTCGGGGTGGAGTCCGAGTGCCGTGGTGACGCTGCGCGTCGGCCTCGCCGCGCTGCTCCTGCTCTGGCCGGCGGTGTCGGCGCTCAAGGGCAACTGGTGGCTGGTGCGCCACAATGCCGGGCAGGTCATCGGCTATGGGCTGGCGGCCGTGGCGGGCTGCCAGGTCGCCTACTTCTATGCGCTGCAGTCGCTGTCGGTCGGGGTGGCGCTCATGCTCGAGTACCTCGGCATCATGCTCGTCATCGGCTGGATGTGGCTGGCCCACGGTCAGCGGCCGCGCCCCCTGACGCTCGTGGGGGCGGCGCTCGCCGTCGTGGGTTTGGTGTTCGTGCTCGACGTGCTCTCGGGGGTCCAGGTCAACGCCATCGGTGTGCTGTGGGGCCTCGGAGCGGCGGTGGGCCTGGCGGTCTTCTACGTCTCGGCCGGTCACGTCGATGAGGACTCGCTGCCACCGGTGAGCTTCGTCGGCTTCTCGCTCGCCGTCGGGGCGCTGACGCTCATCGCGCTCGGGTTCGTCGGGGTGTTGCCGTGGCATTCGGCGTCGGTCGACGTCGTGCTTGCCGGAGTCTCGTTCCCCTGGTGGGCGGCGATCGGCTGGCTCGCGGTGGTGGCCGGGGCGACGGCCTACGTCACCGGGACCATGGCCGCGCGGGCGCTTGGCTCGAAGGTCGCCGGCTTCGTCGGGCTGACCGAGGTGCTGTTCGCCGTGCTGTTTGCGTGGCTCCTGCTCGGGGAACTGCCGCGCTCGGTGCAGTTGTTCGGTGGGCTGCTCATCCTCGCCGGGGTCGTGGCCGTGCGGCTCGACGAGGGCGGGGTGCGATTGCCGGCTCTGCGTCGTCATCTGCCGAGCCTGGGCTCGCTCACGGCTGGCCGTGGTGCACCGAGCCGGGTCGAGGCGACCGCCGGAGCGCGGTCGGAGAGCTGACGCGTCTCAGGATCGAGTCGGAAACGCGCGAAGGCCCCCGGAATCTCCGGGGGCCTTCGTGGATGCGTGTCGTGTGTCAGGCGCAGGGACCGCCGCTGGTCGTGATGCCATTAGCCGGCGGGCACCAGCTGGCGTTGCCACAGCCGGTGGCGCCGCCGGCGTCGTCGCCGATGTGCTGGCTGAACGGCAGCCACTCGGAGGTGAAGGGACCCTCGGTGGTGCCGCCGTCGATGCGGTGCCACGTGAACCGGATCTGGCCGCTGATGTCAGCGTTCGAGCTGCTCGTGTTGCGGAAGTTGAAGTACGCCGTCACGTCCTTGCCGGCAGGAACGGTGAAGTTCTGCGGACCTTCGATCGCGCCTTGCGTCCCAGACCCGGTGAAGACGATTTTCTGGAACTCCACCTTCGTGATGAGCATGTCGTCAACGGTGTCGGTGTTGGTGAAGGTGAAACTGAAGCCGTAGCCCTTGTCCCACATTCCGCCACAACTACTTCCCGGCACCTTGAAGCCCTTGCCCGCGGTGACGTTGCCACACGGCGAGTTCGGCGAGCAGTTGGCGGCCAGTGCCGGCGTGGCGATGGCGATGGCGGGGACGGACCATGCGGCCCCCTGAACGAGGCGGCGTCGCGTCACGCCAGTGTTGTTGCTCATGCTGTCTCCCCTGGAAGGCTTCGCGCCCGGCCCCATGACCCGACTCGATTTCGGAGCATAGCGATGTTCGCGGTGCTGCACCACTCGGGTGTGGAAATCTGCCCACAATGGAGCCCAAAAGGGAGGATTCACGGTCTCGCCGGCGTGAATGCCTACCCGGCGGTAGGTGAATCTTCACCCATGGGGCAATTCGCGAAATCCACCTGGAAATGCGTCGGGTGCTCAGGGAATGCACCGTGGTCAGGGTGGTTTTGGACGGCCGGCCGGGCGTCACGTAGACTCTGCGGGTTACCTCGGCGAGGGACGCTGCACGAACGGTGTCCGTGATCGACGCGGTGTGTCCCTGAAGGGTGCGCCCGCGCGTGCCGCGCCCCACGTCGAGGACCACCGCCCGAGGTCCGTTCCGCCGGACCGTGAATCACCTTCAGGAGTTCCCATGTCCGACGAGATCCTCATCAAGGCCGAGGCCCGCACCGAGTTCGGCAAGGGTGCGGCCCGCCGCGCCCGCCGCGCCGGCAAGGTCCCCGCGGTCATCTACGGCCACGGCGCCGAGCCGATCCACGTCTCCCTGCCCGGCCACGACGCGATGATGGCGCTCAAGCAGGCCAACGCCCTGCTCACCATCGAGCTCGATGGCACCAAGCAGCTCGCCCTGGCCAAGGACGTGCAGCGTGACCCGATCAAGCCGGTCATCGAGCACATCGACCTCGTGACCGTCAAGCGCGGCGAGAAGGTCGTCGTCGACATTCCGGTGCACGTCGAGGGCCAGGCCGGTCCGGACACCATCGTTCAGCTCGACGCTCCGACGTTGTCGGTCGAGGCCGAGGCCACCCACTTGCCCGAGTCGATCACCGTCTCCGTCGAGGGTCTGGCGGCCGGCACACAGATCACCGCCGGCGAGGTCACCCTGCCCCAGGGCTCGGCCCTCGCCGTTGACGCCGACCTGCTCGTCGTCAACGTCACCGCGCAGATCTCCGCCGAGGCGCTCGAAGCCGACCTGGCCGAGTCCGAGGGTGGCGCTGAAGAGGCCCCGGCCGCCGAAGAGGCTTCCGAGTCCGAGTGATCCCAGGGAGCGTCGTTCTCCCACCCTGACCACGCCGGGGCCGGTCCGCATCTGCGGGCCGGCCCCGCTGGCATACTCGGAGCCCGTGGACAACGACACGTGGCTCATCGTCGGGCTGGGCAATCCCGGCATCCAATACGCCGGCAACCGGCACAACGTCGGTGCCATGGTCATCGACGAACTCGCCTCCCGCGCCGGCGTGCGACTGCGCACGCACAAGGCACGCGCCTCCGCGGAAACCGTGCGACTTGGCGGCCCGGGCGGACCCAAGGCGATCATCGCCGTCCCGTCGACCTACATGAACGAATCCGGCGGCCCGGTCAAGGCGCTCGCGACCTTCTTCTCCGTCGACCCGGCGCACGCCATTGTCGTCCACGACGAACTGGACATTCCCTTCGGTGACGTCCGCCTCAAACTCGGTGGGGGAGAGGGTGGCCACAACGGGCTGCGCTCCATCTCGTCATCGTTCGGCACGAAGGACTATCTGCGCGTGCGCGTCGGCATCGGCCGCCCCCCGGGGCGAATGGACGCTGCCTCGTTCGTGCTCAAGGACTTCTCCTCGGTCGAGAAGAAGGAGGTCCCGTTCCTCGTCTCCGACGCGGCCGACGCCGTCGAGGCACTGGTGCGTTCCGGGCTCGAAGCCGCGCAGCAGGACTTCCACTCTCGAGTGCGGTAGACCCCGCTGCCTAGAACCGGCCGCCGCCGCCGAATCCGCCGCCGCCGAATCCGCCGCCGCCGAATCCGCCGCCGCCGCCGAGGCCGCCTCCACCCCAGCTGCCACCGGAGCCACCCCAGCCGCCGCCACGCCCGCCGCCGAGCAGGATCCCACCGAGGATGAGGGACGTCGGATCGATCCCCATCGAGCCGCGTCGCCGCCCGTGCCCGGAGTTCCAGCGGTCCAGGTCGTCCTTGGAACTGTCGAGAGCCCGTTGCGCCTGCGCCTCGGCTTGGGTCAACAGCGATCCGGCCTGCTCAAGATCGGAGGAGCGCACCGCCACGGCCTCGTCGTACAGCCGCTTGGCCTCCGAGATCGCCGTCCGCGCGTCCCGGTCGACCGCGCCGCGGTAGGAGCGGATCGTGTCGTCGACGCTGTCGATCCGCGCCCGCACGATCCGGAACCGCTCGTCGAGCGCGGCCAAGGCCTTGGTGCGCACGGTTTCGGTGTCTCGCGCCGGCTCCAGCGCCTTGTCCAGGTCGGCCTCCGCCCGGGTCAACAACGCTACGGCGGCCAGCGGGTCCCCGCCGTCACGTGCCGCGGTCCCCACCGTCACGGCCTCACGTGCGGCCTCGACCAGGCGTACGGTCACCTCGTCGGTGGCGTTCAAACGCTGCGCGTCGGCGATGTCCGAGGAAATCGACGCCAGGTGCGCGTCCAGCAGCGACCGCGCGTTCACCAGGTCCTCGCCGGCCCGACCGACGGCGGCCAGCAGCCGCTCGGCCTGGCCGATCGCGTCCTCCGCCGATCGGGCTGCGACAACGGCCGCGGTGCGGTTGCCCACGGCGATGTGCTCGCGGCCCTGATCGAGGAAGCGGGTCGCCTCAGTGAGCAGCTCCCGCGACTGGTCGACGTTGGCCTGCACGGTCGCCAGGGTCGTGGCCGGGTACCGCGCCTTCAACCCGGCCAACTGCTGCTCGGCCACCGGCATCTGGGTCGTGACCTCGGTCGCGCGACGATCCAACTCCGCGACGAACTCCGGCGCCCGCCCCTCGAGATCACGCATCCGGGTGAACTCCTCGACCTCGGCGTCGAGGGTCTGGTCCGCCTCGGTGGCCAGCGCCAGGATCTGCTCGAGCAGCGGCGTGCGCTGCCCGGCGGGGACGCTCCCCTCGTCGATCTGCTGCTGCAGCGCGAAGGCCTTCGTCGACGTGGCCCGGGCCTTCTCCAGCGCCTCCCGGAACCGCTGGGTCGCGGCCTTGCCGAACTGGACCTCGGCGTAGTTGAGTTCCTCACCGCTGGAGCGGATCGCGTCGTCGAGGTCGATCAGCGCGTGCGCCGCCGACTTCTGCAGGTCGTCCTCGTTCGAGGCCGGAGGTTCGCCACCGACGCTCGTGCCGGCGCCGCCCTTGGCCGACCTGTCGCCGCGGCGGGTGGCGATCAACGCCGCGCCGCCCGCGACCACCGGGATTCCCACGAGAAGCCACGGGAACGCCGATCCGCCAATGCCCGACCCACCCTTGGCGTCCGCCAACCCGTCGGCGGCGGCGATCGCCGCCCCGGCCCAGTCGTCCTTGGCCAACGCCGGTTCGATGTTCTCGGATTGCACCGTGCGCAGGTCCTCCGCGGTCAGGCCGGTGTCCGACGTGCTCCACGTGCCGTAGCGCCGATCATCGACCGCCACTGCGAGGAGCACGTCGTTGTCGCCCATGCCCGACGTGTCGAACGTCTGCTGCGCCCACTCCTCGCCCGTCATCCCGTCGAAGGACTTGACGTAGACGACGAACAACTGCAGCCCACTGTCGGCGCGCACCTCGTCGAGACGCGTCCTCACCTCGTCGGTGCGGTCCCCGAGCACCTTGGCCTCGTCGGTGATCTCGGTCTTGAGGTTCAGCGGTGCCGTCGCGGGCGTGGCGGAGCGCAGCACGGTCACGTGGGTCGTGCTGGGCGCGGCCAGGGCGGTGGCGGCCGGCAGCGCTCCGGCCAGGGCCA